>JBDSDH010000104.1:0-26994 GCA_039920665.1 Ilumatobacteraceae bacterium
CCTACCCTCGTCGATCCACTGGCGCAACACAGGGAGCCACGGTTGCCAGCCGGCGGCGGTCTCGGCCAGCGATGTCCGTCCGATCAAGCGCACGATCGGCATGTCCGTGAGCGCGGTCGGGGTCACGGGCACCCGCGGCTTCTTGCTCCATCCATCGCGTTCCGCGTCATCGGTCGGAGGATTGGCGAACAGCGGACGGCTGTCGAGGATCACCCGCTCGGCGTTGACATCGACGAGGAGCCGATCGAGACTCACGTGGGCTCGACCGCCGTCGAAGAACTGAGGATGGCGCACTTCGACCGCCCACCGGATCGGGGTCGCATCGACAGACCTCGGTGCCCGACGAAGAAATGCGGCGAGGACGCCGATGTCACCAGGCCCGAACGACGGCGGCAGCTGCACGGTGACGGTGCCGAGCCGCGGACCCAGCGGCGCCAGCAGGCGCAGAAAGGCGATCAACTCGGCATCGGTGCCACGGAGGCGTTGATCGTGGCTGATCGATTTCGGCACCTTGCAGATGAACCGGAACGTGTCCGGCGTGGTGTCGGTCCATCGACGAACGGTGTCAGCGGGCGGCAGCGCATAGAACGTCGTATTGCCCTCGACTGCGGTGCACCAATGGACGTACTGAGCGAGTTCGTCGCCCGGCCGAGTGGAGGATGGGAAGAACGGTCCGACCCAATCACGATTGGCCCACATCGCACATCCGACCAACAGTTGACCCATCGAGATCACGCTATCCACGCCACCTCGCCACCGATCGACACGACTATTCTGCTTGCGATGGCCGACGACGTGGTGCTCCAGATCAGCGGACGCGAGATCACGATCACCCACCCTGACAAGGTCTTCTTCCCGACCCGCAACGACACCAAGCTCGATCTGGTCGACTTCTACATCACGGTCGGCGACGCGTTGATGCTGCAGATGCGCGACCGTCCGGTGTTGTTGCAACGGTTCCCGAACGGCAGCGCAGGGTCGAACTTCTTCCAGAAGCGGATCCCCGAGTCCGCTCCCGAATGGCTCACGACCACCATCGTCACGACTCCCAACGGCACCGAGTCGCGGGCGCTCGTCATTGCCGATCTCGCCCACTTCATCTGGGCCGTCAACCTCGGCTGCCTCGGCTTCCACTCGTGGCCGATCCGTGCGTCGGCACCGCAGTTCAGCGACGAACTGCGGATCGATCTCGACCCCGGTCCGGGGACCACGTTCGCCATGGCGCGGGAGACCGCGAGCGTGCTCCACGACCTGTTCGACGAGCTCGGCATCATCAGCTTCATCAAGACCACGGGCAACCGCGGTCTTCACGTCTACGTCCGGCTCGTGCCGCAGTGGGATTCGTTCGCGGTTCGAGCAGCCGCTGTTGCAGTGGCCCGCGAACTGGAGCGGCGGCGCCCGGACCTGATCACGGCTGCATGGTGGAAAGAAGAGCGCGGCGAGCGGATCTTCATCGACTTCAACCAGAATGCGCCCCACAAGACGGTGTTTGCGCCCTGGTCGGTGCGGGCACGCGACCATGCGCCCGTTTCCTGTCCTTTCGTCTGGAGCGAACTCGATGCCATCGATCCGAACCAGCTCACGATTGCTACCGTTCCAGCGCGTCTCGCAGCCGCGGGAGATCCGTGGGCGGCGATCGACGACCTCCCCAATTCGCTGCAGCCGCTGCTCGACCTCGTCACTCGCGACCAGGCGGCGGGTTTGCCGGATGCGCCGTGGCCACCCGTCTATCCGAAGATGGCCGGTGAGCCACCTCGGGTCGCACCCAGTCGCGCCAAGAAGTCGGCTGCCGTTCCGCGCAGCGGACTTGTCGAAAAACGCGGCAAGACACCACCGCCCACCGGCTGACAGCTACCTTTGCACGATGGTTTCCGGGACCCACTCCAGGCACGCGCGGTGAAAGTCGCACTCGCGCTGTGCATCATCGCCGCGCTCGGGTACGGCGTGGGCGCGGTGCTGCAGGCGCTCGGCGCTCGGCGTGCAGCGGGCCAGGGCCAGTCCGGTGTCCTCGGGATGGCCAGGCAGCCCGTCTTTCTGCTGGGGATGCTCGCCGACCTGCTGAGCTGGGTGATCTCTCGATTCGCGCTGCACGAGCTTCCCCTGTTCGCGGTCCAGACCATTCTCGCGGGCAGCCTTGCCGTGACAGTGTTACTCGCAGGCGTCGTGCTCGGGGCCGAACTGCGACGGACCGATCGCCTCGCCATCATCGCAACGATGATCGGCCTCGTGATCGTGGGTATCTCGGCCGGCGAGGAGCAGGCCACAGGCATCACCCACGCTCTCAAGATCGGAATTCTGCTCGGCATCCCGGCAGTGGTCGTGCTCGGTCTGTTTGCGATGAGGCTGGGTAAGTCGGTCGTGCTCGCGGTGCTGGCCGGTGGTGCGTTCACCGGCAGTGCGCTGGCCGCCAGAGCCGTGCACATCAAGGACGAATCGATCACCGGGATTCTGTCCGAGCCGCTGCTGTGGGCAGTGTTGATCTACGCCGTGATCGCGTTGGGATTGCATGCGGTGGCCCTCATGCGGGGCAGCGTCGGCCCGGTCACTGCCGCGATGTGGGCAACGGAAGTGCTGGTCGCGGTCGTCGTCGGGGCGGTGGCACTCGGGGACCACATGCGCCCCGGCTGGGTCATTCCAGCCACGATCGGGATCGGCCTCACCCTGGCTGCCACCGTGGTCTTGGCCCGGTCTCCGGCGCAGGACCTGGAACATCGCGAAATAACGCCAGCGGATCTTCCGGCGCATCTGAGCCATGTGGTGGCGGACGACCATCCTCCACGGCCTCAGCAGCGCACGTTCGATTGACGTTGCGATTGACGTTGCGATTGACGTTGCGACGTCGAGGGCGGCCACAATTGGGCGATGACGCTCGAGATGAACCGTGACACCGAGACCGCTGCGATCGAGACGGCATTGGACACGCTGCTCGCCGAACACGATCCGACGGTCGAAGAGCACCACGAATTCCGCGGGCACCAGTACGACGCCGGATTGGCGTGGGTGCACTTTCCGGTCGGCTTCGGCGGACTCGGCATCCGGCCCGACCTACAGAAGACGGTCGAACGACGACTCCGTGAGGCAGGTGCCAACGGTGCCGACCCCGGATCGTTCTTCCTCGCTCTGGCCGGACCCACCGTCGTCACCCACGGCACCGACGAGCAGCGCAACCGCTTCCTCCGTCCGATGTTCACGGGCGAAGAGCGTTGGTGCCAACTGTTCAGCGAGCCTGGCGCCGGCAGCGACTTCGCCGGCCTCGCCGCCAAGGCCGTTCGCGATGGTGACGAGTGGATCGTCAACGGGCAGAAGGTGTGGAACACGATTGCCCACCTCGCCGACTGGGGCATGCTGGTCACCCGAAGCAACCCCGACGCTCCCAAGCACAAGGGCATGACGTACTTCGCGCTCGACATGCACAGCGCGGGCGTCGAGGTGCGTCCGTTGCGCCAGATCACCGGTGAGGCCGAGTTCAACGAGGTCTACCTCACCGACGTGCGGATCCCCGACGACAACCGGATCGGCGCCGAAGGCGAGGGTTGGCGGGTGTCGCTGACCACGTTGATGAACGAGCGCAGCACCATTGGCGGGAGCGGCGGCGCACCAAAGCGGGGCTCCGGCCCGATTGCCGAATTGGTGACGATCTGGAAGGCACTCCCCGAAGATCGTCGGACTGCTGCTCAAAAGGACCACCTGATGCAGATGTGGGTCCGGGCCGAATGTCAGCGGCTGACCAACATTCGCGCCGGCGGCAACCGCAAGGCGGGCAACCCCGGCCCGGAAGGCTCCACCGCCAAACTGGCGATGGCCGAGCTCAACAAGGAGCTGTTCGAACTCGCGATCGATCTGCTCGGTGCCGACGCACTGGTCGGCTACGACTACACGTTCCGCCGCCCGGAGACGCTGAGCACCGAAGGCATCGAGCACGGCGTGCGCCACGCCTTCCTGCGAGTGCGCGCCAACTCGATCGAGGGTGGTACCAGCGAGATCATGCGCAACATCCTCGGCGAACAGATCCTCGGGCTGCCCGGCGAACCGCGTATCGACAAAGACGTTCCCTGGATCAGCGTCCCGCGCAGCTGATCGTGCCCACAGCTGGGTCACGCCCAGCTCGGTACGCGTTTGTGCCGGTTCAGGTTCGGCCCGGGTGACGGGCGGCGATCGTGCGTCGCATGCCGTCGCGCCAATCGACGGCGCACGGGCCAGTGATCGCGAGTCGCCTGGCGTTGTCCGAAATCGATCCCCGCAGCGTCTCGTCGACCGGCTTGACGATCACCTGTGGCGTCACCCCGAGCAACTCGCCCGCATAGGCGCACCAATCTTGGGCGCTGACCGCCTCATCGCCCGCCCAGTTGACGATGGCGGCCGGCACCGACGCCGCATCGAGCAGCGCCGCCGCTTGAGTGTTGATGTCGTCCTCGTAGATCGGGCTGTACATGCACGGCTCCCATCGGGTGATGACGGGCGACCCGGCGGCGATCAGGTCGGCGTGCATCGCCGGCAGTCCCCCATTCGGTCCGTACGACGCGTTCATCCGTGCCACCGTGATCGGCAGGTCGAAGGCCCGTGCGCAGAACCGAGCGACCGCCTCCTGTCCGATCTTGGATACCGAGTAGCTCGGCGCATGTGCAGCGTTGACGTCGCCGAGCGGGGCCGATTCGGCGAACACGTACATTGGATCTTGCTGCGGTTTGTAGATCGAAAAAGTCGACATCACCAGTGCCGCTTTGGCATTGCGGCAGTGCTGCAACAGCAGGCCCGTGCCCTCGGCATTGGCAGTGATCGCTCCGTCGTAGTCGAGTCCGGGAGGCATCGCCGCGGCGAGGTGGATCACGTAGTCGAAGTCATCTGGCACGCCGCGGAAGTCGCCGGTCGCGAGGTCACACGCGACGGGTGTGACCTCGATGTTTTGCACCTTTTCCCTGCTGCCGGCTGCGCTGAATCGGGCCAACCCCCACACGTCATTGGTCTGGGCAAGGAATCGCGCCATCGGGAACGCGATCTGACCCGCTACGCCAGTGACCAAGATCTTGCTGTCGCTCAACATTCTCGACAGCCTGCCACACGAATCTGACGCTGTGTCAGATCGAGCCGTTCCGCCCAACCACCCAACGAACAACGGCTCCCCCCGCGGTACTCACCAGGGCATGGCGGAGCCGCCGTTGACCCGCATCACCGAACCGGTGACGAATCGAGATGCGTCGGAGGCGAGATACAGGATCGCGTACGCCTGATCGAGCGGGTCGCCGGCAATACCCAGCGGCGCCGACGCAGCGCGCATCGCGACATACGCAGCCTTGCGATCCGGATCGACTGCTCCATCGGCGTCGAGCACGTGTCGTTCGTTCATCGGCGTGTCGGTCCATCCGGGCGCCAAGGTGTTGACCCTCACGCCGGACGCAGCGAGTTCCATCGCCAGTCCCCTGCTGTATTGGGCAGCGGCCGCCTTCGATGTCGAGTAGCCCGTCACCCCGGGCGAGGCGACATCGACGACGCCCGATGTCACGTTGATGATGCTGCCGCGGCCCGACGCCACCATCACCCGCGCTGCCGCCTGAGAGCCGAAAATGACGCCCTTGAAGTTGACGGCGTGGACGCGGTCGAGGACCTCCTCCGTCACCGTCATCGGAGACGTGTCATCGATGATCGCTGCGTTGTTGACCATAACATCGAGCCGTCCTTCGCGACGCGACACCTCGACGATCAGTGCATCGACCTCGGCCTTGTTCGAGACATCGAGCTGAACAGCCGAGCACGACAGACCGGCGCTCGCCAGTTCGCCGGCACGCTGTGCGGCGAGTTCGGCCTGCACGTCCGCGAGCACGACGCGCGCTCCCGCTCGGGCGAGCACCTGCGCGGCTGCCAGCCCGATCCCCCCAGCGGCACCAGTGACCACCGCAATTCGGCCGCGCAGATCGAACGGCCAATTGTCGGTGTTTGGTGCATTCATCCGGCGTCAGCTGCGTCGATTGCGGGTGCGCTCGCGACCTTCGCCACTGGCGGAGTTCGGAGCGCTGTTGGTGAGCGGCCCGATCGTGGCGACGATCTCGTCGATGCTCGGACGATCACCGACCGAAGCGTGGTCGATGCTGTGGCGCATCGCGACGAGGTGGGCCGGCGAGGTGCCGCAGCAGCCGCCGACGATGCGAGCTCCGGCCGACATCGCCATCGAGGCATACAGGCTCATCACTTCAGTGGTGCCGCTGTAGACGATTTCGGCGCCGTGGAACTGGGGCACGCCGCAGTTGCCCTTGGAGATGTAGACCTTGTCGGCATCCGCTCCGCTCATCCCGAGCAACGAGACGAGGATGTCGCTGGCCCCGACGCCGCAGTTGGCGCCCATCGCGACGGGCGGCACGGACAGACCATCGAAGATGGCCGGCACGGTCTCGGGCAGAATGCCCATCATCGTGCGACCAGCAGTGTCGAACGACAGTGTCGCGGTGTAAGGCATCCCGGCGTCGATCGCTGCCTGGGCAGCGGCACGCACTTCCTCGACCGACGACATGGTCTCGATCCAGGCGACATCCGCGCCGCCATCCTTGAGACCTTCGATCTGCTCGCGGAACGAGGCGACAGCGGTCTCGTGGGTCAGCGCTCCGAGCGGTTCGAACAGTTCACCGAGGGGACCGACCGAGCCGGCGACCACAATGGGTCGCGGTGACGCATCCGCCACTTTGCGGGCAAGTTGGGCGGCGGCACTCGCCAGTTCGTGAACCCGCGCCTGGGCCTTGTGCAACGCAAGTCGGTTCTGGGTGCAGCCGAAGCTGTTGGTGAGGATGATGTCCGCCCCGGCGTCGACAAAGTCTTGATGCAGGCCCGTCACCCGATCGGTGTGCTCGACGTTCCACAACTCGGGCGGTTCGCCCGGCCCGAGACCTCGCTCCATGTAGTTGGTGCCGGTGGCGCCGTCGGCGAGCAGAACCGGCTTGGAATCGAGGAGTTCGGCGAGAGTCGTGCGCATCGTGATCTATCCCATGTGTGAAGACGGCGACCAGTATGCCGGGGATCGATTGTGCGGTTGCGAATCTTTCTCTCGACATAATTAATGCATTGCGTTAATATGGCGCTCGTCGCCCATCCCGGGCATGACGCGAGAGGGGTTCGCTGTGGAGTTCGGCATTTTCCTGAATGGGTACATTCCCGGTCCAGCGGCACACCACAGCCCGTCCGAGCACACCGCGCTGATGCGCGAGGTCGAGTACACGATTCACGCCGACAAGCACAACTGGAAGTACGCCTGGTTCGGCGAGCACCACGGTCTCACCGAGTACAGCCACCTCAGTGCCCCCGAGGTGGTGATGGGCTACATCGCAGCCCAGACCGACTACATCCACCTCGGGACCGGCATCAACAATCTGTCCGTCCGGGTCAACCACCCCGTTCGCAATGCCGAACGCGTCGCCATGCTCGATCACATCACGAACAACCGATTCGAGTGGGGCACCGGCCGCGGCGCGGGCAGCCACGAACTGGCGACGTTCAACGTGATGGACAAGAACTCCACCAAGAGCGAGTGGGAAGAAGCTGTCCATGAGATCCCGCGGATGTGGGAGCAACTCGACTACACGTTCGCTGGCGAGCACTTCACCGTGCCCACGCCTCACAACATCCTGCCCAAGCCCAATGGCCCCGGGCACCCGGCGATCTGGGTCGCGTGCGGAAATCCCGGTACGTTCGCACGAGCGGGCGAGCTCGGTATCGGCGCGATCGCGTTCAACTTCGAACCGATCTACAACCTCCAGGGCCGGATCGATTCCTACAAGGAAGCTGTCGCGAACTGCACTGAACCGCTCGGTCAGTACCTCAACAACAACGTCATGATGACCAACGCAGTCATCTGCCTCGGCGATCGCAAGCGCGCCCGCGAGATCGCGCTCGACAGCCTCGGTGGCTACCTCGTCACGATGGTCAACATGTACCACGACACGATGCCGCAATCCCCCGATGCAATCGTGTGGCCGAACCCGCCGTTCGTGCTGCGCGAGATCGCCGGGGCTGATCCCGAGGACTTCCTCGATTCGCTGATCAAGGGTGGCTACATGCTCTGCGGCACCCCTGACGAGGTCGCTGAGCAAGTCACCAAGTACCAGACCGTGGGCTGCGATCAGCTCGTGTTCGGGTTGCCGAGTGCGTTGCACCACGACGAGATTCTGGAGATGCTCGAGTGCTTCGGCCAGAAGGTCATCCCCGAGTTCGACCACGACCGCACCCATTCCACCACCCGTGCCCGGGAGAACGCGAAGCCGAAGTACGACAAGTTCAACGGTCCAGTGCCGGACATCTCGGTGCCGCGCATTCCCGCCAACGCGCTGCTGCCGCTCGGCTGAGCAGACCACGGGACGTGTAGTCCACAACCTGGACCCGGCGTCAAGAATCCTGATGTCACACCACGCAAACATGGTTGGTCGGTAGGTTCACATCGTTGTGCGCCTCGTTCCAGTGGGTCATCAACGCCACCGAGGGGAAGCCATGTCCGACACCGCAGTGCATTCGCACGACATCGACCCGGTCGTCTACGAGCGAAGGTACGCAATCCTGAGCGTTCTGTGCCTCAGCCTGGTTCTGGTTGTCGCTGCCGTCAGTTCGATCAACGTCGCCATCCCGTCGATCCGTACACAGCTCGAGCCCAGCGATGCTCAGCTGCTGTGGATCGTCGACATCTACGCCGTCGTCTTCGCCGGCTTGCTGCTGCCGGCCGGTGCGCTCGGTGACAAGTTCGGCCGCAAGGGAGCGTTGCAGATCGGGCTCGTCGTCTTTGCGCTGGCCTCGGTGCTGTCCAGCCAGGCCGGAAGCCCTGGAGTGCTCCTGATGTTCCGCTGCCTGATGGGCGTCGGCGCGGCGTTGATCATGCCATCCACCCTGTCGCTGCTCACCAGCGTGTTTCCTCCCCACGAGCGTCCGAAGGCGATCGCGATCTGGACCGGGTTTGCCGGTGCCGGTGGCGTCATCGGCACGCTGATCGCCGGCTTCCTGCTCACCCACTTCTGGTGGGGTTCGGTCTTCTTCGTGTCGGTGCCGATTGCGCTGGTCGCGCTCGGCTTGGTGACGTTCATCTGCCCGTCGTCGAAGGAGGAGCGCAACGTGCCGCTCGACCCGATCGGCTCGGTGTTGTCGGTCGTCGGGTTCGCTTCACTGCTCTACGGCATCATCGAAGGTCCCGAGAAGGGCTGGGGCAGCGTCCACAGCTACGGGGCGTTTGCACTGTGCGTCGTTGCGTTCGTCAGTTTCGTCAATTGGGAGTCCCGCACAGAGCACCCGATGCTCGATGTCAAGTTCTTCAAGATTCCTCGCTTCGGCGCCGGAGCCCTCGGCGTCACGTTTGCGTTCTTCTCGATGTTCGCGATGTTCTTCGTGATCACCCAATATCTCCAGTCCGTGCGCGACTATTCGCCGCTCAAGGCCGGCTTCGCGACACTCCCGTACGCATTCACGATGGTCGCTGTGTCGCCACGCGGCGCGTCACTGTCGGCAAAGTTCGAGCCGCGACGGGTCGTGCTGACCGGATTGTGCATCATGCCGGTCGGCATCTTCCTGCTGTCGCTCGTCACCGTGTCGACCAACTATCTGTTCATCGCGTTTGCTCTCGTGGTCATGGCTGCCGGCTCGGCTCTCGCCCTGCCGACGCTGTCGACCGGCATCGTGCTGTCGCTGCCGTTGGACAAAGCAGGCGTCGGTTCTGCAGTCAACGACACCACCCGCGAGGTCGGCGGCGCCGTCGGCATCGCCATCATCGGCAGCATCCTCGCTTCCCAGTACCGCAGCGGGATCAAGGCCTCGCTCGCTGTCTTGCCGCCGGAACTCTCCAACGTCGCTCGCGACGGTGTGGGAGCGCTCTCCGGTTTTGCCAAGGCCCAGCCCGATATTCCTGGGCTTGCCGATCTGCTCGGTGTGGCCCGAACGTCGTTTGTCGACGGGATGCAAATCGGTATGCGGGTCTCGGCCGGTATGGCCTTGGTCATCGCGTTTGTGGTGTGGCGCCTGTACCCGACTGGCCAGCTGCGTCCGATGGGCATGGCTCATCCCACGGAACCTGCTCTCGTTCCCACTGCCGGCGAGTGACACCCCGACTGGCTTGCTGACGAGTGACACACCGATCGACGGACCGCCGACTGGCTGACGTCAGAGCAGGTCGGCGAGCGCCGCTTCCAACGTGGCGACGCGTGCTTCCAGCTCGGCGACTCGATCGGTGAGGCCACCGGCTGGGGCGATCGACTGCGTTCGGGGCGCGTGTTCTGCTTCCTCTGCGATCAGCTGTTGCCAGCGCAGTTCCTTCTGGCCGACCACGCGATCGAGCAGGACCACCACAGGGCCATCCGGCGACGCATCCTGGGCAGCGAGTGACAGCAGCGTCGCATCGACGATATCGATCGACTCGAAGGCGTACTGACGCTCGGACCGGGTGCGCAGTTCCACGATTGTCTGGGGGCCTCGAAGCAGGAGCACCGCCATCAACGCCGCCTGCCCGGTGGTCCACGTGAAATGCTCATCGGCGACCTGGCGAAATCGGGTGACGCTACGACCGTGACTCGGATGCACCAGCCGAGTCAGCCCCTGGCCTTTCAATGACGTGATCGCCGTGTCGACGTCGTTCGGATCGACGGTCATCACCGGATCTCGCGACGTGGACTGGTTGCACGCAGACACGAGCGCGTTCAATGTCAGCGGATACTGATCCGGCGTGGTGCGCTCCTTCTCCAGCAGACACCCGAGCACGCGGCCTTCGACGATGGAGAGCATGGGCCGACAATAGCGAGGTGCCACTCCGTGCCATCGATCTGACGGTACGTCAGATACTGTCTGTCCAGCGGTGGTGCATCAGGGGTTGCTGTCGCTCGAGGGGAACCACGATGAGTACCGATGACCGGCCGAAGACCTCGACGCGTGACCATGTCGTCGTGCGCGAACAGCTGACGAAATGGCTGGGCGGCCGCCTCGATGGCGCGGTGATCACCGATTTCACGGTGCCGTCGACCAACGGGATGTCGAGCGAGACGATCCTGTTCGATGCCGAATGGGACAGCGACGACGGCGGTCGCGTGAGCGACCGATTCGTCCTCCGGCTGCCGCCCGATCCCGCATCCGAGCCGGTCTTTCCGATCTACGACATGCCTCGCCAGTTTCGCGCAATGCGTCTCGTCGCAGATCGGACCGCAATCGCCGTCCCGCCGACGGTCTGGCTGGAGGAGGATCCCGCTGCCCTCGGCGCTCCGTTCTTCGTGATGGGCCGAATCGACGGCAGCGTGCCGCCCGATGTCATGCCGTACACGTTTGGCGGCAACTGGTTTTTCGAGTCCTCTCCGACCGACCAACTCGCGCTCCAGCGGTCGTCGGTGGCCGTGCTCGCTGCGATTCACACGATCCCGGCCTCGGATCCAGATGCTGCGTTCCTGGTCATCGACGCTCCGGGCGACACGGCCTTACAGCGTCACGTCAACGATCAGAGAGCGTTCTACGAGTGGGTCGCAGCTGATGGCGTGCGCTCGCCACTGATCGAGTCTGCGTTCTCGTGGCTCGACGAACACTGGCCACACGATGAGGGTGAGACGGTGGTGAGCTGGGGCGACGCCCGGATCGGCAACATGATGTACCGCGACTACGAGCCGGTCGCGGTGCTCGACTGGGAGATGGCCGGCCACGGGCCACGAGAGATCGACCTGGCCTGGATGATCTTCATCCACCGGTTCTTCCAGGACTTGACCGAGATGCTCGAGATGCCCGGACTCCCGGACTTCATGCGCACTGCCGATGTCTGCGAACAATACGAGCAACTCACCGGAGTCACGCCGAAGAACATTCGCTGGTATCTGCTCTACGCCGCATTGCGCCACGCGATCGTGATGTTCCGGATCACCCGCCGCCAGATCCTGTTCGGCGAGAAGGAGATGCCCGACAACCCGGATCATGCCTTCCTCCACCACGCCACCGTCGCAGCGATGATCGACGGCAGCTACTGGTCAAAGCTGGAGCCGAACTCGCCCGCCGGCTGAAAGACTCACTGTCAGGGCGCTATCGCCCTCGGCGCGACATCGCGCCGACAGCGCGGTTTGGTCTCCAAAAGAGCGGAGAGCGACAAGGACCGGAAATCGTCGGTCAGCGCCAGGTCCCGCTCAGCACGCCGCCGATGTAGGTGGCATGGATCAGCGGGACGCCGGGTCTGTAGATCAGGTGTAGGTGGCTGGGCGCGTCGAGCAGCACCAGGTCGGCGCGACCGCCAACGGTGAGTCGGCCGACGTCATCGCGACGCAATGCGGCCGCTCCCCCTGCCGTCGCGGCCCACAGCGCTTCGTCGGCGGTCATACCCATGTCTCGCACGGCGAGCGCGATGCAGAAACTCATCGATGTCGTGTTGCTGGAGCCAGGATTGCAGTTCGTGGCCAGAGCGACCGTGACGCCGGCGTCGAGCAGACGGCGAGCGTCCGGATATGGCTGGCGGGTCGAGAAGTCTGCGGCCGGCAGCAAGGTCGCCACGGTGTCGCTGCCAGCAAGCAGTCCGACATCGGCATCGCTCAGGTGGGTGCAGTGATCGGCAGATGCACATCCCATTTCGACGGCGAGCGCGACGCCAGGTCCTTGACCGAGTTGATTGGCGTGGATCTTGGGAATCAGCCCCGCAGTAACGCCGGCGCGCAGCACCTCGCGGCTCTGTTCGGCATCGAACGCTCCGACTTCGCAGAAAACATCGACGAATCGCGAGTGCGGCGCAGCAGCGGCGAGCATCTCGCCGCACACGAGATCGACGTAGGCGTCGCTTCGTCCGGCGAAGTCGCTCGGTACGACGTGAGCCCCGAGAAATGTGGTGTCCGCAGTGAACTCCTCGGCCAACCGCAACGAGCGCGCTTCCGCGGATGGTGTCAGGCCGTACCCCGACTTGATCTCGATCGCCGTGATCCCGGCGCGCATGGCCTCTGCTCGGCGATCGGTCACCAGGCGACGGAGCACCTCGTCGCTCGCGTTCGCGGTTGCCTCGACGGTCGTGCGGATTCCGCCGGCGGCGTAACTCTCGCCCGCCATCCGCGCAGCGAACTCCTCTGAACGGTCTCCGGCGAAGACGAGATGTGAGTGGCTGTCGACGAAGCCAGGGATCACACAGCGGCCTTCGGCGTCGATCCGGTCGTCGGCGTCCTGGCCCGCTTGGCCGATCGACACGACGCTCGGTCCGGACATCACAACCGAGGCGTTGCGGACGACGCCGAGCGGACCTTCGCCGCGCAACGCGTCGTTGGTGACGAGCATCCCGATGTTGTCGATGACCGTGGTTCGGGTGCGTTCGGTGCTCACGTGATCGCCTCGACGTTACATCCGATGACTGCGGCGATCGACGCAGCCAGTTCTGCCGCGACATCGATCGTCAGATGTCGTCCACCACTGACGAGGTGGCGGCCACCGACGAACACATCGGTCACATCGGCGGCGGTCGCAGCGAAGACAACCGCATCGGCGAGCGCATCGACGGGCGCTCCGGCCACGCGAGTCGACTCGAGCGAGACCGTCGTCAGGTCGGCGAGCGCGCCAACGACGATCACTCCCCCGCTCGGCCAACCGAGACACGCGTATCCGTTGGCTGCTCCAGCCGTCAGCAGCGATGTCGCCGAGTGATTGCCTCGCCGCATCGAACGCAACCGCTCGTTGGTCTCGATGGCACGGATCTCTTCGAACGGATCGGTGACGGCGTGCTGATCGCTGCCGACCGACAACGCAACGCCAGCAGTAGCGAGTTCCGTCGATGGTCCGATGCCGTCGGCGAGATCGCGTTCGGTCGTCGGGCAGAAACAACACGTCGAGCCAGCCGTCGCATACAGCCCGATGTCGGCGTCGGTGAGATGCGTCGCATGGACCGCCGTGAAGCGCTGCGACAGCGCGCCTTGCCTGGCCAGAATCTGGGTCGGCGTGCAGTTGTACTCCAGCGCAGCCTGTTCGTTCTCGACGAGCTGCTCCGAGACGTGTGCGTGCAGCGGCATCTCGCGCGCGGCGGCAAACGCAGCGACAGTCGCAATCGACATCGCATCCACCGCCCGCACGGAATGGATCGCCGCACCGACGCGCACCATGACGTGGTCGATGAAGTCGCCGTGGATCGCCGCGACCCGTTCAGCCCAAAGAGTCGCCGTACCATCGCCGAACCGCTGCTGTTCGTCGTTCAACGCAACCCCGGACCCGCCACGCAGATAGCACGCGTCGAGCAATGTGATCCGAATCCCAGCGTCTCGAGCAGCTTGGACCAGCACCTGGCCCATTGCGTTCGGATCGTCGTAGGGCGATCCGTCGGGGGCATGGTGAACGTAGTGGAACTCGCCGACGACGGTGTACCCGGCGAGCACCATCTCGGCGAACACCGCGCGGGCCAGGGCGAGGTAGTTGTCCGGCGTCAGCCGGGCCGCGATTGCGTACATCTGCTCGCGCCATGTCCAAAAATCGCCAGGGCCGGCGTGGGTTCGGCCGCGCAGCGCCCGATGGAAAGCATGGCTGTGCGCATTGGCGAAGCCGGGCAGTGTCAGCCCGACCAACTGCAACACATCGGCGGGCGCGCCGACATCCATCTCGATCGACACGATCCTGCCACCATCGAAACCGAGCAGGACCCGCCGCTCGACGTTGCCGGAAACGAGCGCCCGCTCGCACCAGACCTGCTCGACCGCCATGGATTCAGCTACCGACTCGGTTGACGAACGCAGTGATCCGTTCGATGAACGCTGACCGATGAAATCGTTCGAACTGCTCCCACGTCGTGAGCGTCGTCGTGTCGGTGACTCGGTCGACGAACAACGTGCCGTCGAGATGGTCGCACTCGTGTTGAAACGTCCCGGCCGTCAAGCCCCGCTTGATCTCGTCGTGTTCGTTTCCGTCGCGGTCCACGTATCGAACCCGGATGTTCACATTGCGGCTGACATCGCCGCGCAGGTTGGGCACGCTCAGACAGCCCTCGTTGATCGTGACCTGCTCGTCGTCGATCGGCTCGATGATCGGGTTGACCACCACCGTCAGCGGGATGCGTGGCTTGTACGGATAGCGCGGGTTGTCGTTGACCTCGATCACCGTGATCCGGAGGTGTTCGCCGATCTGGTTGGCTGCGATCCCGGCGCCGTTGGCGTGACGCATCGTGTCGATCAGATCGTCGATCAGTTGCTGGGTGGACGGCAACTGCAGTTCCTCGATCGTGATCCGACGTGTCGGCTCACGCAGCACCGGGTGACCAATGGTGACGATGTCGCGGATCATCCCGCCGCTGCTCCGTCGCGGGCGGGTGCAGGCATCGGAATCGTCACACCCCGCTCGGCCGCAACCTGATTCGCCTTCTCGTAGCCGGCATCGGCGTGGCGGATGACGCCCATGCCGGGGTCGTTGGTGAGCACCCGCTCCAACTTCTGTGCGGCCAGGTCGGTGCCGTCGGCCACGCTGACTTGTCCGGCATGAATGCTGCGGCCGATACCGACGCCGCCGCCATGGTGGATGCTGACCCACGAGGCGCCCGACGACGTGTTGACGAGCGCGTTGAGCAGCGGCCAGTCGGCGATCGCGTCGGAACCGTCGATCATGCCTTCGGTCTCGCGGTAGGGCGAGGCAACGGAGCCTGAATCGAGATGGTCACGGCCGATCACGATCGGTGCCTTCAACTCGCCGCTCTTGACCATCTCGTTGAACCGCAGCCCGAGCCGGTGGCGCTCGCCGTAGCCGAGCCAGCAGATGCGAGCGGGAAGACCCTGGAACGCAACCCGTTCACCGGCGAGGCGGATCCACTTGTGTAGATCTTCGTTGTCGGGGAACTCCTCGAGCACTGCTCGATCGGTTGCGGCAATGTCGGCCGGATCGCCCGAGAGGGCGACCCACCGGAACGGCCCGAGTCCCTCACAGAACAGCGGCCGGATGTAGGCCGGGAGGAAGCCGGGATACTCGAATGCCCGCTCGTAGCCGCCGAGCGCAGCCTCGGCGCGCAGGCTGTTGCCGTAGTCGAAGACTTCGGATCCCGCGTCCTGGAACCCCACCATTGCCTCGCAGTGGCGAGCCATCGACTCACGCGAGCGACGGATGAACGACTCCGGCGCGTCGCGACGAAGTTGAGCAGCGGCCTCCATCGACAAGTCGGTCGGAAGGTAGGACAACGGGTCGTGGGCACTCGTCTGATCGGTGACGATGTCGGCATCGAACCCATCGGCGAGCAACCGCGGAAACAGTTCGGCGGCGTTGCCGATCAACCCGATCGAGACCGCTTTCCGCGCGGCCTTGGCTGCGTTGCAGCGAGCGATCGCGTCGTCGTAGGAATCGGCCACTTCGTCGAGGTAGCGGGTATCGATGCGTCGCTGCACGCTGACCGGGTCGATGTCGATACAGAGCGCGACACCACCGTTGAGTGTCACCGCCAGCGGCTGCGCCCCACCCATCCCACCGAGACCGGCAGTGAGCGTGATCGTGCCGGCGAGCGTGCCGTTGAAACGCTTGCGGGCGATCGCCGCGAAACATTCGTAGGTGCCTTGCAGAATGCCCTGAGTGCCGATGTAGATCCACGAGCCGGCCGTCATCTGGCCGTACATCGTCAGGCCCTGATGCTCGAGCCGGCGAAACTCGTCCCAGTTGGCCCAGTCCGGCACGAGGTTGCTGTTCGCGAGCAACACGCGCGGTGCCCATTCGTGGGTGCGCATCACCCCGACCGGCTTTCCGCTCTGGACCAGCATCGTCTCGTCATCGGCGAGTGTGGTGAGCGTGCGACACATCGCGTCGAACGCATCCCATGACCGAGCCGCACGACCGGTGCCGCCGTAGACGACGAGGTCGTCCGGGCGCTCGGCGACCGCCGGGTCGAGGTTGTTGCACAGCATCCGCAATGCGGCTTCTTGCGGCCAGCTCTTGCAGGTCAGATCGGTGCCGGTGGCGGCATGTACTTCGCGCGGTCCAGACATGGTTCGTTCACTCCTCGTGAGTCAGATCTTCAGGCGTTCAGGGATTCAGTCGAGCTTGCCGATGGCGGCAGTGACGGCGCTGGTGATGCTGCCATCGAGCACGAGCTGCTCGATGGCGGCGAGTTCGGGCGACAGCCACCGATCGGGTCCGGGGCCGGCGACGTGTTCGCGGATGAGCGCCAGCACGGCGCCGGTGGCATCGCCGGGCAGCAGCGGATGGCGAAGGTCGATCGCACGAGCCGCGCACGTCAGTTCGACAGCGAGGATGCGGGCCAGGTTGGTGATCGCTGTTCGCAATTTGCGAGCGGCGCTCCAGCCCATCGAGACATGGTCTTCCTGCATCGCGCTCGTCGCCATCGTGTCGACGCTGGCCGGCACTGCGAGACGGCGGTTCTCCGACACCATTGCAGCTTGGGTGTAGTGGGCAATCATCATCCCAGAATTGACGCCGGCATCGGTCGACAGAAACGGCGGCAGCCCCCACGATCTGGCTGGGTCGAGCATCCGATCCGTTCGCCGCTCGGCGAGTGCACCGAGATCGGCGACCGCAATCGCGAGGAAGTCGAGCACGTAGCCGACCGGAGCACCGTGGAAGTTGCCACACGACTCCACCCGGCCATCCGGCAGAATCATCGGGTTGTCGATCGCCGACACCAATTCGCGATCAGCGATCAGCGTCGCGTGGTCGACAGTGTCACGACCGGCACCGTGCACCTGCGGTGTGCAGCGCAGCGAGTATGCGTCCTGGACCCGGCTGTCGCCGTGTCGATGGCTGGCAACGATCGGCGATCCCGCGAGCAGTCGCCGCAGGTTCGATGCGCTCACGGCCTGGCCGAGTTGGGGACGCAATGCCTGCAGGTCAGCGGCGTAGGCGCGATCGGTGCCGAGCAATCCTTCGACCGACATCGCGGCAGCGATGTCGGCGACTTTCAACAGCTCGGTGACGTCGCGCAGCGCACAGCAGAGCATGCCCAGCATGCCGTCGGTGCCGTTGATCAGCGCGAGGCCTTCCTTCTCGCGCAGCACGAGCGGCTCGAGACCGGCAGCCTGCAATGCTTGGGCTCCGGTCATCAACTCGCCGGCTGCGTTGCGGGCCTGGCCCTCGCCGACCAGCACCAATGCGATGTGCGACAGCGGGGCCAGGTCGCCGCTCGCGCCGAGCGAGCCGTATTCGTAGACGACGGGGGTGACGGCGGCATTGAGCAGTGCGACAAGACCCTCGGCGATGATCGGGCGAACCCCGGAGTAACCGAGCGACAAGCTGCGGGCCCGCAGAAACATCAGCGCCCGCACCACCTCGCGCTCGACCTCACCACCCATCCCGGCTGCATGTGATCGCAGCAGAGCCAATTGCAACTCAGCAGTGCGATCGGGCGGAATGACGACGCTCGCCAGCGAGCCGAAACCCGTGGTGACGCCGTACACAGGCACGTCTCCGTGAACGAAGCCGTCGACCACCGCTGCTGTGCGCAACATTGCATCGCGCGCCGGTTGCTGGAGTTCGACCGTGCTGTCGTGTCGCGCAACCGCAACAACGTCGTCGCGCCCGACTCCACGGTCGGACAATCCGGTGACTGCCGGTGCTCCATCGGGATCGCTGTAGAGTTTCACTATGCGCAATCTAGCACTGCAGGATGCAAGCGCCGGTCCCGCTGTCAACGTCATCCGCGATCGGCCGAGATCGTCGGATCGGGTGCTGCAACTGCTGTCGGCGGTGGGTTCGTCGGCATCGGGCATGACCCTCACCGAGGCGGCCGCCGCGGTGGGTTTGGTACCGAGCACCGCCTTGCGTCAACTGCGATCGCTGGAGGCAGCAGGGTTGCTCGTGCGCGACGAGGACGACCAGCTCTACCGCCCCGGGCCGCAGCTGATCGAGTTGGCTCGCACGGTGTTCGTCGGCCACTCACTGACCGGTGTGGCCCAGCCCTTCCTCGATGAACTCGCCCACCTCACAGGCGAGTCGGCCTACCTGGCGGTTCTGCAGTCGCCGCGGACCGCAATGTACGTGGCGGCAGCAGCCGGACGCCACGCGCTCCGCCACAGCGGCTGACTCGGTCGCGGGTTCGCCGAGAACGGCACCGCCGTCGGCGCCGCATTGCGCAACAGGGTCGACCCTGACGGAGTCGTCAGTCGTGACGGCACGCTCGAAGCCGGCATCACCGCGGTCAGTGCTCCGATCATCACATCGGCGGGAGTGGTCGCGGCGATCAACGTCGTCGGCCCCAGCTTCCGCTTACGCGATCGGGAACTGACTGCCAATCGACGGGCGGTGGCCGCTGCGGCGGCGAGCCTGTCGGCAGCATTGGGGCACATCGGCTGAGCCGCCCACCACATCATCGTCGCACGAGGCCCTCGAAGAGCCGTCGCTCACCGCTCGGGTTCGATCGGCGCGCAGACCGATGCATGGATCGCAATGGTCAGTTGATGGATCGCTCTGGTGATCTCAGCGGCATCGAGGTTGGTTTGGTAGTCATGCGCCGCGAGGTCGGAAGAGATCTGGTCTTCGCGCTTGGCCGCAATCAGCAAGATCGCACCCTGCATTGCGGCGAGACACGACAGGATCAGATTGAGCAGGATGAACGGATACTTGTCGAACCCGACGTTCCGGTTGCCCAGCATCCAGCCGAACAGGAAGATGATCGCGCCGAAGACGAAGCCCCACGATCCCATCCCGTTGCGAAGAGCGTCAGCGGACCGTTCGCCTCGAGTCAGTTGATCACCCGAACGGATCGCTGGATGGCGGGCAAATCGCCGTCGAGGTGCATGTGTCGCACTGTGCTCATCGGCCGGCTGGCGGGTGTGGTCGGTCATGCGCCGACGCTACGTCCGCGGCGAACGATGCGAACGATGCGAACGATGCGTCAGGAATACTCGATGGACCGATCGACAACTGTCGGGCCGGGACGCTCGATGGTGCCATCGGGACGGCGGGCGAACCGGCCGGGGTCGTGGCCGTGGGCTGGGCCGTCTGCGGGCCACGGCCAGCCGCCGAAGCCGGTGCGCTGATAGTCGGCGAAGGCCTGCTCGATTCCGGCCCGGTCGTTCATCACGAATGGTCCGTACTGAGCAACCGGCTCGCCGATCGGACGGGCTTGCAACACGAGCAGCTGGATCCGGTCACCGGTTGTCGCGGACGTGACCGAGACGTCATGATCGCTGACCACGACCGCGCCGGTCGCCGCGTCGAGCAACTCACCGTCGAAACTGGCGCCATCACCTTCGAACAGGTACACGGTGCGAACGGTGTCGGGGTGACGACTGGACGGCATGGTCCAAGTGGCCCCTGGATCGAAAACGATGTGCCACATCGCAAGGTCGCTGTCTGATCGGGCGGCCCATGAACTCGGCGGCGGCGGTGGAGGCGTGAGCCCTGCGAGCGTGCCGGCGATCACCGTGATGTCGATCTGCTTCCTCATGGCGTCAACTTCTGTGTGATGAGGGATGTCTTCGGCCCACAACATCGTGAAGTACGGCTCTGCCAACTTGTCGGCGCTGGCGAAATTGACCCAGATCTGGAACAGCTCGGCCGGGTTCGGACCGGTCTCATCGAGCAGAGGGAACATCTCCGAATGCACGACGCCGCCGCCGGCGGTGAGCCACTGAACGTCTCCCTCTCCGTACCGGGCGCTGGCCCCCAGCGAGTCGGCGTGGTCGATCAAGCCACGACGAACGAATGTCACGGTCTCGAAACCGCGATGCGGGTGTCGAGGAAAACCCGGGACCGTGTCTCCGTGATACATCCTCCACCCATCGAGGCCTCCAAAGTCCGACCCGATCTCACGATTCGCCAGCGAGCCTGCTGGTCCGAGGTCACCGTTCGCAGCGGGATAGGAGTCGTTGTGGTGAACGCAAAACAAAAATGGGTCGATCGTCGGCCACGGGGAGCCAAGTGGCATTCGCTGCAAAATGGTTGACACGTCACCAGAGTAGTGGCGGCCCGATCTCGCAATCAGTTGACTGTCGAGGAACTCCCCGACTCCCGCTTGCCGTTGTCGTTTGCCGATTCCTTTGCCGATTCCTGGACGGCGGCGACCGTGTCGTTCGCCGCATCCTTGACCTCGACGACCGTTCCCTTGGCCGATTCCTTGACGTCGGCGACCGTGCCGTTTGCCCCATCCTTGACATCGGCGGCCGTGCCCTTCGCCCCATCCTTGACGTCGGCGGCCTTGTCCTTCGCCGCATCCTTGACGTCGGCGGCCTGGTGCTTCAGATCGGCAACCTTGTCTGTCGATGCGGGCATTGGCTGACCTTCCGAACTGGTCGCTGGGACGGCCGTCGGGCGGCGGCGACTCGTGACGAACAACAGTGCCCCACCCACACCTGCGCCGATCAGGATGATCAGTTTCCAGGGGCTCGATCGACGCTTGACCTGCACCGATGGCACCTTCTTGCCGATCGAATGGGCGTTCTTGCCCAGCGTGTGAGCGAGGCTCGAGGCGGCCGCGGACACCGAGGAGGCGGCGTCAGCTCCGAGATCGACAGCTCTGTTCCCAGCCTTGCTGCCGAGGTCTGCTGCCTGGCTGCCGAATTCGCTGGCGAAATCACTCGCAGCGACGGCGGCGTCGTGGGCGATGCTCTGAACGGTCTTGGTGATGGTCATCACGATCTCCTTGTTGAATCGGAGAAGGGTTACCCCTGGCGCGATGGGCCTAAACGTGCCCGGGGCTCGCTGCCCGCTGGTCAGGGACTCGGATCATTTGCCGAGCAGGTCGGGGAGCTTCGGCAACGGCAGCGGGAACGATGGCAGCGGTAGATCAGCGACGGTGAGGGGAACGCTGAGAACCAGCACAGTGACCGGCGGAATGGCCACAACCGTCGTCGAGACCGATGGGACCACGACGGGGGAAATCTGCACTGGCGGAACGACGACGGGAGGAATGGCGATCGGCGGCGGCGTCACGAGAGGCAGCGAGATCGAGGGTATCGAAACGGTCGGCGTCGAGATTTCAGCAGTGGTGATCGGTGGCAGCAACACAACCGACGGTGTGGTGATGCTCGGCAGCACGGTCACGCCCGGAAGTGAGATGGTCGCACGTGCGGTCGTCGGCGGGACGGCGCCGCTGACAACTGACACGACGGGTTCGACGGCACCCTCGGTTGGGGTCTGGGCAACGTCGACCGCCACAACCGCTGTCGTCGCTGGGACAGTAGATGGCACAACGACGGTTGTCGTCGTCGACAACGCAACGTCGGCCAGGAGTTCGCCGGCCGTGGTCGGGACAGCGTTGTTCGATCCCGCGTCACCAGCCGCCAGTTCTTGGGGGCCGACACCGGTGGCAGGATCACCTGTCGCCGATGCGGCGATCGTCCTGTCGTCGTTGTGGGTGGACTCTGCTGCGATCACCACAGCAGGAACGAGCAGGGCCGCAATCATTGCGACCTTGGCCAGGGTGAACCCACCGAGGATGGCCGACGACCATCCGCCGATGGTTACCGCAGCTTCGAGACCGACGGCAGGGCCGACCGTGGCGGCGATGACACCTGCACCGGCGAGCGTGGTCGGCAGGGCGAGCGTCCGCAGCGAGGAATTGACGTCACGCAACTCAGCAACGGCGCGGGTGCAGTCGGAACAGTTGGACAGGTGGTGGTCGACCCGAGCGGTATCGCTGTCGCCAGCGCGACCACGGACATATTGGGCCAGCTTCGGGGTGATCCGCTCGCAGGCGGGCAACGTGACCCGCTGCTGGTGCTGTGCCAGGTATGCCTCGGCGAAGGCCTCGCGGGCGCGGTGTGCCAGCGCTGCGACCGCAGCGGGGCGACGTCCGAGTTCGCGCGCGATCTCGGCGGTGGGGCGCTCTTCGACCGCGGTCATCCAGAGCGCTCGCTGCCAATCGACGGACAGCGAGGAAAATGCACTGGCGACGAGTCCGGCCTCGCCGAACTGCTCCGCATCTTCGAAAACCGCGCCATGCCGATGCTCGAGCACGGCAGGATCGGTGCTGATCGAGACGTTGGCTCGCCAGGACCGCTTCTTGCAGCCGTTCCGAACACAGGCCATCAGATATTGGCGGAAATTCTCACGCGGCCCCGCACCGTGCCCAATCGCAGCAATCACACCGGCGAACGACTCGTTGACCACGTCGTCGGCATCGTGGCGAGTGTGCAGCAGATGGCGCGCCACTGACCTGGCGACGCCGGCATGACGCCGGTACAACTCGTCCCAGGCTCCGGTTCGGCTGCCGCCAGCACGCGCAAGATCGATGAGTTCTTCGTCCGTACGTTCGCCGAGGGAATAGTCACCCCCGAGGACAGATTTGATCGCCATGTTGAGTTCTGCCCCCTTTATGGTGGCTCCGCGCTTCCCGTCGCACTCGCACAATAGACCTTCAGACGCAAGATTGCCAGCCCCACAACACGCTGAGTGGACAAGTCGCCACTGAGGGTTAACCGCGAGGCCACTGTCATCAACGACGACACGAATCTCAGACCGATGGCGACACAATGCCGGCTGCGATAGCCGCCTCTCGGTAGGCCGCCGCCAGCGTCGCCACTGTTTCGTGGGCGTTCAAACCGCTGGGATTGGCGAGCACGAACAGTTCGGCCCCGAGGTAGTCGGCGGCGGCACCAAACGGCTCCGATTGGCGGCCGACGATCACGTCCCTGCGACCGAACGCCTGCCGGAAGGCGGTGATTCCCAAGATCGCGACCACTCGTGGCCGCCGAGCGACAACAAGGTCGTTCAGTCGCCTGCCGCCAGCATCGAGTTGAGCAGCCGTGAGTTCATCCGCCCGAGCCGACGCGCTCGGCACCAAGTTGGTGATGCCGATCCCTGCGTCGAGCGCCATCGCTCGGTCAGCATCGGACATACCGGTGCTGGCGTCGACCAGACTCGGCAGGATCCCCGCTGCGTACAACGCCGGCCAAAACCGATTGCCGCGTCGCGCGAAATGGGCGTTGACGGCTGCCGTCCACAGTCCAGGGTTGATACCCACGAACAACAGCCGCAACCCACGCCCGATCAAGTCATCGACCGCTGCCCCGCTGAAGGCCCCGAGTTCGGCTCGACTGAATCGCGCTGCCATCAGGTCAGCCGCCCCAGCCGAGGTCGAGAGCGATCCCTCGCATCTGAAAGGCAAAATAGGCGTCATAGTCGTCGATCACATTGTGCAGATGGCCGAAAAGTTCAAAGCTGATCGAACCGATCACCTGCGTCCATGCCATCAGGCATCGTCCCATCACGGCCACATCGAGGTCGCGTGCCGTGACTCCAGCCAGTCGACGCAGATCCGACCTGACCGATCGAGGAACTGGACGATCGGTCGGTACCGAAAGGGTTCGTCCCGCCGCAGATGCGTCGGCAGCGATGGCGAGCAGGATCATTGGAGCGATGGCGGCCGGGTCGACCGTGTCGGTCGGCGCCTGATAGCCGGGGATCGGACTGCCGAAGATCAGTGCATACTCCTGCGGGTTCGTGCGTGCCCACGCTCTCGCGGCGGCCGTTGCCGCCATCCATCGGTCAAGGTAGTGGCTTCGTCGGACAGTCGCGTCTCCGATCATGACTGCCTCGCCGAATGCGACGTATGCGTCGACGATCATCGCCGTGAGCAAGTCGTCGCGGCTGGGGAAATACCGATACACGGCCGATGACACCATGCCGACATCGCGCGCAACTGCTCGCAACGACAACGCGGACGAACCGTGCTCGGCCAGGTGTCGACGGGCGACCGTCTTGATTTCACCGATGAGTTCGACACGAACTCGCTCTCGCGCAGTGAGCGACATCTTGGCTTCCGTCATCCCGCCAGTGTGGACCAATTCGAGATCGTTGGCAACAAACGAGAGCAGTGCTCTTGACTTTCAGAACCGCAGGCGCGACAGTTGGCTCCTCAACGAGAGCACTGCTCTCCATTTCTTGAAAGTACGCACGATGAGCCCACCCGAATCGCCAACCGCCAACCGCTACCTCCAGCCGGGATGGGTCACCAAGTTCGTCTTCAACCGGGCGATGCGCCGGCTGACCAAGATGGGCATCAGCGTTCGCGGATCGCGCGAGTTGCGCATCGTGGGCCGCACAACCGGTGAGTGGCGGTCCGTACCGGTCAATCCGATGGAGATCGGTGGCGAGCGCTACCTCGTTGCGCCTCGCGGCACCACCCAATGGGTTCGCAACCTCCGCGTCGCCGGAGGCGGCGAACTTCGGATCGGATCGCGAACCGAGCCATTCACAGCGACCGAGTTGGGCGACGACGCAAAACCCGAAATCCTGCGCGAGTACCTGCGTCGCTGGAAGGCCGAGGTCGGAGTCTTCTTCGACGGCGTCGGGCCCGACGCAACGACCAGCGAGCTCTCGGCAATCGCTCCCGGCTATCCCGTGTTCGCCATCCGGTTCACGTGAGTGGGCGGTGCTGGGATGACTGATCCGTACGTCTAGCAGCGACAGCGCGGGGGAAAGGGGGGAAGATGGACCTGCGGCCCGACCTCGACATCAGGCTGGAACGGGTCACGACCGCGCCCCACGATGCCCGGCGGGCAGTTCGCTCGTTGCTCGGCGACGTCGCCGACGACGACCTGTGGCAAAACGCGCTCCTCGCAACGAGCGAGATCGTCACCCACTCGCTGACCAACGGCAGTCGATCCGGGAGCAACCAACTCTCGGCGTGGTTCGAGCCGACGTCAGGATGGCTGCGGGTCGAAGTCACCGAATCCGGCGGCGACATGCCGAGTCTGTTCAACAGCGAGGCGAATGACAACGGTGCCGGGCATTCCGAGATGGGCGGACTACGGCTCGCTGTGCTCTCTCATGTGCCAGCAGCGTGGGGCGTCGAGTGCACAGCGTTCGGCACAGTCGTGTGGTTCGAGGTGAACGGGCGGGTTCCTCTGGACATGGTCGACTGATTGCTTCCGGTGATCATGGCGACGGCTGTCGTCGTTATGGTCACGCCATGGAACAGTTCGAGGGGCGCATCGCTGTCGTGACCGGTGGGGGAACAGGCATGGGTCGAGAGCTGGTGCGCCAGCTCTCCGCAGAGGGCGCGCACGTTGCGATGTGCGACGTGTCAGCCGAGAACATGGCCGAGACCGAACGGCTCGCGCTCGCCGCAGCGCCCGATGACACACGGGTGATGTCGTTCGTCGCCGACGTGTCAGCCGAGTCCCAGATCGTCGCGTTTCGAGATGCGGTCGCTGCAGGGCTCGGCACCGCGCACATCAACTTGTTGTTCAACAACGCCGGCATCGGCGCGGGCGGCAGCTTCGTCGCCGACAGCCGTGATGAGTGGGACAAGACGTTCGGTGTGTGCTGGGGAGGCGTCTACAACTCGACCCGTGCGTTCATGCCGATGTTGCTCGCGAGCACCGAGGGCCACGTGATCAACACCAGCAGCGTCAATGGGTTCTGGGCGTCGCTCGGGCCTGCGATTCCGCACACCGCTTACAGTGCCGCCAAGTTCGCAGTGAAGGGTTTCACCGAAGCTTTGATCGCCGACTTCCGGATCAATGCCCCGCATCTCAAAGCCTCCGTGGTGATGCCCGGCCACGTCGGCACCTCGATCGTGCTCAATTCGTCCGCGATCCTCGGCCGCGATCCGAAGGAGATGACCGAAGAGCAGTTGCTGCAGATCCGCGACCGGTCGGCACGATCCGGTCTTGACCTCTCGTTCGCCAGCGACGAGGATCTTCGCCAAGGGATGCAGGCCCGGGCCGAGGCGTTCCGGGACAACGCTCCCCTGTCGGCCGCCGACGCCGCAGCCATCATCCTCGATGGCATCCGCAGCGGCGAGTGGAGGATCCTCGTCGGCGATGACGCGGTCGTACTCGACGAGTTGGTGCGCGAGTTCGCCCACGATGCCTACGAGCCGTCATTCATGGACAAGGTTCGCGAGCGCGGCTTGTTCAACTTCACCAACTGACCTCGCGTCGCACTCACCGTAGAGTTGGGCCCATGAGCTCAGCGAAGATCGGCACGACCACCATCGAGTACGAAGTCATCGGCGACGGCCAACCGTTGATGCTGGTGATGGGACTGAGTTGCCAGTTGATCCACTGGCCGGATGAGTTCGTGCAGCTGCTCGTCGACCGCGGATTCCAAGTGATCCGGTTCGACAACCGCGACATCGGCCTTTCCACGAAATTCAGTGGTCGACCACCGTCGATCGCACGCACGATC
>JBDSDH010000105.1:0-15663 GCA_039920665.1 Ilumatobacteraceae bacterium
CGTCATCGCCGGGAAGAACCGGGGTGTTGTTGCGCAACTGCTTCGGGTCGGCATCGGGGGCTCGGAGGCCATATTCGAGGGCCTCGACCACCTCGGCACCGGGCACGAACGCTGCGAGCGGCGGCAGATCGGAGAGTGAGTTGAGCCCGAGCTTGTCGAGGAACTGGGCAGTGGTGCCGAACAACGCAGCCTGGCCCGGGCCGGGATCGATCGCCACCTGGGTCACGTATCCGCGAGCTGTCAGCGTTCGCAGGACTCCGTCTGGATCAACACCGCGGATCGACGCGACCTGAGCGCGCGAGATCGGCTGCTTGTACGCCACGATCGCGAGCGTCTCCAACGCTGCGCCACTCATCCGGGACCGCTGCCCGTCGAGCAGGAAGCGCTCGACGTAGGGCGACAGGTCGGCCGCTGTCTGGTAGCGCCAGCCCCCGGCAACTCGCACGAATTGGAACCCGTGACCGGCGGCGTCGTACGCATCAGCCAACCCGTGGCAGAGCTGATCGACCACGATCAACGGCTGTTCGAGCAGCTGCGCCAATTGCTCGGTGGGCACGGGCTCGGCGGCGACCAACACGATCGCCTCGATCGCTCGAACGATGTCGGCATCGAGACCACCGCTGCCACTGCCACTGCCACTGCCACTGCCACTGCCACTGTCACTGCCACGGTCGGAGTCGACGTCATTGAGCATCGGTCCACTCGCAGGCACATCGGCCGCGACGAAGGGATCGGAGAAGTCATCGGTCATTGGTTCAGCCTTCGTAGTCGTCGATCGAGAATGCGCCAGCCGAGATCCGGTCGGATTCGGCGACCCACACGATGTCGATGTCACCGAAGCGCTCGGCCTGGTCGAGTTCGACCATGCCCTGCTTGAACAGTTCGAGCAGCGCGAGGAACCGGACGATCACTTCCAACCGCTCAACCAAACCGCTGGTCAGACGGCGGAACGAGATCCGGCCGATCCGGGGCAGTTCGTCGAGCAGTTCGGTCATCGCATCGGCGACGCTGGCCTTCACCATCGACACGTGGAACAGGTCCACCACCGGCACCGGCTTGGGTGTCGTGGCGCGCAGGTAGGCGGCGTGGATGTGCCGCGGCTTCATCCCCTCGAGCAGATCCGGAACCAGCGCGGCGAAGCGCTCGTCGGGACCGACCGCTCGACCGAAGGTTCGGTCGGCCTCGTCGGCCAGACCACCGAACACGCTCGCCACGTCCTTGAACGTCTTGCATTCGAGCAGGCGGGCGAGCAGCAGGTCACGCTCTTCCCACAACGCCAGTTCGTCGTCGATGTCGATGTCGGCGCGGCCAGGCAACAGCCGGCGCGCCTTCAATTCGACAAGCGTCGACGCGATCAACAAGAACTCGGTCGCGAGATCGAGATCGATGCTCTGCAGTTTCTCGACCTCGACGAGATACGCATTGACGATGGTGGACAGCGAGACCTCGTAGATGTCCACCTGTTCGCGCAGGATCAGGTGGAGCAGCAGGTCGAAGGGGCCTTCGAACACAGGAGTCGTCACGTCGTAGGCCATTTCGGACCAGGCTACTGGCAGCGATATCGGCCTGACCACGATCACTCCGACTCGTTAGCCTGGCCCGATGACTCGAGTGCTGTCCTGTATCCAACCCACCGGCGAGGTCCATTTGGGCAACTTCCTCGGGGCGTTGCAGCCATGGGTCGCCAACCAACACGAATGCGATGCCTTTCATGGAATCGTCGACCTGCACGCATTGACCGTCACCGACAAGTCAGGCGTACTCGGCGACGTCACCCTCGAACTGGCCGCGATCTTGTTCGCGATCGGACTTGATCCCGACGTGGCCACCGTGTTCGTCCAGAGTCACGTACCCGAGCATCCCCAACTCGGCTGGATCATGGAGTGCACCGTCAGCTATGGCGAGCTGAGCCGGATGACGCAATTCAAGGACAAATCCGCCAAGCGAGAGGGCGAGTTCTTGTCGGCGGGGCTTTTCACGTATCCGGCCCTGATGGCTGCGGACATCCTGCTCTACGACGCCCAGGAGGTCCCGGTCGGCGATGACCAGCGTCAGCACATCGAGATCACCCGCGATGCCGCGATTCGGTTCAATAGCCGCTTCGGCGAAACATTCGTGATCCCCAAGGCGGTGCATCCCCGGAGTGGGGCACGGGTGATGGACCTCCAGGATCCGACCTCGAAGATGAGCAAGTCGGCCAACAGCGACACCGGGCTCGTCTCACTGCTCGACGATCCGGCATCGATCATGAAGAAGTTCAAGCGCGCTGTGACCGACAGCGAAACCGACGTCCGTTTCGATCGAGCCGCCAAGCCCGGCATTGCCAACCTGCTCGAGATCCATGCAGCAGCAACCGGTCAGACGCCCGAGCAGGTCGCCGAGGGATACACCCAGTACGGAGCACTCAAGGTCGCCACCGGCGAAGCCGTGATCGAATTGTTGAAGCCGGTGCAGGCTCGTTACAACGAGCTGATCACCGATCGTGGCGAACTCGCGTCGTTGTTGCACAAGGGTGCCCTCAAGGCCCGCTCGATTGCGTCCGAAACTCTCGCTCGTGCCCATCGCAACATCGGCCTGCTCCCGGCCTGAAGCCCGGTCGTCCGAAACTGCCGTCAGATGTTGTCGGCTGCCAGCAGCGCCGCAGCCATTTCAGCGTCCGCGGAGGTGCGCTCGACAAGTGCGACAGTCCGCTCATCGGCGCCGATCCGGCGCAGCATCGAACCACCGATCCGTTCATGGTCGTGGTACCGCCGCAACCGGGCGGTGCGGGGGCCCACGATCGTTGCCACAACGCGCATCCCCACACCGAGGTTGCTGTCGAGCTTGCCGATGTCGTGCACCAGCGCCGCGGCCACCGCCGAACGATCGGCTTGTGGGGCGAACTGCACGAACCGGCGCCCGACCTCGATGCTGTGGCGTTGATCAGCGACAGCAAGGCGAGCCCACAACTCGGCCTCCGGCGCCGTGAGCACGTCCTCGGCCCAGCACCGATCCACAGCCGGGATCGGCTCGTTCGACAGCATCCCCACGAACCGCCGGGCGAGATGACGAACGTGTTCGACCGGACTCATCGTTGCGTTGCTCGCGGGTGCGCGGCCCGGTAGACGTCCCACAGTCGTTCCTGGGAGACCTTGGTGTAGATCTGGGTGGTGCTGATCGACGCATGGCCGAGCAACTCCTGGACGATGCGCAGATCTGCGCCGTGATCGAGCAGGTGGGTCGCACACGAGTGGCGCAGGACGTGTGGCGACAGCCGCTTCGTCAAACCGCAGGCCTCTCCGTAGGCGCGGACCACGAGCCATGCCGACTGGCGGCTGAGTCGGGCCCCCCGATGATTGAGAAACAGTGCTTCGGCGTCGCCACGTCGGGCCCACCGGATCGGCTCCATCAGCGGACGTCCGGTCGGGCCGAGCCAGGTGCGAAGCGCATTGCCTGCCGCCCGTCCGAACGGGACGATCCGCTCCTTGGAGCCCTTGCCGAACAGTCGCACCAATCCGCTGTCGACGTCGATGTCACTCAATGACAACCCGACCGCTTCACTGATCCGCGCCCCCGTTGCGTACAAGAACTCCAACAATGCTCGGTCCCTCAGTGCGACGGGCTCGGTTCCGGTCACTGCGGCGAGCAGCGATACGACCTCGGCCTCCGACAACGGTTTGGGAATGCCGGCCGGGACCCGGATCCCGTCGAGGTCGGCGGTCGGGTCGTCGGTGCGGGCATTCTCGTCGACGAGGAATCGATGCAGCATTCTGATCGCAGCGAGTTGACGGGCGACGCTGGCGGGTGCGGCTCCACTGTTGCGGCGCCAGTTGACGAAATCGACCGCCTCCAACGATGTCACCGTCAGCAGTTCCGTGCCGCGCTCGGCCATCCAGCGGCAATAGCTGTCGAGGTCGCGGCGATAGGCCGAGAGCGTGTTCCGAGAACGACCGCGCTCGGTCGCCATCCACGTCAAGAACTCCTCGGCCGGCCCCGGCAGGGTTGCTTCTGCGACCCGCCCACGGCCTCCAGTCACGACGCGACTGGCGGTCGCAGGTCGCCTCGCTCGAGTCGTCGGGCCACGAGCAGCAGACCAATGATGGTCTTGGCGTCGTGGATCTCGCCTCGCTCCACCATCGCCAGCGCTGTCTCCAACGGCAGATGGAGCACGTCCATGTGCTGCTCCTCCGGTCCGTGACGTTCGTTGTCGACGACCTCGAGGTCGGTCGCGAGGAACAGGTGCAGAACCGCATCGGTCATCCCTGCCGACGGATAGAACTGGGTCAAGGGCTCCAAACGACCCGGCCGCATACCGACCTCTTCGATCAGTTCGCGAGCGGCGGTTGTCTCTGTCGGCTCGTCCGTGACGTCACGCATGCCGGCCGGAATCTCGATGATCATCTCGTCGTACGGACTGCGGTACTGGCGCACGAGCACGACCGAGGCGTTGCCCTCTGCGTCGAACAGCAACGGCACGGCGGCCACGGCGCCCGGCGAGCGGACGATGTCGCGTTCGAACATCGAACCGTCAGGAGCAGCGAACGTGCCGACGGCGACGTGCCAGATGTGTCCCTGATGGACGAGGCGGTCCGAGACGTGACGGAAGCCGACATCGGCGGCCGAACGGTCACCAACGGTGCCGTCGCTCATCGAGCGACCATCCATCAGGCGATGACTCCTCGGCCAGCGATCTGGGTGACATCGGAGAGGCTCGCAAACTGTTCGGGCGTCGCTCCGGACGCGTCACGGTGGGCGCGCCGGACCAGGGCCTCAGCGACGAGCTCACGGAACAACGGGTGGGCGTGATCGGGTCGACTCTTGAACTCGGGATGGGCCTGGGTGCCGACCCAGAACGGGTGGTCGGTCAGTTCGATGAACTCCACCAGTCGACGGTCCGGAGACATTCCGCTGCACCGCAGTCCGGCACCCTCGAGCCGATGCTTCAACGAAGCATTCAGCTCGTAGCGATGACGGTGGCGCTCGCTGACGACAGGCTCACCGTAGGCACGGTGGACGATGCTGTCCTTGTCGAGAATCGCGTAGTACGCACCGAGCCGTTGCGTACCACCCTTGTCGGACACGTCGCGCTGGTCGTGCATCAGGTCGATCACCGGATGAGGCGTGTCGGGGTCCATCTCGGTCGAGTTGGCCCCGGCCATCTGGAGCACATTGCGAGCGAAGTCGACGGTCATTGCCTGCAGACCGAGGCAAATCCCGAGACAGGGCACGTTGTTCTCACGTGCGTATCCGGCAGCGGCGATCTTGCCCTCGAATCCACGCTCGCCGAAACCGCCGGGGATGATGATTCCGTCGAGTTCCGCGAGACGACCGGCAGCGAGCAGACCTTCGACATCCTCGGCCTGGATCCAATCGATCTCGACCTTGGCTCCGTGATGGAAGCCGGCGTGGCGCACTGCCTCGGCCACCGACAGATACGCATCCTGGAGATCGATGTATTTGCCGATCAGACCGATCTTGACCGGCGTCTCCGCTGCCTCGACCAAGTTGACGACCCGTTGCCAGGACGACAGGTCGACCGGCGCATCGATCTTGAGCACCTCGCACACGATGTCGTCGAAACCCTCAGCGTGCAGGATCAACGGCAGTTCATAGATGTTGCGCGCATCGGCGGCATTGACGACCGCGCGTTCGTCGACGTCGCACAGGTTGCTGATCTTGCGTTTGAGACTGTCACTCAGCGGCTCCTCGCTGCGGCAGACGATCACGTCGGGCAAGATGCCGCGGCTGCGCAGTTCGGTGACGCTGTGCTGGGTGGGCTTGGTCTTCTGCTCGCCGCTCGGGCCGATGAACGGGACCAAGGTCACGTGGACGTAGCAGACGTTGTCGCGCCCGACTTCTTTGCGGAACTGGCGGATCGCCTCGAGGAACGGCAGGATTTCGATGTCGCCGACCGTGCCACCGACCTCGGTGATGACCACGTCGACATCGTCGGTGGCCAGACGCTTGATCCGACTCTTGATCTCATCAGTGATGTGGGGAATGACCTGGACGGTCTTGCCGAGATAGTCGCCGCGACGTTCTGCGGCGAGCACGGCCTGGTAGATGCTGCCCGTTGTGGCGTTGCTGTTTCTGCTCAATGGTTCGTCGATGAAGCGCTCGTAGTGGCCGAGATCGAGGTCGGTTTCGCCGCCGTCGTCAGTGACGAACACCTCTCCGTGCTCGAAAGGATTCATCGTGCCCGGATCGATGTTGATGTACGGATCGAGCTTCTGCATCGTCACCCGGAGGCCACGCATCTTCAGCAGCCGACCGAGGGACGAACCGGTGATTCCCTTCCCCAAAGAGCTGGCAACGCCCCCCGTCACAAAAACGTGCTTTGGCATGTGAACCACTCCCGTCAATCAACAACCACGACGGGAGATCAGTGTACCCCCACCCTCGGGGCCGAGGCGCGGATCGCGATGATCACTGACGGTGATCTCGGATCGTGGCGTGTCAGCGATGGTCGCGCTGGCCGAGTAATTCCATCGCATGTTCTCGGGCCGTCGTACTGGCCGAGTCCCCCGAGAGCATCCGGGCGATCTCGTCGACTCGATCGTCGCCACGCACCGCAACAGCCGTGGCGCGGGTGACGCCGCCGGCGACGTGTTTGCTGACAACGATCTGGGTCGACGCAAACGCAGCCACCTGCGGCAGGTGCGTCACGACCAACACCTGATGCTGATCGCCAAGAACGGCCAGCGCTCGACCAATTGCGATCGCAGCACTGCCACCGATGCCCGCATCGACCTCGTCGAACACGAGTGTGCTCGGATCCTGCGACAGCACCAACCGAAGGGCCAGCATGCTACGAGCGAGCTCGCCGCCGCTGGCGACCCGGGTCAGCGGCAACAACGGCGAGCCGGGGTTGGCAGCGAGCAGGAAGGTGACGTCGTCGCCAGGGTCCTCGCCGACATCGACGCCCAGGTCTGCGTGCGGCATTGCCAACTCACGCAGGTGGGACTTGACGGCCTTGGCCAGCTTCGGCGCCGCCGCCCGACGAGCGGCACCGATCTTGGCCGCTGCCTTCGCGGCGTTGGTGACCGCGACCTGGCGTTCGCGATCGAGGGACTCGGCTCGAGCGTCATAGCTCTCCAGCTCGTCCAGCCGCTCGCTGATCTCGGTGTGGAATGCGATCACCTCGGCGAGCGTCTCGCCGTACTTGCGGCGCAGATCGCGCAGCATCTGACGTCGCTCACGCACCTGGGCCAAGCGTTCGGGATCCTCCTCGATCGACTCGCCGAGGTCGCGCAGTTCGCTGGCGGCATCGCCAAGCTCGGCGACTGCTGCGTGCAATCGATCGGCGATCGGCAGAAATGGTGTTCGAGATCCGAGCGCAGCGATCGCCGATCCGAGCTGATCCAGCGCTCCGCCATCGGTGTTCAACAGGCCGAGCGCTTCGATCGAAGCTTCTCGGTGAGCGACGGCACCGGCCAGCACATCCTCGAGCTCGTCGAGCGTCTGCTCCTCGTCGTCACCGACCAGGTCGGCAGCGTTGATCTCATCGACCTGGAACCGCAGCAGATCAATCTCTCGAGCCCGCGACCGCGAGTCACCGCCGAGGGCCGCGAGTCCGGCATCGATCTCGGTCAAACGCGCCCGCGCCTCGCGCAATGGCGAGAGGTCGATAATGCCGTAGTGGTCGAGCGCGGCGCGCTGGGTGGCCGTGCCGAGCAGGCTCTGGTGGGCGTGTTGCCCGTGGAGGTCGACGAGTTGCGCACCGATGTCGGACAGCGTCGCGACCGTGGCCAGGCGACCGTTGAGATATGCCCGAGACCGCCCGTCACCCGGGATCACGCGCGCAAGGACGAACTCCTCGTCGTTGATCACGAATCGACCTTCGACTCGCGCCTCGGTGGAGCCGGGCCGGACGATGCCGGCATCAGCGCGTCCGCCGACCAGCAGGCTGATCGCTTCGACCAACATGGTCTTGCCGGCGCCGGTCTCACCGGTCAATGCGGTCAGGCCATCGCCGAGAACGAGATCGAGGCGGTCGATCACGCCGAGGTCTTCGATGTGCAGTTCAGTCAGCATGGAGTCACCGATGGTCGAGCGTACAGTTGTTCGATCCTACCCGAGACGGTGAAGTCCGGACGTCATCGGTCGTTGAGGCCGAACTTCGCTTTCAGGATCTGATGGAAGCGGCGCGGACCGAACCGCACGAACCGGGCCGACTCAGGAGCCGGCACGCAATCGAGGGTATCGCCCTCGGCAAGGGTGATGACGCGTTGGCCATCCACCGAAACCTCCACCGGCCGGTAGCCGGTGACCTCGATCCGGATCGGCTCGTCCGGATCGAGCACAAGAGACCGGTCGAACAACATGTGTGGTGACACGGGTGTCAACAGCATCGCCCGGTGTTCGGGTGAGACCACTGGACCTCGCGCCGACAACGAGTACGCCGTCGACCCGGTCGCCGTCGCGATGATCAACCCGTCGGCGGCATAGGACGTAAACGGCGCGCCATCGATGCTGACGAGCAGTCGCACGGTGTGACCGCTCTCGCCTTTCTCCATGACGACTTCGTTCAGCGCCCGCCACGGCTTGATCGGGGGTTCGCTCCGGCCGACGCGATCGGCTGTGATCTGCAGCATCATCCGCTCCTCGATCCGCCAGTCGCCGTCGCCGTCCGGGCTCGCAAAGAATCGCTCGAGGGCAGGGATCAGTCCGGTCGGCTCGATCTCGGCCAGGTAGCCGAGTTGGCCGACGTTGGCACCGATGACCGGCACCGGCGCTCCGTCGAGCAGCTTGATCGTGCGCAGGATTGTTCCGTCGCCGCCGAGGCTGAGCGCCAGTCCAGCCGTCGAGGGCGGGCGGTCGTCGACGAGATCGTCCAGGGCGAGTGCTTCACCGTCGTCAGGCGAGACCCAGGCCTCGTGACCATGGGCGTGCAGCCACTCGACGGCGGCGCGAGTCAGGGCAGCGGCCTCGGTGCGCTGATGGTGGGCAACGATGAAGACGGAGGTCACGGCGGCGATACTTGCCCAGGAGCACGGGCATGCACAAGGAATTCACGGTTGCCGTCGGCTCCGGTGATCGGCGAATCGATCCAGGCCAGCACGTCGCAGCCAGAATCGCCGAGACAGACAGCGACTTCCGCACGGACTCGTTCGTGGATCGCTGGGTCGGAAATGATCCCTTTGACCTTGCTGACCTCTTGGCGCCCGGCCTCGAACTGCGGCTTGACGAGAAGCACCAGATCGGCGTCGGGCAGACACGCTCTGACGAGCGGACCAACGACCCGCGTCAACGAGATGAACGAGAGGTCGGCGACCACCATCCCGACCGGGCCGCCGATGTCGTTCGGGTCCAGGTTGCGGACGTTGTATTTCTCGAGCACGAGCACCCGTTCATCATCCCGGATCCGGGGGTGGAGTTGACCATGACCGACATCGACGGCCGCAACGGTGGCCGCCCCCCGCTGCAACAGGCAGTCCGTGAATCCGCCCGTCGATGCTCCGGCATCGAGCACTCGCTTGCCGACCACATCGATCTCGAACGCGACAAGCGCGCTGTCGAGCTTCTCGCCCCCTCGTGAGACGAAGCGGGCCGGTGGCCCTTCGATGATGACCGCGTCGCCGGGGTCGACCTGGCGCGAGGCCTTGTCGGCAATTGCTCCGTTGACGAGCACTCGTTTGGCCTCGATCGCCTCGACCGCGAGGGTTCTGCTCGGGACCAAGCCTCGACGCAGCAGTTCTGCGTCGAGGCGACGTCGACGACTCAAGAACTCAGCTCGACGCAGCTGTCGAGCCAGCAGCCTTCTTGGCGGAAGCAGCCTTCTTCACCGTTGCGACCTTCTTGGCGGGAGCAGCCTTCTTGGCCGGTGCCGCCTTCTTGGCCGGAGCGACCTTCTTGGCGGGAGCAGCCTTCTTGGCCGGTGCCGCCTTCTTGGCCGGTGCCGCCTTCTTGGCCGGAGCAGCCTTCTTGGCCGGTGCCGCCTTCTTGGCCGGTGCCGCCTTCTTGGCCGGAGCGACCTTCTTGGCGGGAGCCGCAGTGGTTTGCACTGCTGGGGCGAGGTCCGACTTGGCCTTGATCCCGACCTTCTCGGCGAATTCTTCGAGCCGATCCTCGACGTCGTCGATCCGTTCGGTGAAACGACCGAGCTGCTTCGCGACCTCGGCCTGGACCACGCTCATGATCTGGTCGCTCGACTGCTTGCCACGGGTGATCAGCGCCTGCACGGTCGACTCGGCATCCTTGCGACGGATCTCTCCTGCTTTGACGAGTTGCTTGACGAGCTTTTCGGCCTTGGCCTGCGACTCCTCCGTGAAATGGATCCCCGAATCAATGAGCTGACGTACAACGTTCTGTGCCATCACCCCAGCGTAGTCCCCATGCTGTGGCGTCACCGGCCACACATGACCGCCAGTGGTCACACCCCTGCCGCAGCGACTCTCAGAAGCTGATCGGCAATCGCGGCCAAGTCGGGACCCTGAATCGAGGGGGGCGGTGTGACGTCTGTGCCGGCGGGCGTCACACCGGACCAGACGTGGGCATAACGGCAGCCGAGCGTCTGGGCCATCAGGCCATCGGTATCGGGCCGATCGCCAACCATCACCGCATCGCTGAGGTCATCGATGCCGGTGATCAGGCGGACGAGGCTGGCCATTGGCGGGTACGGCTTGCCGGCCACGATTGGCGCAACGCCGCTGGCGATGACGATCCCGGCCAGGATCGCTCCTCCTCCCGGAATCGGGCCATCGGGCGTCGGGTAGGTCGCGTCGTCGTTGGTCGCGATCAGCCGGGCACCGTCGCGAACGGCCGTTGACGATCGGCGCATCACCTCGTAGTCGAAGCTGCGGTGGAAACCCACCATCACTGCGTCGAATGGGCCATCGTCAGCGGCGATCGCTCCGCGTTCGGCGAGTGCCTCGACGATTCCCGGGCCGCCGCACACCATCACCCGTTCGCCTGGCTCGACGAGCAGCGCCGCGGCCATCGCCGAGGTCAGCACGTCACCCTGGGCCGCGATTCCGATCGACTCGAGCGCGTTCACCTGACTACCGACCTCGCTGAAGGAATTATTGGTGACGAACAGCACACGGTGTCCCGCCGCACGAAGGCGACGGATCGCGTCGACCGATCCCTCGATCGGCACCTGCGACAGCCACACCACACCGTCGAGGTCACACAGAACCGGCACGGGCGTGGTCGGCTTGGTGGTCGACGTCGCGGTCGTGGTGGACAGTGTCGTGGACGGTGTCGTCGTCATGGGCGAAGTCTGGCAGCCGACCCGAGCGATTCGCGTCGCTCGAGGAGCAGAATCCCGCCTGGGGTACACGACATGGCAACCTGTACGGGTGCCCCGTTTCGAACCCTTCCGCGCCCTGCGCTATGCCGCCGATCAACCGCTCGATCTGGTCGCCGCTCCTCCGTACGATGTCATCGACGACCGCGATGTGGAGCGACTGCTCGCCGGGGATCCGCACAACATCGTTGCCATCGACGTCCCCCAGCAGGCTGACGGAGCGGAGCGCTATCAGCTTGCGGCCGATCGGCTACGTCACTGGATCGACGAGGGTGTCCTCGTCCTCGACGAGGCGCCGTCGTTCACGCTGTATCGGATGCAGTTCAGCGACGAGACCGGACGCTCGCGACAGACCGTTGGCGTGCTCGGAGGGCTCGAGGTGGTCGACGAAGGCGCAGGCGGCGTGCTCCCTCATGAGCGCACGACTCCGAAAGCCAAGACCGACCGGCTCGAGCTCACCATCGCCACGGAAGCAAATCTGTCCCCTGTCTGGGGTCTGTCGCTCGCCGCCGGCCTCACCGATCTGCTGACTCAGCCCGGTGAGCCGATGGGTTCATGTGTCGACGAGAACGGGGTCACCCACACCGTCGAGCGGGTCAGCGAGCCCGGCCGCGTCGCGGCGATCGCGGCGGCCGTGGGTGGAGCATCAGTCGTGATCGCAGACGGCCATCACCGATATGCGATCAGCCGCACGTACCGCGACCGTCGGCGTGAGGCGACCGGCCGCACCGACTTGCCTTCGGAACTCACCCTCACCTATGTCGGCGAATTGGTGGACGACCAGTTGAGCGTGGCCGCGATCCACCGGTTGATCACGGGGGTCACCGCTGCCGAACTGCTCGACGGGTTGATGCAAATGTTCGAGCAGTCGTCAGCGGGAGAGGTCGGCCCTCAGCACGCCGTCAACGTCATCGAGCGTGGATCACTGTGCCTGGTCGACCCCACTGGACACGGCACCTACCTCACGCCGATCGCAGGGCAGTTCGAAGGCGTCCGCGACATCGACAGCGCTCGCCTCGAACACGCCCTCCAGGCGATTCCAGCAGCTGAGCTCGCCTATCAGCACGGTGTGGCCAACGTCGTCGAGGCTGTCGTCAGCGGTCGCGCAGATGCCGGCGTGTTGATTCGTCCGGTGAGCATCACCGAGATCCGACGAACGGCGGACGAGGGATTGTTGATGCCGCCCAAGAGCACCTTCTTCTCCCCCAAGCTGCGCACCGGGCTGGTCATCCGCCCATTGGGCGGATGACCACCCCGACAGCAGGTGATTCAGATCGCTATGCGATGGTGATCGACTGGTCGAGGTAGACGTCCTGGATCGCCTCGAGCAGCTCGATGCCTTCACTCATCGGTCGCTGAAATGCCTTACGACCCGAAATCAATCCGAGTCCGCCGGCGCGCTTGTTGACCACGGCGGTCTTGACGGCGGCAGCGAGGTCGCCGGCGCCTTTGCTCTCGCCACCGCTGTTGATCAGAGGGATCCTGCCCATGTAGCAATTGGCGACCTGCCAACGAGTGAGGTCGATGGGGTGATCGGTGGTGAGCTTGTCGTAGACCAACGGACTGGTCTTGCCGTATCCGGGCAACGCGTTGTAACCGCCGTTGTTCTCCGGCAGCTTCTGCTTGATGATGTCGGCCTCGATCGTGACGCCAAGGTGATTGGCCTGCCCGGTGAGATCGGCCGAGACGTGATAGTCGATGCCGTCCTGCTTGAACGCGTTGTTGCGGGTGTAACACCACAACACCGTGAACATGCCGAGGTCGTGGGCCTGTTTGAACGCCACCGCAACCTCTTGCAGTTGCCGTGTGGCCTGGTCCGAGCCGAAGTAGATGGTCGCCCCGACGCCGGCAGCGCCGAGGTCGTAGGCCTGCTGCACGGTGCCGAACATGATTTGGTCGAACTTGTTCGGATACGTCATCAATTCGTTGTGGTTGATCTTGACGATCAGGGGGATCCGGTGCGCGTATTTGCGGCTGACCGACCCCAGCACGCCATAGGTGGTGGCGACCGCGTTGCAGCCACCCTCGATCGCGAGTTCGACGATGTTGGCCGGATCGAAGTAGAGCGGGTTCGGTGCGAACGATGCCGCGGCCGAATGCTCGATTCCCTGGTCGACCGGAAGGATCGAGACGTAACCCGTCCCCGCCAGGCGACCATGGTTGTAGAGCGCACCGAGGTTGCGCAACACCTGCGGCGACCGGTCACTCAGCGCCGTGATCCGGTCGATGAAGTCCGGACCGGGAACATGGATCTGCTCCTTGGTGATTCCGGCACAGGTGTGGTTCAGCAAAGACTCGGCATCGTCGCCGAGCAGGGCGTGGAGGTCCACGGTCTTGGTCTCCTGAAAATCTGCAGCCGACGACCCGATTGCCGCTGGCTACGACGATGGTAGCCCTTCGAGCCCACTGGCTCCCATGACGTCGGCGATCATCCGAGCTTGGCGCACAGCAGCGCGCTTGTCCCCGACCTTGGCCAGCGAGGCAACCACCACCTCGGTGCGACTCTGGGTCGACCCGCCCGCCCGATAGAAGCGGCGACGGACAGAGCCGATCGCCCGAACTTCGTCGCCGGCGCCGAGCAACGGCCGCTTCGGTGGATCGAACCACACCAACGGCACGGACACCGCGGCGTCGTCGACACGTGTGGTGAGTTCGTAGGACACGAGAACGGACCCGGATTGCAGATCACGAACCGTTGGATCGCTGGACAGACGTCCGCTCAACACGACGAAGTTCATCGCCGACCTCCACGTTAAGGTCTCGACGCTGTGCGCCGAGATCGGAATTCGAGCCGGGGGAAGCCGTGTACGAACAACCTACGCGAGGGGTGTCACACAGATCCGTCCCGGATCAGCGCCGACCGAGGGTTGCGAGCCGGTCGTGGACATCGGCGTAGCGAGCGTCGACTGCAGCAACCCGCTTGAAAAAGTTGCGCGCCCGCGGAATGTCACCGGTGCGGTCGTACAGATCACCGATCACATACCACTGCTTGAGGTGGTAGTCACGAACGCGCTTCGGGGCGTCAGCTACGCGAAGCAGCAGCTTCAATGCGCCGGCCAGATCCCCCTGATCGGCGAGAGCGCCCGCAGCGACGATGCGACCCTCGGCCATCACCCCAGGAGCCGGCGAGCTCTCACGAATCTCTCGCCAGAGCTCCTCCACCTCTCGGAATCGACGCAGCGCTCGGAAGCAATCGGCGAGAACCGGCAACTGCTCGGGCGTCGGATGCAGAGCCCTGGCCTGCTCGAGCTCGGCGATTGCCTTGCGCCATTCGCCGAGTCGGTAGTACGAGATGCCGGCAACCTCGTGCGCAGCCCCGACATTGGGGAGGTTCTTGAGGACCGACGAGACCATTCGCAAGGCATCGCGATATCTGTCCCGCTCGAGCGCCTCGGTCGCTGCCGCAAGACGCTCCATATAACGAGCCGACGTCGCCGACGTGGCCTCACGCTGGACTTCGTCGATCCACGCCGGATCAAGTCGCTTCGGATCTGCGGCCCTCCGCTCTCGGGTTGGCGCCTCGTCGGCCTCATTGGACTGATCGCCTCGCGACCTCGCCGTCGCGTCCTTGGCCGCTTCGCGCAACGGACCCTCGTCCTGCCAGCGATCCGGAACCCACTTCTCGAGAACTTCAGGCATCGCAGGCGGCGCATCCGTGAAGCCCTCGTCGTCCTCACGAACGCGACGGGCCTTCACTTCCAACGATCGACGCTCGGCCTCGGTACGAGGTTCACGGGGGGCACGCGGAAGACGAGAGCCGCCGTCCCCCCGCCCCGCGGCGCCGCGGGGACCCCCACCGGTCCGCGAACCGGGGCGTCCGCTACCGCCACGATTCCGGTCGTCGCTACCGGGCCTGGCGCCACCACTGTTGCGATCACTCCACGACCGGCTTTCGCCGTCACGAGAGTCGGAACCACCGACCCGCCCCGACACGACTCGCCCTGAGCTGCGTGAATCGACCCCACGCGAATCAGCCCCACGCGAATCAGCCCCACGGGAATCGCTTCCACGTGAGACGCCACGCCCGTCGCGGGCGTCGGAAACGCCGCCGCGACTGAAACGAGCTCCTCGCTGACCACGGTCATCCACTCGACCAGAATCCCGCCCGTCGGTCCGACCACCCGAACGGCCGGCGACGTCTGGACGATTGCGAGAACCGCCATCGGAGACGCTTCGGCCAGAGACGATGGGGCGTTGTCGGGGGCGCGGACTGGTAGGCATGGGCCTCAAGGCTAGGGCCGACCAACTGCGGATGGGTCGAAAAATGCGAATACCCCCAGTCCACGAGGGACTGGGGGTATTCTGCGAGAAATTCGGCGGCGACCTACTCTCCCAGGGGGTCTACCCCCAAGTACCATCGGCGCGATCAGTCTTAACTTCCGTGTTCGGGATGGGAACGGGTGTGACCCTGATGCTATGGCCACCGAAATCTTGTG
>JBDSDH010000106.1:0-24882 GCA_039920665.1 Ilumatobacteraceae bacterium
GGCCCGCCCTGGCTGCCGGGGAACACCGCCTTGTCGATCTTCGCGGCGTGCTCGGCCTTGCTCAGGATGCAGCCGCCACGGGGGCCGCGCAGGGTCTTGTGGGTGGTGAACGTGACGACGTCGGACACTGCGACCGGGTTGGGGTGAGCGCCACCGGCGACCAGGCCGGCGAGGTGCGCCATGTCGAACATCAACAGCGCGCCGACCTCGTCGGCGATGCTCTTGAACACGTCGGGATCGAGCCGGCGCGGGTAGCTGGTGGTCCCGGCGACGATCATCTTCGGGCGATGTTCGAGGGCGAGATCGCGCATCGCGTCGTAGTCGATCCGCTCGTCACTCGGGTCCACCTTGTACGACACGAAGTTGTAGAAGATGCCACTCGCATTGACGGGCGAACCGTGGGTGAGGTGGCCGCCGTGATCGAGGCTGAGGCCCATGATCGTGTCGCCCTTGTCGAGCAGACCGAGGTACACGGCCATGTTCGCGCTGGCTCCACTGTGCGGCTGCACGTTCGCGTGCTCGGCGCCGAACAGTTCCTTGACCCGCGAGATCGCGAGCGACTCGATGTCGTCGACGATCGCGTTGCCGCCGTAGTACCGCTTGCCCGGATACCCCTCGGAGTACTTGTTGGTCAGGACCGACCCCGTTGCCCGCATCACGGCCGGCGAGGTGAAGTTCTCGCTCGCGATCAGCTGGACTCCGGTGGACTGGCGGAGCTTTTCGCGCTCGATCAGATCGAAGACTTCGGTGTCCGGTTCGAGATCAGATGGCCAAGGCATGGTGGGCTCGCTTCGTGAGGTGGTGTTCGGGGCGGGGTGTTCGGGGCGGGGTGTTCGGGGCGGGGTGTCGTGGACGTGTTCGGGACGTGTTCGGTCAGCTACGGCGGGTTGCCTGGCGAAATGCTTCGAGCTCGTACTCCTCGATCGCAGAGATCTGGTCGACTCGCGTCTGGTGCCGACCACCCTCGAATTCGGTCGAGAGGAAGAGCATCAGGATCTCTTCGGCGAGCGCCTCGCCGACCACTCGGGCGCCGATGCTGAGCACATTGGCGTCGTTGTGCCGGCGGGCCATCCGGGCCGTGTAGAGGTCGTTGCACAGTGCAGCCCGGACGCCGCGAACCTTGTTCGCCGCGAGCTGCTCGCCCTGTCCACTGCCGCCGATGACGATGCCGACGTCGGCTTGGCCATTGCGCACGGCTCGACCGACGGCGGCGCAGATCGGCGGATAGTCGACGCTCTCGGTGCTGTGCGTACCGAGATCCTGCACATCCATCTCGGCACCCTCGAGGATCGCGATGAAATGTTGCTTCAGCAAATACCCGGCATGATCAGAACCAATCGCGATGCGTGACACGTGACCGAGTGTAGGGCGACCCTCACCACTCGCCGAAAAGGCTGCTCCACCCGTATTGTCGGCGAGATGTCGATCGACCCCCGCACTCCAATCCTGATCGGCGGCGGCCAGTTCGCCCATCACGCTGCATCGATCGCCGAGGGCCTCGACCCGGTTGCGTTGATGTGCGAAGCAATCACCCGCGCCGCCGCGGACGCCGGACTGGCCGAGGTGCCCGAACCCGATCAGATCGCAGTCGTCGACCTGCTCAGCTGGAAGTATGGCGACCCGGCCTACATGGTCGGCCAGCAACTCGGGCTGAAGCCGCGCATCACCGCAATCACCACCACCGGTGGCAACAGCCCCCAGAGCTTGGTCAACAAGACCGCACTGCAGATCCAGGACGGCAGCCTCGACCTCGCGATCCTCGCCGGCGGTGAGGCCTGGCGGACCCGGATGAAAGCCCGCAAGGAGGGCATCGAACTGCCGTGGCCGAAGGCCCCAGCGGACCAGCATCCGATCGTCATCGGCGACGAAATGCAGATGAGCCACCCGGCCGAGCAGGCCGCCAAGATGTACATGCCGGTCCAGGGCTACCCGATGTTCGAGACCGCGATCCGGGCCGCCGCGGGGCGGACGGTCGACGAGCAGCGCGTGTTGTCGAGCGAGCTGTGGTCGCGGTTCAGCGCAGTCGCGGCGCAGAACCCGAATGCATGGCTGCAGACCGAACGATCAGCCGAAGAAATTCGTACGGCTTCCCCGAGCAACCGGATGATCGGATTCCCCTATCCGAAGTTGATGAACTCGAACAACGACGTCGACATGGGCGCTGCGCTCATCATGTGCAGCGTGGCCAAGGCCGAAGCGCTCGGCGTCGCCCGTGACCGATGGGTGTTCATCCACGCCGGCACCGACTGCCACGAACACACCTACATGTCCAACCGGTGGACGTTCGCCGAGACGCCCGCCGTCGAACTCGGTGGCAAGCTCGCCCTCGAGTTGGCCGGCTTGACCATCGACGACATCGACATCGTCGATCTCTACAGCTGCTTCCCATCGGCAGTGCAGCTCGGGGCACAGTCGCTCGGTCTCGATCTCGACCGGCAGCTGACCCGCACCGGCGGCCTCTCGTTCGCCGGTGGGCCGTGGAACAACTATGTGATGCACGGCATCGCGACCATCATCGACGATCTCCGCAATGGTGCGGGAACCACCGGTTTGGTGTGGGCCAACGGCGGGTTCGCGACCAAGCATGCATTCGGCGTCTACAGCACCGAGCCACCGGCCAACGGTTTCCGCCACGGTGATCCGCAGGACGAGATCGATGCGATGCCACGTCGCGACGTGGCCGAGGGCGACGATGCCATCGGCCCGGTGACGATCGAGGCCTACACGGTCGTCCACGATCGCCACGGCAACCCAGAGGTCGCGTACGCGGCCTGCCTGCTGGCTGACGGTCGCCGGGCATGGGCGACGTCGTCCGACGCCGAGCTCGCAACCGCGATGTGCGCCGGCGAATGGGTCGGCCGCGAGGCACAGGTCACTGCAGGGAGCATCCTGGTCGCATGAAGAAGATCATCCTCGACTGCGACCCTGGCCACGACGACGCGATCGCGATCGTTCTCGCGGCAGCCCACACCGAACTGCTCGGCATCACCACCGTGGCCGGCAATGCGCCGCTGCACCTCACGACCCGCAACGCGCTGATCATCGCCGACCTGCTCGGCATTGACGTCCCGGTCCACAGTGGCGCCGTTCGTCCGCTGGTCGTTCCCGCTCACAGCGCCGCTTACGTGCACGGAGAGAGCGGCATCGACGGTGCCGATCTGCCCGAGCCCACACGCGGCGCCACCAGCGATCGGGCGGTCGACTTCATCATCGACACGGTTCGCAGCACCGACGACGTCTGGCTCGTCGGCACCGGGCCACTGACCAACATCGCGCTCGCCCTGCGCGCCGCACCCGACCTGGCCGACAAGATCGCCGGCATCTCGGTGATGGGCGGCGGCTCGTTCGGCAACCGCACTGCGGCGGCCGAGTTCAACATCTGGGCCGATCCCGAGGCTGCCCAGATCGTGTTCGAGTACGGCGGGCCACTGTTGATGTGTGGGCTCGATGTCACCCATCAGTTCCAGGCCACACCGGAGCGGATCCAGACGGTTCGAGATCTGCCCGGCACGCTTGCGGCCGTGCTCGCCGATCTGTTCGTGTTCTTCAGCGGCACCTATGTCGAGCGCAGCGACAACCTCCGCGGCGCCCCGGTGCACGATCCGTGCGCGGTGCTCGCGCTCACCCATCCCCAACTGTTCGAGTCGGTCGATCGCCGAGTGGTGATCGAGACGCACGGCGTGCACACCCGCGGCATGACCCTGATCGACGAGCGCCGATTGCGCGAGCGGCTCGATCCCAACTGCACGGTGCAGATCGGTATCGACGCCGACGCCGGATTCGATGTCGTGCTGCAGGCGATCGCCTCGTTCTCGCGCTGACCAGCGCGCCTACGCTGCCCGCATGCGCGCAGCCGTGATCAACAACTGGCAACTCCGGGTCGATGACATCCCGGTTCCCACCCCTGGCCCCGGCCAGGTGCTGACCAAGGTTCTCGCCTGCGGCATCTGCGGCAGCGACCTGCACCTGTTGGCGCACGGGCGCGAGCAACGCGAGATCGGCGCCAAGCTCAACGAAGGACTCCCGGTCGATCCAATGGGCATGCAGATGTTCGTCCCCGAGCACGACATGGTGATGGGCCACGAGTTCTGCTGCGAAGTGGTCGAGATCGGGCCTGACTGCAACAACCTCAAGGAAGGCGACGTGATCGTGTCGATGCCTGTTGCATTCGACGCAGGCGGTCTGCACGGGATCGGCTTCAGCAACAAATATCCAGGCGGCTACGCCGAACTGATGGTGCTCAACGAACTGATGGGGATCAAGGTCCCGACCGGGTTGCCGGTCGATCTCGCTGCGCTCACCGAACCACTCGCGGTCGGCGTCCACGCCGTGGCCAAGAGCAGGATCACCGCCGGCGAATCGGCGATCGTGTTGGGTCTCGGACCAGTTGGCCTGGCCTGCATCGCAGAACTCAAGATGCGTGGCATCGGTCCGGTCATCGCCGCCGACTTCTCACCCAAGCGGCGCGCCTTGGCCGAAACGTTGGGTGCAGACGTCGTGGTCGATCCGCGCCAGATTTCGGCGATCGATGCCTGGCGGACAGCCGACGGCATTCGCCCGCTGGTGATCTTCGAAGCCGTCGGAGTGCCCGGGATGATCAACGAGGCAATGCGCGTTGCACCCCGCAATACGCGCATCCTCGTCGTCGGGGCGTGCATGCAACAGGACACGATGTACCCGATGCTCGGGATCGGCAAGGAACTCAACATTCAATTCGTGCTCGGCTACGAGCCGGGCGAGTTCAACGACGCGCTGACCGCGATCGCCGACGGCCGGGTCGATCTCGCCCCGTGGATCACCGACACCGTCACGATCGACGAGGTGCCGCAGGCGTTCGCCGACCTCGGGAGCCCGGACGCTCACGCCAAGATCCTCGTCAAGCCGGCCTGATGGACGATCTGACCTTTCCACGCCAGTACGCGAGAACCCAGCGGTTCACCCTCGGTGAACCCCGCAATGTCACGGTGTCGCCCGACGGTCGTCGAGTCGTGTTCTGTCGCAGCGCGGCGGGCGATGATCCGGTCAACTGCCTGTGGGTATTCGATGTCGCGACCGGCAACGAACGACTGGTTGCCGACCCGCGCCAACTGCTCGACGATGCCGACGAAGCGGATCTACCGGCCGAGGAGCGGGCGCGCCGCGAACGCACCCGCGAGGGTGCCGGCGGCGTCGTCGCGTACGCCACCGATCGAGATGTGACGGTCTGCTCGTTTGCTCTCGGTGGGCGACTGTTCATCGCCGGATTGGTCAGCGGAGCAGCGCGCGAGCTGGCCGTGCAGGGCCCGGTGTTCGATCCACGCCCCGATCCAACGGCACGGAGGGTCGCTTACGTGAGCGGGTCGACGTTGCGCATCGGCGAGCTCGACGGCACCTCGTGGGAACTCGACGGCGAGCCCGACTCCCCCACTGTCACCTGGGGCAGCGCTGATTTCATCGCAGCCGAAGAGATGGGACGCCAGCGTGGCTACTGGTGGTCGCCTGACGGCACCGCCGTCGCGGTCGAACGTGCGGACAGCGGACCGGTCCCGGTGTGGTACATCGCCGACCCGGCGAACCCGGCGACCGAGCCAACGGTTCACCGCTACCCAGCGGCCGGAACCGGCAATGCATCGGTCTCATTGCACGTGACGTCGCTGGTCGGCGGTTCGGTCAAGATCTCGTGGGATGACGCATTCCCCTACCTCGCCAACGTCTCGTGGACGTCGCAGGATCGGTTGCTGTTGACGGTGCAGTCGCGGAGCCAGACCGATGTGGCCGTGTTGTCGGCCGACCCGATCACCGGCGAGACCCATGTCATCTTCGAGGACCACGACGACCAGTGGGTCGAACTCGTACCGGGCGTGCCGGCGCTGTTGGCCGACGGACGGCTCGTCACTGCGACCGATCGTGACGGTGCCCGACGGTTGGTGATCGGCGACCACATCGAGTCGCCGCCCGACCTGCAGGTGCGCTCAGTGCTCGATGTCAGCAGCGAGGTCAGCGGCGGTGTCGTCACCTTCGCAGCCAATCCTCTGGCGGATCCCACGGTGATGCAGGTCTGGACTGCGACGCTGACCAACGACGGTGCCGAGTTCAGCGCGATCACCGATGCCGACAGTGTGCACACGGCGATCATCGGCGGCACCACGGTGGTCGTGCGGTCCTCGTCGCTTGCGCTGCCGGGCACTCGTACGGTCGTGCGTTCCACGGTGTCCCTGGGTGCAGGCGAGGCCGAGGGCTCTCCCGAGGCTGAGAGGATCGAGCAGACGATCACGTCGAATGCCCACACTCCGTTGGTCCAACCAAACGTCGCGATCCATCGCGTCGGCGACGACCAGTTGGCGGTCGCGGTGTTGCTTCCGCGCGGGCCGATCAACGGGCCGCTGCCCGTGTTGCTCGATCCATACGGCGGTCCCCACGCGCAGCGGGTGGTCAGTTCGCACAACGCCTATCTCTCGTCGCAATGGTTCGCCGATCAGGGCTTCGCGGTCGTCATCATCGATGGACGAGGCACCCCCGGCCGAGGCAGCGAGTGGGAGCGGGCCGTGCACCACGATCTCGCGGCACCGGTGCTCGAGGATCAGGTGCGCGGCCTCGACGCGATCACCGAGGTGCTCGCTGGCGAAGGGGTCGAACTCGATCGCACCCGGGTCGCCATCCGCGGGTGGAGTTTCGGTGGCTACCTCGCTGCGCTCGCCGTTCTGGAGCGACCGGACGTGTTCCACGCCGGCATCGCCGGTGCGCCGGTCACTGAGTGGCGGTTGTACGACACCCACTACACCGAGCGCTATCTCGGCGATCCATTCACCGATTCCGAGCCGTACGAGCGCTCGTCGCTGCTCCCACTGGCGGCTCGGCTGAGCCGACCGCTGTTGCTGATCCACGGTCTCGCCGACGACAACGTCGTGGCTGCGCACACCCTGCAGCTCTCGTCTGCGCTCCTCGGCGCCGGCAAGCCGCACGAGGTCCTGCCACTGTCCGGCGTCACCCACATGACTCCGCAAGAAGTTGTGGCCGAAAACCTGCTGCTGCATCAACTCGCGTTCCTCCGCCGGGCGCTGCGGATCGAAGTCTGAGCGGCCCGCGACGGACGGCTACGTTGTCAGTCGTGAACTCCCGACTGCACGACCTCTACTCCAACCTGGCCGTCCACGCAACCGAGGATCGCGAACACGAGGCTGCGCTCGAGTTGTTGCTGTTGGTGATGGTGGCCGACCGCCATATCACGCCTGAAGAGCTCGACGAGATCCGAACGATCAGTGAGGAGAGCGGCTGGGAGTCTCCGACGTTTTCGTTCGAGCAACACGTCGGCCCGGCGATGGCCAAAGTCCGCGCGGCAGTGGGAGCCGACGAGGTCGAGGCGTTCCTCGACACGATCGATGCCCGGATCAGCAGCAGCGTGCTGCGCGCATCGCTGTTCTCGGCTGCTCGCGACGTGGCCGGCATCGATCACGAGATCGACCCCCGCGAAGAGAACCTGCTCGGCCAGTTGGCTGCTCGTTTCGACTGATCTCAGACCGCAGTTGGCCGCTGGGCGAGGGCCGTGCGGTCGTGTCCGGCGAGGTCCTTGCGAATCTCCACGTGACGAAACTCGGTTGCGGTCAGCAGGGCGGTGACGGCGGGCCCCTGGGTGGCGCCGAGCTCCATCACCAGCCAGCCTTCAGGGGCCAGCCAACCAGGCGCCTCGGCAACGATCCGACGAATGTCGTCGAGACCGTCGGCACCGCTGAACAGAGCGAGGTGCGGTTCGTGATCGAGCACGCTCGACTCCACCTCGGGGTCACCGTCGGCGATGTAGGGCGGGTTGGCGATCACCAGGTCGAGCGTTCCTCTCACATCATCCGGGAGGGCATCGAACCACGAACCGTGCACGACACGCACCGCTGACGCCGCTCGGCCGATGCCGGCCAGGTTGGCCCGGGCGACGTCCAGGGCATCGTTGGAGACATCGGCAATCCAGACCTCGACCGAATCGATCGGGAGCTCGGCAGCGATCGACAGTCCGATCGCACCGCTGCCGGTACCGAGGTCGACGACCCGTCTCGGCCGATGGGGCATGGAACGCACGAGCTGCAGCGCAGTGTCGCACACCCATTCGGTTTCGGGTCGCGGGATCAGCACCCGTCGATCCAGCATCAGTTCCAGGGTCCGGAACTGCCAGCTACCGAGGACGTATTGCAGCGGCTCGCCTGTCGCACGACGAGCGATCATCGCATCGAGGTGAGCCATCATCCGCTCGGTCGCCGGTCGGTCGAGTTCGGCGACGAACTCGTCGCGCTCGCACCCGCTCGCGACCTCGCACATCCAGCGGGCATGGTGGCGATCGCCGAGGGTCGTCGCCGTCTCGGCCCACAACTGCCGCCAGGTGAGCGTGGAGCCGGTCGAGCCGGTCGACCCTGGCTGACCAACCGACCCTGGCTGACCAACCGGTTCGGGCAGGTCAATCGGTCCGGGCAGATCAGTCGACATCGCCGTTGGCGAGTTGTTTGGCCCGCTCATCGGCGGCCAACGCTTCGACGACATCGGTGAGGTTGCCGGCCAGCACCTCGTGGAGCCGGTAGATGGTGAACCCGATCCGGTGATCGGTGACCCGGTTCTCTTTGTAGTTGTAGGTCCGGATCTTCTCGCCACGCCCGCCCGTGCCGACCTGCGACCTGCGCTCGGCCGAGGCCTTGGCATCGGCTTCGTCCTGGGCCGCTTGCAGCAAACGGGCTCGCAGCACGATCATCGCCCGCGCCCGGTTCTGAAGCTGGCTGCGCTCGTCCTGCATCGCGACCGCAATGCCGGTCGGCTTGTGGGTGATCCGCACGGCGGAGTCGGTGGTGTTGACACCCTGGCCGCCCGGACCACTGGCCCGATAGACGTCGATCTGGAGATCCTTGTCATCGATCTCGACATCGACCTCTTCGGCCTCGGCCAGGATCAGCACCGTTGCCGATGAGGTATGGATCCGGCCCTGGCTCTCGGTGATCGGCACCCGCTGCACCCGGTGGGTGCCGCCCTCGAACTTCATCTTGCCCCAGGCGGTGTCGCCGGAAATCATGAACGTGGTCTGGTTGAGTCCGCCGAGATCACTGACATCGCTGTTGAGCACCTCGACTTTCCAGCCCTCCTGGGCGGCGTAGCCGGAGTACATGTCGAACAGATCGCGTGCGAACAGGTTGGCTTCTTCGCCCCCCTCGGCACCGCGGATCTCGACGATGACCGCCTTGCCGTCATTGGGATCGCGGGGCAGCAACAGCAGCCGGATCTCTTCGGCCAACCGATCGATCTCGGCCTCGGACCGCTGCAGTTCGGCCCGCATCATCTCCCGCTCATCCGGGGTGGCCAACTCGAGCAGCTCACGCGCCGCAGCCGAATCCTCGACCGATGCCCGGCGCTCGCGGATCAACGTGACGATCGGGGTGAGTTCCTTGTATCGCTTGGTCGTCTGGCGCAGGATCACGTTGTCGTTGAGCACCGCGGGGTCGGACAGCTCGGCCTCGACAGTGAGGAACTCATCTTCTACGGCATCCAGGCGATCGATCACAGCCCCAGCAGGCTACGGCCGATCATCGTCAGTGGACCACTCCAGTTGGTCAGTCCCATGCGACGATGCGCGGTGCGGCCACGGCCATCGCGGCGATCGCGATGGTGACCGGGCTGACGTCACGCGGCGGGACGACGATCACCAACTCGGCGTCGGGGGCGTGCATCTGGCGGGCGTCGACAGCGAACGGAACGAGATCGAGATCGATCCCGGTCGAGCAGACGACCACCATCGCTTTGCCATCGTCCGCCTCGCCGAGCGCGACGCACGGCACGGGGTCTTTGATGTTGCTCCGCACGACCGGTGGATCGACCGCTCGCAATGACGACGCTCCGACCCGATCCGGCGAGTGCACGACCATCCACCGCAGGAACCGTTCGGCGCCGAATCGGTTCAGCGGATGCAGTGCCGCACCGACCTCGCGGTGCTGGCTGACGGACCCGACGACATCGGCCAGGGCCTCGATCGTTGGACGGGCACCGTGCAGCATCAGGAATGCCTCCCGGTCGTGGGTCCCGACGCCGACCTCGAGTCGGACCTCGTCGATGTGATGATCGGTGACTGCCCGACACACTTCGAGACCGCGAACTTCGCCGGTCAAGACGCCGTGCTCGGTCAGTGGTTCGGCACCTCCCTCGACGATCAGTGGACGCAGCGCTTCGTGGGCCGGATCGATCGGTGCGGGTTCGGGATACGGCTCGTTCACCGCCGGCACCAGCACCCGGTCGGCCGCATGCCACACCGTGCACGGGAACATGAACAGTTCGGCCCGGCGGGCGAGCACTCCCGACGCTGCCTCGGTGATCACTGCGAGTCGGGTCGCGGCAGGTTGACGGGTCACCCACGCAAGTGCTGCCCCGAGTCCGCGCTCGGGCTGCCCGTCGAGCAGAACCCATGCCCCCTCGTCGATCACGAGCGCCGAGCCGCGTCCGAACGGCACCGGCTTGGTTTGGCTGATGTCGCCGATCTCGTGACCGAGGTGATCGCGCACCAGGGCGCGCAGCTTGAGATTGTTCAAGGCTGCCCGGCGGGCAGGATCGGTCGGCGTGCCAGATGTCGAAGTCACCACGCCCTCGAGGCTAACGACACACGGCGTATGGCCACCACGGGTCGATGCAGCGCGAGTCAGGTCGTGAAGTAGCCGACGACGTCGACTACCAGGTGTTGCGCGCCCGCGCTATTGAACAGCGCCACTGCACCGTCGGCGCCGACTTTGGCGATCACCAGGTTGGCCCGAGTCGCGCCAGCCACGGTGTTGAGGTTCGATGCCATTGGTCGGGCCTCGCCGCTCGGGAACACGGTGACATAGCCGTTCGCTGAGCCGCCCGTGGCAGTGACGTTGAGGACGACACCGGTGACGCCGGATGCGGGTACGCCGTCACGGTTCACGACCGACAACGTGATCGGAGTCTGGAGCACCGCCTGGCCGCTGCCCTCGCGCGTGTCGAGCAGACGGGCCGGCGACAGCGCAATCAGCCGGGCACCATCGGCGCTGCGGAAGCAGCCGAGCACATCGGCGACCAAATGGGTCGAGCCGCCACTGTTGAACAGCGACACCGCGCCCCCGGCTCCGAGCTTGGCGACGACCAGGTTGGGCACCGTCTGACCGGCGACGAAGTTGAGATTGGAGGCAGTCGGCCGTGGCGCGCCGGCCGGCCATGCCGTGATGAAGCCGGCAGCAGTCGGCTCGGTGACCGTCACGTTGAGCACGACGGCATCCGCGTCGGCTGCCACCCCGCCGACTCCGGACACGACGAGATCGATCGAGGTGCCCGGGCCCACGGCCGTTGCCGGCGCGCCGATGCCATCACGAGTGTCGAGCACCCTGCTGGGAGACAGCGACGTGAACCGACTGCCGGATCCACCGACGAAGTAGCCGACGACATCGACGACGCAATGCGTCATGCCGGCCAGGTTGAACACGTTGACAGCACCGGCCGCGCTGAGCTTGCTGATCACCAGATTGGGCACGACATCGCCGCCGCGCGTGTTGAGCGACGACGTGTTCGGTTTGGCAACATCGGCCGGCCACACGGTCAGGTACGACGGATCCGTGCCGTCGACTGCCGTCACGTTGAGCACCGCCGCGACGGCATCAGCCGGTACGCCGTGGCCACCCGATACCTGGACCGTGATCGAACTTGCCGCTCCAATCGGGGCACCCCCGTCACGGGTGTCGATCAACCGAGCCGGGGTCATGCCGACGAAGCTGGCCGGTCCGCTCGGTGTGGCAGGCACGGTCGGGGTGCTGGGGCTACCGGGAACGCCAGGGTCCGGGAAGTTGCCGACCGGGGCGCCGACGGGGCGGAACAGATCGATCTTTTCGAAGTTGCCACCGAGCACCGTGGAGGCCCCGCCACCGAGCAGGCCATCGATCATCGTGGCGTACATCGACCGGAAGTCCATGGTCATCTTGATCCGGCCCCAGCGTTCGATCTGACCGCCTGTCGACGACGACAGCGATGGCGGGGTGCCGTACAGACCGCCCTTGACGTTGCCGCCGATCACGAAGTGGGCGCCCGCAGTTCCGTGGTCTGTGCCCTGCGAATCATTCGACCAAGGCGTCCGGCCGAACTCGGAGAACGTCATCAACGTCACCCGGTTGGCGAAGGTGGGACTGAGCGTGGCGAAGAACGCGGCGATGCCATCGTTCAACTCCTGCATCTTCTGGCCGTGCTCGTAGGGCTCGCCCGAATGGTGGTCGAAACTGTCGAGGCTGGTGTCGAGCACCCGGAAGCCGAGATCTGCGTTGATCAGCCGGGCAGCGACCGTCAGCTTTTTGGCCAGGCTGTCGCTGGTGATCTCCGGCTCGAAAATCGGCGCAACCCGCTGGGCGAGATCGATCTGGCCCCGCGAGGCCCCGGCGATCGCGTCGTGCCAGATGCCTCGACCGGCGCTCTGCGACGAGTACGACTTGATTCCGTTGTAGAACCGGGTCTGGACGGCATCGGTGTCACCCCCGAAGCCGAACCCGTTCTCGGGGATCGCGGTACCCCGCTTGACCTGGCCGAGCAGATGCAGCGGCAGCGACGATCCGATCGTTCCAGCCGTGTAGAGATCTGCGCGAGCACCGATGCCGTCGAGCCAGCGCCCGATCCAGCCGTTGCTCGGTGTGCCGCCGACCTTGCCGGCCATCCAGTACGCCATCGAGTTGAAGTGGCTGAGATCAGGGTTCGGGTAGCCGACGCCGTGGAGGATTGCGACCTGTTGCTGGTCGTACAACGCCTTGACGAAGGAGAGGTTGTGGTGCAGGCCGAAGTCGTCGTTGATCGGGATCAACGGATTGGTCCCCGTCGTCCGCAACGCAATGTTGGTGCGGTATTCGTAGTAACGCGGGTTGGAATACGGGATGACGGTGTTGAGACCGTCGTTGCCGCCGTACATCCCGATGATGACGAGCACCCCGTCGGTGGGCCCGAGCGGGCCACCGGCGAACGCCTGGCGCCACTCGTCGGGCAGGAACTGGCCGAGCACGCCGGTGTCGAGTCCGCTGAGTACCGCTCCTCCACCCAGCCCCAAGCCAACCATCTGCAGGAACCGGCGGCGGTTGAACCCCTCGCGGGTGCCATCGAGGCGGTGAGCGTCATTGGTCGACAGCAGGGCGAGTGCGTCCCGGGCGGAAATGTCTGGATCGAGCATCGTGGGTTCCTTCAGCTGTTCCGGGTCAGGCCAGGTGCATTTCGGGGGCGATCATCGCCATCGTCAACAGGTTGGTGGCCATCCACCAGCCATTGCGGTCCGCTTTCGGCAGCAGTGTCCGCTCGCCGTTGGCGTAGTCGCTCAGTGCCGTTCTGGTCCGGACTGACATCGGGTTGAGGGCGAACAACGCGGCAACGGTGTCGACGGCTTGATCGACCGGGAGCGTCCACAGATTGCCCATGTCGCCTCGGCCGGCGTTCTGGGCCAGTTGTGCATCACGAAGCCGCCAGGTGGCATTGCGGGCGAACTCTGCCCGTGAGCCCATCGAACTGGTGTTGATCCAGGCACCGTTGGGTCGCCATCCGCTGACGTTGGGTGGGCTGAACGGGACCTGGCCCATCCCCTCGACGTACCACTGCGGGTTGAGCAGGCCAGCCCGGTATCCGGTCTGGACCATGACGGCCACGACCCAGTCGATCGGACTCCGGATCAGACCCTGTTTGACAGGGTCGGTGTAGAACTCGGGCAACAGCAGGATCGCCTTGAGCGCAACCTTGATGTCCCAATTCGACGCAAAGGTCGTCGCAATCGCGTCGAGCCCGTCGTTCGGCTGGGTGCCGGGCGCAGCGAAGAAATCCCACAGTTTGCCGACGATGTAGCGAGCTGCGATCTGCTTCTTCTTGTCGAGGATGATGTTGATGATGTCCGGCCCGTTCAGGTTGCCGGTGACAGCGAAGAAGGTCTTGCTGAGGTTGTTGTGGCGGTCAGTACGGAACCAGTAGTGGCCGTCGTCGTCGAGCGTGTGCCCGGTCCATGCGGCAGATGATGCCTCGACATCGGCCTCGGTGTAGTTGCCGACGCCGAGCAGGAACAGTTCCATCAACTCGCGAGCGAAGTTCTGGTTGGGCGACGACTTGGTGTTGTCGGCGTTGTCGAGATAGCGCAACATGGCCGGCTCGATCGCCATCTGTTGGGCCAGGGTCTGGAAGTTGCCGAGGGCGTTGACCCGGTAGAGCTGGTTCTGCGATGTCATTGCCCAGGTGTCGTAGACCTTCCACCAGTCGCTTGTGAAGTGCCCGTGCCAGAACAGGGTCATCTTCTCCTGGATCGGCTTCGGCGAGTCGAACGCCATCCGGTCGAACCACCACTTGAGCGAGTAGACGTACTGGTCCCAGTTGCTCGGCGCGGCCGGATCCAGATCGCGATCGTTGTTGTGATCGATGTAGGTCGGCAGAGCCGGCGGAGCCGACACGGCGAGGATGTCGTCGATTGCGGCCTCCAACGACAGGGCCATCAGCGCCGCGACACGGGCCGGGCGGGCGACGAACTCGGTGCGCCGGAGAAGATGCTCGATCTGTGCCTGTTCAGCCATGGCAGCGATGATTCCTCCGACGATCTGACCACGCAGATCGTGGTGTACCCAGTGGTTATCGTCCGCTGCCCGTCCTGACTGTAGCCAGATCACATCACGTCATGTGATTCTCCCCCCACGCAGGGAAGTTGCCATACTCGGAAAACGAAGAATGCCACCCGGAAACCGGGTGGCATTCGAACGACTCAGAGAGCTGTCAGCAGATGGTGGGAGCGGTACTCCCCGACGTCAGTGTGCTCGAGTGATCACTGGGCAGCGGTGTCGGCGCCCTTGCGAGCTCCGTAGCGCTTGTTGAAACGCTCGACGCGTCCACCGGCGTCGACCAGCTTCTGCTTACCCGTGAAGTACGGGTGGCATTCGTTGCAGAGCTCGACGGACAACGCGCCCGCCTTGGTGCTCTGGGTGGTGAAGGTGTTGCCGCACGTGCACTTGACGTTCATGTCGGCGTACTTGGGGTGGATTGCAGTCTGCATGACAGCTCCTCGGAGAGTTCAGAAGGGATGAAAAAGAGTATCGGGATGGCTCCGCAAAACCTCAGCGGCCCTGGTGGCGGCATTGACAGGCTCAGCCGACCCGGTCACTTGTCGATTCAGGCGAACAATTCGTCGTTGGTGCGCGACGACGTCAACCGCTCGATCAACAATTCGACTCCTGACGCGCCGCCGTCGGCGGAACGGTCGGACATGTCGCGGCGCATCGAACGCACCCGCTCGAGCTGAGTCGGGGTGAACAACAATTCTTCGTGGCTGGTGCTCGACTCATCGAGGTCGATCGCCGGATAGATCCGCCGTTCGGCCAGGTACCGATCGAGCCGGAGCTCCATGTTCGCGGCGCCCCGGAACTCTTCGAAGATCGCATCGTCCATTCCGCTGTTGGTCTCGACCAACGCCGTTGCAAGGATGGTCAATGAACCGCCCTCTTCGACATTGCGGGCTGCGCCGAACAACTTCTTCGGTGGGTACAGCGCACCAGCGTCGAGTCCGCCGGACATGATCCGACCCGTGGCCGAGCCCACGACGTTGTAGGCGCGGATGAGTCGGGTGATGCCGTCGAGGAGAACGACGACGTCCTCGCCCTGTTCGACGAGCCGCTTGGCCTTCTCGATCACCATCTCGGCGGTGTGGGTGTGCTCGTCACTCGGACGGTCGAACGTGCTCGCGATGACCTCGCCGTTCACCGTGCGGCGCATGTCGGTCACTTCTTCCGGACGCTCGTCGATGAGCAACACCATCAGGTGGACCGTCGGGTGGTTCTGCTCGATCGCCGTCGCGATGATCTTCATGATCGCCGTCTTGCCGGCCTTGGGCGGCGCGACGATGATGCCGCGCTGGCCGAGACCGATCGGGCTGATCAGATCGATGATCCGAGCGGTCATGTTCTCCGGCCTGGACGACCCGGGGGTCTCCAGTCGGAGCATGGTTGCTGGGAACAAGGGCGTCAGTTCGTCGAAGCGAGGACGCTCGCGAGCCTTGTCGGGCTCGCCACCGTTGACCGTGTGCACCTCGAGCAGGGCCGGGTTCTTCTCGTTGCGGCCTGCCGGGCGGCTGAGTCCGGTGATGTGGTCACCTCTGCGCAGACCGAACTGGCGGGTCAGCTTGACCGGGATGTACGAATCGTCACGGCTCGGCAGATACCCGTTGACCCGGAGGAATCCGTAGCCCTCGTCGCGCAGGTCGAGGTAGCCCGACACCGGCACCGGTTCGAGCCCGCTCGTGGTGTCCTCGCGCTCGAACCGCTCGAACCGCTCGTTGCGATTGCGCGAATTTCCATCGCGCTGGTTGACATCGCGCTGGTTGCCATCGCGCTGGTTGCCATTGGTTGCGCCATTGTTGTCGCGTTGGTTGCCGTTGGCTGCGCCGCTGTCGCGCTGGTTGCCGTTGTCACGTGGGGCATCGGCTCGAGGCGCGGCGTCGGGGCGCGGCTGCTCGCCACCCTCGACGGCGTTGTCTCCGCGGTTTTTGTTGCGGCGGCGACGACGACGACGATTGCGGCTCTCGCCGTCGCCATCTTGGCCATCGGCACCATCTGAACCGTCGGCGTCGTCGCCGTCGTCTCCGTCGTCGCCGGCATCACCGTCGACGTCGCCATCACGGTCGTTGGCCGCTGGACGGGGGGCAGCTGGCCGGGCCGGCGTCGACCGAGATCCTGGCGATGGCGCGACCGGCTGAGTCTCGGTGCTGATGCCCTGTTCGAGCAGCTCGATCTCCCAATCGGCGAGCGGCTCGCCATCGGCGCCGAGGCGAGGGCCATCGGCGCGGGCGGCCTGAGCCGGAGCAAGCTTCGGCGCAGGCGTGCGACCGCTCGAGCGAGCGGGCCGGGCAGCCTCGACGACCGGCGTGTCTGCGCCGTCGAGCTCGAGTGACGCTTGGGCCGAAGCGGCTTTGGCCGCGATCGTCGAACCGGCGAGCGGCAGCGCGCCGGTCTGCTCGAGGATCTTCTGGATCAGATCGGCCTTTTTGGCACGCGACGTCGACTTCACGCCGAGCGCCGAGGCAATGGCCATCAACTGCTCGCGATCCTTCGATTCGAGCACTGACTGTTCGAGGGCATCCGCAGCCACAGGAATCCTACTTTCAGGGTTGGATGTCACGGATGGAACCACCCGGGACGGGTCGCTGAGCGTGGATTGAGCGTGATCGGTGCGACTGCACTGTGGACGCCGGGACCCAAGGCCAGCTGGAGATTCACACGATCTCGGTGCCGCCGGCAAAAAATGCGAGGCGCTCGGAAGGTGCGACCCGGGACAACCGGGCGCTCGCACCCTATCCACCCCGCTGCTCCGGATGCAACCGCGACGCGGAACACCCGTACGCCTGCGCTGGACGATGAGGATCAGCGGTTGGCGGCGACGGCCCGCTCGACGAAGGCTTGCACATCGGCCAAATCGTTGGCGACCAGATTGGTGCGCTCGACCCGGTCGAAGATGTCGGCCAGATGCGGAGGCAGCGACGGGAACACCCCGGTGGCCTCCTGCACGGCATCGGGGAACTTTGCCGGATGAGCCGTCGCCAGCGTGACGACGGGGCGACCATCGGCTGTGGCCCGCAGGGCCCGCACCGCCGCAGTACCCGTCGCGGTGTGCGGGTCGATCAACACACCACACGATTCGTAGACCCGCCGGATCTCGGCGAGGGTGTCGACGTCGTCGAATTTGGCGGCTCGGAACGATGGCGTGATCCACCGTTCGACCTGATCGCCTTCGATCTGCAGCGAACCGCTGTGGCGGAATCGCTGCAACTGCTCGGCAGTCATCCCGCCGTCGCGCCCGTTCATCTCGAACAGCAACCGTTCGAAGTTCGACGACACCTGGATGTCCATCGAGGGGCTCACGGTCGGTACCACCGTGCGGGCTGACATGTCGTTGTCGTTGATGAACCGAGCCAGGATGTCATTGCTGTTGGAGGCGATGACGAAGTCCTTGATCGGAGCGCCCATCTCGCGGGCGATCCAGCCGCTGAGCACGTTGCCGAAATTGCCGGTGGGCACGCTGTAGGTGACGCCCGCATCTGCGGTTGCACCCAGCGAACGACTGGATGTGACGTAGTAGACGATCTGAGCCATCAGCCTCGCCCAGTTGATGCTGTTGACTGCCGACAGGTTCATCCGCTGACGAAACTCGGCATCGTTGAACATTGCCTTGACGAGGTCCTGGCAGTCGTCGAACGTGCCCTCAACCGCAACCGTGTGCACGTTCGGTGAATCGACAGTGGTCATCTGCCGCCGCTGCACGTCGCTGGTGCGTCCGTTGGGGTAGAGGATCACGATGTCGACGTTGCTGCAGTGCCTGACTCCGTCGATCGCTGCGCTGCCGGTGTCGCCGCTGGTGGCGCCGACGATGGTCACCCGCTGACCTCGCTCGGCGAGCACATGGTCGAACAACCGCCCGACCAACTGGAGGGCGACGTCTTTGAACGCCAGCGTCGGGCCATGAAACTGCTCGAGCAGCCATTCGTTGGTACCGATCTGCACGAGCGGGACGACGGCATCGTGGCGGAATGTGGCATAGGCCTCGTCGCACAGCGTGGCGAACACGTCGGGAGCAATCTCGTCACCGACGAACGGTGCCATCACTGCGGCCGCCGCTTCGGCATAGGTGCGGGTCGCGCTGATGTCGGGCAGCGACGGCCACGATTCGGGCATGTACAGGCCGCCGTCGTTGGCCAGGCCGGCCAACAACACATCGCAGAAGCCGAGTTCGGGCGCGGTGCCGCGAGTGGAGACATAGCGCATTACTCAGCCCCCGATGACCCGCAGCAGGCTGCCGACCCGCTTGACAATGTCGAGATCGCGCAGCTCACGCAGACAGCTCTGCAGCGACGCTTCCTTGGCTGCATGGGTGATGAACACCAGACGGGCGTCGTCACGCAGGCCCTCCTGCTCGGCGGCTCGGATGCTGACGTCATTGCGGGCGAACACGCCGGTGACCGCGTGCAGCACGCCGGGCCGATCGGCCACGTCGAGGCTGATCAGATACTCGGAGCTGGTCTCGTCGATCGGGCGGATCTTGGCCCGACCGAACGAACCGAGCGATCCGTGGGTGCCCTGGCGCAGGTTCACGGCGGCGTCGATCACGTCGCCGAGCACGGCACTCGCGGTGGGCATCCCACCGGCGCCGCGGCCGTAGAACATCAGTGAACCAACGGCCGAGCCCTCGACGAACACCGCGTTGTAGCTCTCGCGCACGCTCGCCAACGGGTGCTGCTTGGGCACCATTGCGGGGTGGACACGGACAGCAATCTCACCGGTCGCCGCGTCCTCTTCGCAGATCGCGAGCAGCTTGACGACGTAGCCGAGCCGGGTGGCCATCGCGATATCGGCGGCGGTGACGCCACTGATGCCCTCGTGGTATACGTCGCCCGCCACCACCTTGCTGCCGAACGCGATCGTGGCGATGATGGCCGCCTTCGCTCCAGCATCAAAACCTTCGACATCGGCGGTTGGGTCGCGCTCGGCGAACCCGAGCCGCTGGGCCTCACCGAGCGCAGCGCTGTAGTCGGCACCCTCCTCGGTCATTTTGGTGAGGATGAAATTGGTGGTGCCGTTGACGATGCCGAGCACCCGCTGGATGGGCTCGCCGCGCAAGCTCTCGCGCAGGGCCCGGATGAGCGGTATGCCACCGGCGACCGCTGCTTCGAACAGCAGATCGACACCGGCCGAATCGGCCGCTGCATAGAGCTCGGTGCCGACGTTGGCGAGCAATTCCTTGTTTGCGGTGACGACCGGCTTGCCCTTGCCGAGCGCCGTCACGATCAGCTCGCGAGCGGGCTCGATCCCACCGATCACCTCGACGACGAGATCGATCTCAGGATCGTCGACCACTGTATGGGCGTCGCGGACAAGCACCCCCGGAGCAAGATCGACGTCTCGCTCACGCGACATGTTGCGGACCGCGACTCGGGTGACCTCCAAGCGGGTGCCGGTTCTGGCCTCGATCGAGTCCGCCTGCTGGGCAACGAGTTGGATGAGCGATGCCCCGACATTGCCGCAACCCAACACACCGATTCGAACGCGATTGCCTTGAAGTGCCACGGCAGCAGGCTACGAGGTGGGCACGAACCCCCGAAACCCGTTTCGCCGGACCGTCGACGAAAACACGCGAAGAGGATCCTCTTGGTCATGACGGACACCCTTCACCTTTCACTGACCCACCCGGTCAGCGAGGGTCGACCCTCTCCGGAGGCTGGCTTTCGGTGTTGGCGATGATCAGCGTGCCGGCCTTGACCGACAGATCGCAGACGGTTCCATCGACCACCGGCAGGCAGCTCAGCTCTGCATCTTCGGAATCGACCTCGGCCCGCAACCGAGCGACCTCGGTCGAACGAGCGGCATCGGCGAAGGCCTCGCCGGTCTCCGCGTTCGGCGCACCGATATAGGTGCCGAGCACCGTGGATTGGTTGAGCAGGGTGGCGCCGACAGGCGTGTCACATCGACCTGACGATCCGGTAGCTGATGCCGGTGGAGTTGGCCCCGCAGCGACGCTGGGGCGATCGGTGATCAGGCGTCCCTGAGCACTCTGACGATTTCGTCGAAATGGGTGCGGCCGAGGATCGAGCCTTCCCGACGGACCTGGGTCGGATCGACTTCGAGGATCCGATCGAGTTTGGCGTAGCTCGGTCGACCTTCGCGATCCCACGGACCCGTGCCGACCAGCACCTGCAACTCGTCGTTGCGGCGCTGAGAGGTCAGCGGGACCCCGATCAACATGCCCTTACGCCGACCGACGATCACGACCGGGCGATCCTTGCCCTGGGTCTGGTCTTCCTCCCACGGGACCCAGGTCCAGACGACCTCACCCGGATCTGCGTCACCGTCGAGATCGGGGTTGTACTCGATGGTCGCTCCGGCGAGCGTCGAATCGCTGGACGGTGCCGTTGACCCATGGTTACCACGATGGGTGTCGACGGGTGGAGGCACGCCCGGAACTCCCTTGCTCGGGACCTTGTCCGGCTTCTGGCCGGGCTTCTGGCCCGGCTGTTCGGCCGGAGGCCTGTTCGCCAGGGTCACCTTGCGGATTCCGCCGAGAAGTTTCCCGAATGCCTGTCCCAGCTTGCTCGCCATTGCCCGCAGGCTACTCAGCCTTCGCTATCCGAGGTCGCACGCGAGCAGATCATCGAACGTCTCGCGCCGCACCACCAGTCGCGCCTCGCCGTCGCCGACGAACACGATCGGCGGGCGGGTGACCTTGTTGTAGTTGCTCCCCATGCTGTGCCCGTAGGCGCCCGTGACGGGGGTTGCGAGGATGTCGCCGACCCGTACGTCGTCGGGGATCTGGGCGTCATTGATCAACACGTCACCGCTCTCGCAATGCTTGCCGACCAAGCGCACCGACGCTGTTCGCTCCGCGGCGACGTCTCGCGGCAGGAACGCTTCGTAGCCACTGCCGTAGAGCACCGGTCGCGGGTTGTCGCTCATCCCTCCATCGACCGCGACGTAGGTACGGATGCCAGGGATCGGCTTGATCGTGCCGACGGTGTACAACGTGACGGCGGCTTGGGCGACGATCGAGCGGCCAGGCTCGACACTGATCCGCGATCGCACGCCGAGCGCGCCGCAGGCGTCGAGCAGCACGCTGCCCCATTGGGTGATCGTCGGCGCTTCCTCGCCCACCGTGTAGGCGACGCCGAGTCCCCCGCCGAGCACCAGTTCGGGCAGGTCGAGCGGTACTGCGAATTTGGCCATGACTTCGGCCGCCTTGGCGAAGTTCGCAGCGGCGAACACGTTCGAGCCGATGTGGCAGTGGAGGCCGACGAGATCCATCGACGTTGCCCGGCGGGCTCGATCGACCGCAACCATCGCATCGCCGTTGCCGAGGTTGAATCCGAACTTGCTGTCGTCCTGGCCCGTGGCGATGAACTCGTGGGTGTGGGCATGGACCCCGGGCGTGACCCGCAGCACGACGTTGGGGACGGGCAGTCCTTCGGCATGCAAGGCATCGAGACGATCCATCTCGTCGAAGCTGTCGACCACCACCTGGCGCACACCGACGGTCAGCGCAAGCCGCAACTCGGCGAGGTTCTTGTTGTTGCCGTGCATCGTGCACGCATCGGCTGGCACGCCGGCAGCCATCGCGACGTGCAACTCGCCGCCGGTGGCGACATCGAGCAGCATCCCCTCGTCGTAGGCGAGCTTGGCCATTGCCTTGCACAAGAACGCCTTGGTCGCATAGACGACGTTCTGGTAGCCGAACGCGTCGACCGCCTCGCGGCAGCGGTTGCGAAGATGTTGCTCGTCGTAGATGAACAGTGGGGTGCCGTAGGTACCGGCGAGTTCGGTGACCGAACAGCCACCGATGTGCAGTTCGCCGTGCTGACCGACCGTCGCTGTCTCGGGAAGCAACCGCAATGGAACCGCCGTAGTCGGTTGGCCCACGGTCGTCACATCCGTTCCGGGGCGACGATGCCGAGCAAATCGAGTCCGGTTTCCAGCACCCGGGCAGTGGTGTCGCACAGCGACAGCCGACTCTGCTTGGTTGCTTCGTTCGAGGCCTTGAGGACCGGGCAGTGCTCGAAGAACGCAGTGAAGTCCTGGGCCAGCTCGAACAGATAGGTACACAACCGGTGCGGGCTGAACTTGTCGATCGTGTCCCACACTGCGCTGTCGAACGCGAGCAGCCGCAACGCGAGCGCCCGTTCCTGTGGCGTGTCGAGCAGGACCGCAGGCTTGGTGTCGCGGATCGACGACCGTTCGATCTCTGCCCGGCGAAAGATGCTGCAGATCCGGACGTGGGCGTACTGCAGGTAGGGCGAAGTGTTGCCGTCAAACGCGAGCATCCGGTCCCAGTCGAAGACGTAGTCCTTGATCCGGTCGGTCGACAGGTCGGCGTACTTGACGGCACCGATGCCGATGATGCGGGCGAGTTCGGCTTGTTCTGCAGCAGGGAGGTCGGGGTTTTTTTCCGCGACCGCAACGGCTGCCCGGCCGACTGCTTCGTCGAGCAACTCGGCGAACTTCAACGGCTCGCCGCTGCGGCTCTTGAGCATTTTGCGATCCGAGCCGAGCACGTTGCCGAACATCACGTGGACCGCCTGAACCGGCGGTGCGAGCCAACCGGCCATCTCGGCAACCTTGAACACCATCGCAAAATGTTGTGCCTGCGGAGCGCCGACAACATACAGCAGCAGGTCGCCCTCGACCCGTTCGACACGGTCGATCACGCACGCCAGATCGCTGGCTGCATAGTTGAATCCGCCGCCCCGCTTCTCGACGATGAGCGGCAACGGATCACCTTCGCGGTTGGTGAAGCCGGGGGCGAATACGACTTTCGCGCCGTCGTTCTCTTCGAGCAGGCCGAGCGATTCCAGCCGCTCGACCACCGTCGGCAACAGGTGGTTGTAGCTGCTCTCGCCGGCCAGGTCGTCGTTGGTCAGCAACACGCCGAGCTTGGCGTACAGCGTGGCGAAGTACTGGGTGCTGAGTTCGACGAGCATCTGCCAGAACTTGGTGGTTTCGAGGTCGTCGTCGCTCTGGAGCAACACAACCCGCTTGCGAGCCCGATCCTGGAACGCAGGGTCGGCGTCGAACTTGGCCCGTGCGGCGCGGTAGAAACCGTCGAGATCGCCCACCGAGAGTCCGGCTGCAGCCTGGTCTTCGCCGATGTCGATCACATGCTCGATCAGCATCCCGAATGGCGTGCCCCAGTCACCGATGTGGTTCTCGCGAATGACCGTGTCGCCGACGAACATCAACATCCGGGTCAGGGCATCGCCGATCACTGTTGTGCGGAGGTGACCGACGTGCATCTCCTTGGCCACATTCGGCGCTGAGTAATCGATGACCACCCGCTTGGGTGCGACCTCGCAGCGGACTCCGAGGCGATCATCGGCTGCGGCCTCGGCGAGTTGGGCAGCGAGGAACTCGTCGGTGAACGTCAGATTGAGAAACCCGGGACCGGCGATCTCGATCGTGGAGCAGACATCGGCGAGCGCTGGACCAGCGAGGGCGAGTACCGCCTCGGCTACTTGACGTGGATTCTGGCCGAGCCGCTTGGCGATCGCCAGCGCCCCGTTTGCCTGCGCGTCAGCCCGATCGCTCGGTCGCACGACCGGATCCGACCCGTGGCCGCCAACGGCAGTAAAAGCAGGTTCGAGCAAGTGGGAAACGGTGACGACGGGATCAGCCATGGTGACTCCATTGTGCCGGATCGGGTGCCCCGATCCAGCGCCGATATGGCCTGCAGAGCCTGCTCTCGGCAACGACGTGGCATCCAGACGTCTGCGCGGATAGATTGCTCAAGCTTTCCCTGCCCTCGTAGCTCAGGGGATAGAGCATTGGTTTCCGGAACCATGTGCGGGAGTTCGAATCTCTCCGAGGGCGCTCACAAATTCCTTCACCACCAAGCCACTGTGCAGGCGGCGTCACCTCAGCCACTGGCCACCGATGACCCCTGATATCCTCTTTTGCGGGGAAAATTGGGACAGTTGCGGGAAGAACGTGACTGACGTTTGATCAAACGCGCAGAGATCGAAGCCGGGCTGCGGGTATTCGGCACCGAGGAATCGAAGGTGGCCAGCAACGGTTTTGCGGCGATCCGATCGTGAACTCCTTGTGGCGGCGGCGCTGACGACGGTGAGGTCGTGCTCGTCGCAAGACACGGAGCATCGACGTGCCCCAACGCCAGCGAAGCTGCTGACGAGGGTCGCTCAGTTCTGGTCGCATCGTGCGCACGTTGTTGGATATGATCTCGGCACTGATCCCGTTTGGGCGGATCGTGAGGCGGGAGATCTTGATGTCAGCGAAGAAATTGGCGCGTTTCAGCGCGCTGTGTGTGCTTGTGGCAGCGAGCGTCGGATGTTCCTCGGACAGCAGCAGCGGTTCCGACAGGACGGACGGCACGATCGAAACCGAGGATACAGAGTCTTCCCAG
>JBDSDH010000107.1:0-3865 GCA_039920665.1 Ilumatobacteraceae bacterium
GATCCGGACGAGACGCCGCAACCCCCGGCGAGCGCGTGACGCCCCGACGGTAGTCTCGGCGGATGGCCATCGTCGACGAAGACATCGAGCGAATTCGCTCCACCGTCTCCATCGTCGACATCGTCCAAGCGCACGTTGCGCTGCGAAAGGTCGGCCGCAACTGGTCAGGGCTGTGCCCCTTCCATGCAGAGAAAAGTCCGTCGTTCACCGTGCGCGAAGAGATGGGTCGCTACCACTGCTTCGGGTGCAGTGCATCCGGCGACGTGTTCAAGTTCGTCCAAGAGATCGAACACACCGACTTCGTGGGATCGGTCGAGTACCTCGCCAACACGGCGGGCATCCAATTGCAGTACACGAGCGGTGGCGAGAACAAGGAACGGGTGCGCCGCAAGCAACTCGTCGGGGCGATGGAGAAGGCGGTCGACTGGTACCACCAGCGGCTGCTGACATCGCCCGACGCTCGCGAGGCCCGGGACTACCTACGCCGGAGGGGGCTTTCTGGCGACGTTGCCCGCCAATTCAAGATCGGGTGGGCCCCGGATGATTGGGATGTGATGAGCCGCGAGATCGGCGTCGCTGCGGATCTGTTGCGCGACACCGGCCTGGCGTTCAACAACAAACGCAACCGGCTCCAGGACTCGTTCAGGGCGCGAGTGTTGTTCCCGATCTTCAGCGACAACGGCGACCCTGTCGCCTTCGGCGGACGGATTCTGCCCGGGTCGACCGATCCAGCCAAGTACAAGAACTCCCCGGAAACAGTTGTGTACGCCAAGAGCCGCACGCTGTACGGACTCAACTGGGCCAAGGCCGATGTCGTGGCTCAGGACCAGGTGATCGTGTGCGAGGGCTATACGGACGTGATCGGGTTCCATCGGGCCGGTGTCAAACGCGCGGTGGCGACCTGTGGCACGGCGTTGACCGAGCAACATGTGCAGATGCTCAAGCGGTTTGCGAGCAAGGTCGTGCTCGCATTCGACGCCGACAAGGCTGGGCAAGGTGCGGCCGAGCGGGTGTACGAATGGGAGCAGAAGTTCCAGGTCACGTTCTTCGTCGCCCAGTTCCCGAAGGGTAAAGATCCCGGCGAACTCAGCGTCAGCGATCCGGAATCGTTGCCCAAGGCCGTCCACGATGCAATCCCGTACCTGCGGTTCCGGCTCAATCGGGTGATGCTCGGCAAACCGATGCGTTCGCCGGAAGAACGGGCTCGGATCGGCGAGGAAGCCATGGCGGTGATCAACGAACACCCCAACGTGATGACCCGGCAGCTGTATGCAGGCGAGGTTGCGGCGCACACCGGTTTGCCGATGAACGACTTGATCCGAATCGCCGAGCAGCGCAACCGTCGTCCGGCGCTGAGGGTGGCGCCGCCGCGGAATCGGCCCAACAGCGAAAATGCGGAGTTCGTCGCGATCGCATTGCTGATGCAGCGATGGGATGACATCGCCCCCTGGCTGATGGACGATTTGTTCAACGAGGACGTGAATCGGCGCGCGTTTCTTGCCCTGGCCGACAACGGTGGCAATGTCGACACCGCGATCGACACCTGTGACCCTGAAGCACGGGAGGTGCTCGAGCGTGCCGCAGTGGCCGATCTCGACGCGGACCCGGAGATCGAAGCACTCAATCTGATCTCTGCTCAAACCCGTCGTGTGCTGCTTCGCAGACGTCGAATTCTCGACCCGATCGAGGTCCGCGAGGACGCCGAAGCCAGAGTCCATCTGGAAGGTGTGATGAACGGAACCTCGCCTCAGATCGCTGCTGAGTGGTTGCTAGGGTGGCTGGAGCGACGAAGGGAGGCCGCGATTGAGTGACAGCGAAGCCGATGCCGACGTCACCGACGTCACTCCTCCATTCCCTGGCGTCGATCCCCGAAAGTGGCAGGCTCTCGTTGCGACGGGGTCGCAGGTCGGATCCGTTCATGTCGAACAAGCAATCGCGGCGGTACTCGACATCGAGCTCACCGGCGAGGTGATCGATGGTCTCAAGGCAGATCTCGCCGGGCGCGGCATCGTCGTCGATGATGCGGTCGACCACGACGACGACATCGACGGGGACATCGAGGGGGACACGCCTCCACGCGGCTCGCATGCACCGTTGCATGTGGTGACGGCGTCGGTCGCAGAGATCGACGAGGAGCCACCTGGAAAGTTCACCCGCCAGCGCACCCGCCGCGCTGAGCGGATGGCCGAGAAGTACGAGACCGGGCCCACTGGTGACACCGTTCGGATGTATCTCAAAGAGATCGGTCGGGTCGGGCTGCTCAGTGGCGACGAAGAGCGGGGGATGGCTCAGCAGATCGAGGCAGGTCATCACGCCGCAGCGCGCATCGATGCCGAGGGCGACAACCTCGATGCCGCCGAACAACGCAAACTGCTGAGGGTCGTCACCACTGGCCAGCGAGCCAAGAGCAACCTGATCCAGGCCAACTTGCGACTCGTGGTCAGCATCGCCAAGCGCTACAGCGGTCGCGGGATGCAGTTGCTCGACCTGATCCAGGAGGGCAACCTCGGCCTGATGCGGGCGGTCGACAAGTTCGACTACACCAAGGGCTTCAAGTTCAGCACCTACGCGACGTGGTGGATCCGTCAGGCCATCACCCGGAGCATCGCCGATCAGGCTCGCACGATTCGGATTCCCGTGCACATGGTCGAGAGCATGAACCGCGTGCTGCGGATGCAGCGCCAGATGCACCAGGAACTCGAACGTGAACCAACGCTCGAGGAGCTCGCCGAGAAGTGCGAACTGCCGTTCGATCGTGTTCGCGAGATCCTGCGGATCGCACTCGACCCGCTGTCGCTCGACTCGCCGGTCGGTGAGGAAGAAGACAGCAATCTCGGCGACTTCATTCAGGATGGCTCGATCGATGCCCCCGACGATGCAGCGGCCAAGAAGATGCTCGTGGCCGCGGTGGACGAAGCACTGGGCGAATTGTCAGAACGCGAGCAAGAGATCGTCCGGATGCGATTCGGGCTCGACGATGGCCAGGCCCGCACGCTCGAAGAAGTCGGACGAGAGTTCGGCGTCACTCGCGAGCGCGTCCGCCAGATCGAAGCCAAGACCCTCGCCAAGCTGCGCCATCCGCAGCGCAGCCAAAAGCTCAAAGAGTTCCTCGACGCCGAGTGATTACTGGTGCCTCAGCACCGAATCGATGTGGAAGTCGGGAGCCCCGCTGTTAATCTGCGGGTTGCCATTCCGAGATAGCTCAGCTGGCAGAGCAGCTGACTGTTAATCAGCGGGTCGCAGGTTCGAGCCCTGCTCTCGGAGCCACAGCGGGGTCCGTTCCGACGGGCCCCGTTTGCGCGTCCGGGCAGGTTCTCCATTCGATGCCAAAGCGACCGGGTCGAACGTTGTCTCACTACAATTGCGTCGCCTGCTGGGGGAAACCTGGCGAGGGGTGGTAGCTCAGTGGTTAGAGCAGGGGACTCATAATCCCTGGGTCGTGGGTTCGATACCCACCCGCCCCACATAGTTCTAGCTGGGATGATGTCCAATTCGCGGTGGTCGCAAGAGGCGTCCATCCAAGATTTCCAAGACAAATCCAAGATTTTGGCGTACGTTGGCCGAATGACGACGCTGCGAAGTGCACCCGGGATGCGCGAGCGTGCACCCAATGTGTGGGAGCTCGTGGTGCAGGCCGGCCGCGATCCGGTGACTGGCAAATCCCGACAGGTCAGTCGTACCTTTCGCGGGAATCTACGCGAGGCGAAGGCGGCGCGAGCCGAACTCATCGTCGAGGTGACCAAGGGTCGGCACACCGGATCGCGGGCGACGGTCGACGATCTGTTCACCGATTGGATCGTCGAGCTGCAGCGCAAGGGCCGCTCGCCCAACACCGTCCGCGGCTACGAGCTGGTCTACCGGCGCA
>JBDSDH010000108.1:0-4262 GCA_039920665.1 Ilumatobacteraceae bacterium
GTCTACGTGTTCCCTGGTCTCGGACTCGGCGTCATCGCATCCGGTGCCACCGAAGTCACCGCCGACATGGTGACGGCCGCCTCGTTGGCGGTCGCCGAATTCGCGAGCGCCACCGAGACACCGTCGCTCGTCCCACCGATCGAGCAGAGCCATGCCGTCGCGTTGGCCGTCGCCGATGCCGTCGCGCGCCAAGCAATGCTCGAAGGCGTTGCAGCTGTGCTCGACGAAGACGCACTCGCCGAACGGATCCGTGTCTGTTGCTGGTATCCGGGGTACTGATCGGCGCATGAACGTCTTCTTCAGCGCTGAGTATGTCGACACCGAGATCGGCTTCGACACGACTCGCAAGGCCGCTGCGATCGCAGCATCCTTGCACGAGCGTCCGATCCCGGGCGTTGTCCTGATCGAGCCCCGGCCTGCCGATCGCGGCGACCTGCTGACCGTGCACGAGGCTGCATACGTCGACGCTGTGCTGACCGGCAAACCGTTGGAGCGCGCGACCAGCAATCAGTTGCCAGGTTGGGACGACGGCTTGGCCAAGGCTGTTCTGGCCTCGACCGGCGGGGTCCGCGATGCCGCTCTGCACGCGCTGTCGACGGGCGCGATCGCGGGCTCTTTGTCCAGCGGATTGCACCACGCCCACGTCGATCACGGCAGCGGATACTGCACATGTAACGGTCTCGTCGTTGCGGCTCGGGCGGCGATCAGCGCGGGAGCGCAGCGGGTGCTGATCCTCGACCTCGACGCCCACTGCGGCGGCGGTACGGCATCGCTGATCGAGTCGATCGAGCAGGTCGAGCAGATCGACGTGTCGGTCGACCCCTTCGACACCTACGAGAGCCGCAGCGACGTGCGTCTCTCGATGGCCACCGCCAGCGACTACCTCGAGGTCATCGGACGCGAACTCGAACGGATCGTCGAACCCATGGCGATCGATCTCGTGCTCTACAACGCCGGGATGGACCCGCACGAGGGCGCTGGTGGCGTGACCGGAATCGATGCGCGGATGTTGGCCCGGCGGGAGCTGATGGTGTTCGACTGGGCGACCGGCTGGTCGCTCCCGGTGGCGTGGGTTCTGGCCGGCGGCTACACCGATGGCAACGAGCGCGCCTCGATCTCGATGTCCGAACTCGTCGACCTGCACCGATTGACGATCGCGGCTGCAGCGAAGGCCTCGGCCGAACCCGCGGCGACTTCCGCCTCGACTTCCGCCTCGACTTCCGCCTCGACGAACGATGAAGTCAGACCGGATCGATCGTGATCGACCGGACGGACCCGTTCTCAATCTGTAGCCAGCCGATCGTGCAACGCGGCTGACGGCGGCGCTGCATCGCCGAACCGGGGTTGACGTGGTGCTGGACCGAGACGCCGGCGGAGACGCCGGCGGAGACGCCGGCGGGGTCGACATCGGCGACGTTCCACGGCATGTGCGAGTGGCCGAAGACCACCACGTCTGCCGTCGGGAACCAGCGTCGTAGCCGCTGAGTGCGCCCCACTGCGTCACCGCTGTCGTGCACCATCGCAACACTGCAACCACCGAGGTCGACCTGCAGCCGTTGCGGCAGCAGCATCCCCCGGTCGTTGTTGCCCAGCACGGCGTGCACCGGCGCATATCGCGCGATCTCGGTCAGTAGCGACGGGTCGGTCATGTCGCCGGCGTGGAAGACGACATCGGCGAGAGCGAGCTGAGCCCCGATCTTGCCCAGCAACTGTTCGGCTTGACCCGCACCGAGATGGGTGTCGGAGATCAGAAGCGCGTTGATGGACGAACTCGCGACGATCACGACTGCCACCGTATCCGTGGCGGCGATCGAGGTCTGAGTAGTTTCGGTCTGATGACCTCATTGCTGCCAGCCCTCGATGGCACGTTCGGTGATCGAGCGGATGCGATCACGATCGACACAGTGACGCTGTCGTTCGCCGAACTCGCCGCCCGAGCGGACATCGTCGGCTCTCGGATCGCCGGCGGCGGCGTCGTTGCGGTGTGTGCGACACCGTCGATGGACACCGTGGTTGCCGTCGCAGCCGGCCTGCGATCCGGCGTTGCGGTTGTGCCCGTACCGCCCGATGCCGGCCCGATCGAGCGTCGTCACATCCTCCATGACTCCGGCGCCGTTGCGGTCCTCGGTCATCCCGACTGGCCCGATGTCGAACTGCCGCAAGTCGACCTCGACGACCTCACTTCGAAGGCAGTGCCGCTTCCACCGCCGGACCTCGACCGGACAGCGCTGATCATGTACACGTCCGGTACCACCGGGTTGCCGAAGGGCGCTGTGCTGTCCGGACGAGCGATCGCCGCCGATCTCGATGGCCTGGCCGACGCGTGGGCGTGGACAGCCGATGACCACCTCGTCCACGGGCTGCCGCTGTTCCACGTGCACGGCCTGATCCTCGGCGTGCTCGGCGCGCTGCGGACCGGCAGCCGTCTGACCCACACCGGCCGGCCGACACCAGCGGCGTATGCAGCAGCGAGCGGCAGCCTGTACTTCGGCGTGCCCACGGTGTGGTCGCGAGTGTGTGCGGAACCGCAGATGGCCGAATCGTTGTCGGGAGCCCGACTGCTCGTCTCCGGCAGCGCTCCCTTGCCGGTCACCGTTTTCGATCGACTCGTCGCGCTGACCGGTCACCAGCCGGTCGAGCGCTATGGGATGACCGAGACCTTGATCACGCTCAGTACGCGTGCCGATGGCGAACGGCGGCCCGGATGGGTCGGCGTGCCGATCCCCGGTATCGACACCCGAGTCGTGGCCGACGACGGGACCATCTGCCCCCACGATGGAGAGACCATCGGTGGACTGCAGGTGCGTGGCGCAACGTTGTTCGACGGGTACCTGACCGGTGGCCGTCCGAGCGACTTCGTCGACGACTGGTTCGTCACCGGCGATGCCGCAGCCATTGACCCCGACGGCTTCCACCGCATTGCCGGCCGGGCATCGGTCGACATCATCAAGACCGGCGGATTCAAGGTCGGGGCGGGCGAGGTGGAGTCAGTCCTGCTCGACCATCCAGCGGTCGCCGAGGCAGCCGTGATCGGCGTCGCCGACGACGACCTCGGCCAGCGCGTCATCGCCTATGTGGTCAGCAGAGACGCGGTTTCGGCTGAGACCTTGGCGAGCTTCGTCGGCGAGCGACTCACTGCCCACAAGCGCCCCCGCGAGATCCGAATCGTCGATTCGCTCCCCCGCAACGCAATGGGCAAAGTTCTCAAATCCGTGCTCGCCACCCATCACCCCGCGTAGCCCACCGAGAGCGCGGCCGACCGTCTCGCAACAAGTGGTGGAAACCACGCCCTTGTTCCCGGGAACCACCATCCCACGGGGACTTTCGGGAACATGGTCGCAAAAGCCGCCGCTGCCGCCGACGGCGGGGAGCGCCGAAAACACACTTCGATCACACCGCGGTCACGAGGCGATCATCGGCCGGTGTCCACCATGCGTGCATGCGTAACCGTCTCATGCTCACGATGGCCCTCGTCTCCGGAACGCTCGTGTCGTTCGGGGCGCTCACGACCGTCGCCACATCCGATGTCCCCGTCAGCGCCGCTGCCGGTCCGGGTGTGCGGTATATCGACGAGATCTTCGCCACCACCATCAGCACCACCGACCTCGAGTATGCGGTCGCACCGGCGCTCATCACCGGAAGACGTCGACCCATCTGGTTGTCGACCTGCAGGCCTACATGACGGATGGAACGTTCGACGACATCGCCGATGTCCGCGCGCTCGACACGCGCGTTGACACTCGACCAGCAGGCGGAACTCAAACCGCCGTGAGCGGACGCCCGTCGTCGACCGCAGTGATGTCGTTGATCGCGACCGAGTCGGCGATGCCTGGCTATGTCCAGGCGCTGGCGTGCGGCACCACGCCTGGTGGTTCCTCGAACGTCAACGTCGACCACGCCGACCAGACCGTTGCCAACCTTGCGTTCGTTGCCTTCGAAGCCGACGGTTCGTTCTGCCTGTACACGTCGGGCGGTACGCACCTCGTCGCTGATGTGCAGGGTTACCTTGCGCCGGGCGCCTTCGACGATGTCGCAGATCTGCGCTTGATCGACACTCTGGTCAGCGCCTGAGGTCGCGCGTCCGAGATCGAGGGACCACAGTCCGAGGTCAAAAGACCACGATCCGAGATTCCGACCGAATCTCGGCGATGTCTCGACACGATCGTCCAGGACTGGGACCATAGAGGGATGGATCCGACCGTGCTCGACCTCCCGTCCGATCACCCCGGGGTGTCCGATCCCGTCTATCGCCAACGACGAGC
>JBDSDH010000109.1:0-10243 GCA_039920665.1 Ilumatobacteraceae bacterium
GGACAGAAGGAACTATTGGTCGGGCTCGAGCTTCTTCGCCCGATCGACCGCAGCCGACAGCCGACCGGCGAAGTCGTCGACGAGCGTGAAGTTGTCGTCAATCATCTCGTTCTGGATGCGCGTCTCGGCAGCAAACAGGCGAGCGAGGAGGTCAGCGCTGTTTCGACAGGACACGTCAGCGGTTGCTTGATCGATTTCAGGCTGTGATACGGAACTGCCGGGCGTCAGGAACGTGGCCGGTGCATCGGTCCAGCTCCTGAAGTCGTAGCCGCGATCGGCCATACAGGCAGACCATGCCGCGTCGGATGCAACGGAGTCCGGGTCGACGAGCAGGCGGTCGAACGATTCTGCGGAGAGGTCGATGAGCTCGGGATATCCGGGCATTGAGGTCAATCCCGTGGGTGCGGCCCAGACCGCGTTTGACGCCTCGGCGCGGCAGCCACCATCGCCGTTCGGGCCATAGAGAGCGGCGAGGTAGCCGGCTCCGTCGTTGGAGCGGGCGGCGTCGATTCGGTCGACTTCGGCCACGTAGCCAGGGGGGCCATCGGTAGGTACGAGCGATCGATAGCCTGTCGCCATCGCCTCCATTTCAGAAATCGCTCCGTAGCGCCTGCGAACATCGAGGACCGGCGTGAGAGGACGGTCCGGGTAGGGCTCGTAGCCGTAGCCGCTCGACTTCATGCACCCGCCGATCAGATCGTCGACAGCTCGATCCAGCAGTCGGTAGCCAGCTTCGGACGGCCTCAGCACCGCCTCGAACGGGAGTAACTGCGCCGGATCGGCAGAATTCGTCTTGGCATCGCCGGTGGTGGTCCCGACCGTGGAGTCGCTCTGGACGTGGCCCGATACGCATGCGGACAGCCCAAGCACGGCGGCCAGCATCGTTGCTAGGCAGCTCAGCGCCTTCGATGGACGCTGACAAGCCCGTCGAGCCCGGCGTCTCACATCGCGCCGTTCGTGAACGACGCTGACCGTCGGCTCCATCGTCAGCAGTTTGTCAGTGTGATCGACGTGTAGTTCTGAGAGCCACTGCCCCAGCCGGTGTTCGGTTGTCCGGTCGCGATGACCGTGCTGTTGTGGTAGTAGGTGGCGCACTTACTCGACTTGTTGTATCGGCTTTGTGCCGTGACATTGATGATGCCGGTGGACGACGACCACTGACTCGCTGATCCCGCGAAGTTCGCGGATGCCCAGAGACATACATTCCCGGCGTTGCAGGCACCGAGCGATGCGCTTGCTGGCTGCGCGCCGAGTGCGAGTCCGCCGGTCGCCAGAGATGCGGCGGCGACGGCTGTGGTGATGAGCTTGCGGAAAGGGTGACGATTTATCGTGATGTCCTTGCTGACGATTGTGGGCGGATGGCGTATCGCGGGCGTGTCGCCCCCGATGGAGATGAAGTGTCCGGCAACAGCGGGCCCGTTACATGATCCTGCGATTGATGTTGACCCGGGTTCTTGGACACCGGATCTCGCGGGAGACCGTGTAGAAGGGAGCCGCCATGGCTCGTCCAAGCAAGTACCCCGACAGGTCCGCCGAGCTGCGCTCCACCTGGGGCGCATCTCGGGGCGGCCGATAGCTGAGTTCGCTCGGTCGCTCGGGATCAGCGAAGGCACGTTATTTGACCTTCTCTTTTTGCCTATTTGAGCTCGTTCGGCCCCATGTCGTAGAAGTGTCCAGGTGTCCCCGATTCGCTACGTTGGACCAGGTCAATTTCCGATCATGTCCGGAGCGTTAGTGAGGGCGGGGTTTGAGCAGCTCTGAGGGCTGGGATGATGCCGGCAATGGCGCCGGTGGCGAGGCCGACCAGGGGTGCGGTGAGAGTGATAGTGGGGTTGAGGGTGGTGGTCCAGTCGCGGTGGTGGGCGACGAGGGTGACGGCGATGATGGCGAGGGTGGTGCCGCAGAGTGCGGCGATGGTGCCGGTGATGGCGGCTTCGAGGGTGATCTGGCGGGCGATGTGGGAGCGTTTGGCGCCGAGTGCGCGTCTGAGCCCGATCTCGGGTCGGCGCTCGATGGTGTTGAGGAGGGTGGCGTTGGCGATCGCGATGGTGCCGATGAGCAGGGCGAGGGCGGCGAGGGCGTAGTAGAGGCCGGTGACGTCGGACTCGATGTTGTTCCGGAGGGTCTTGGGGTCGGGTGGGACGAGTGCTTGGAGGCGTTCGGGTTGTTGGGGTCGAAGGGCGATGGGGGCCTGTCGGCCGGCGAGGTTGGCGGCGCCAGGGGCGGTGTCGATGACCACTTCGTACGTGGCACCTGGGGTGTGGATGTCGCGCTGTTCGGTGGTGGTGGGGATGATGATCGACAGCAGCAGGTCGGGGTTGCGTTTGACGTCGTCGATGATCCCGATGACGGTGTAGGCGGTGTCGCCGATGAACACGGCTGGTTGGTTGTCGATGCGGGTGATGCCGAGTTGTTGTGCGGCGACTCGGCCGAGTACGGCGACGCGTTCGGCTCGGTCCTGGTGGAACTGGTCGTAGAGGCGGCCGGTCGCCAAAGTGGGGAGGGCGGCGGTGTTAGCGCCTGGTGTGGCGGCGACGATCGGGATCGACTGGGTGCTGATGCCGACGGGTCGGGTGGCGGTTGAACGTGGTTGGAGGGTGCCGTCATCGTTCACCGGGTAGGTGGTGCCAGCGGCGTTGATGCCGTTGAGGGCTTCGAGGATCTGGTCGGTGTTGTCGGGAAACGGGTTGGTGCCGTCGGGGTTGGCGTCTTGGATGCGGACCTCGGTGGCTTTGAGGGCGTCGAATCGTGCCGACACTTGAGCGCGGGCGGTGTCGGCGAGGCCGGTGGTGGTGACGAACGCGCCGACGCCCAAGATGGTGCCGAGAGCGGTGAGCAGGGTGCGGATCGGCCGCTGCGAGATCGCAGCGACGGATTCGGCGAGGTTGTCGCTCCAGCGGAGTCGGGACCGGACGGTGAGCGCACGGTGCGGGCTCATGAGGCTGTCTCGGGTTCGGTGACGTGGCCGTCGCGGATGGTGAGGTGGCGTTGGGCGCGGGCGGCGGTGCCGGGATCGTGGGTGATGATGACGATCGTGAGGCCGTCGTGGTGGAGCTCTTCGATGAGCTCGAGGACGGTGTCGCTGGTGGCGGTGTCCAAGTTGCCTGTGGGTTCATCGCAGAGCACGAGCGAGGGTTGCCGGATGAGGGTGCGGGCGATAGCGACGCGTTGCTTCTCGCCACCAGACAGGGTGGAGCACAGGGCGTCGCTGCGGTGGGCGAGGCCGACGCGGTCGGCGATGTCGAGGGCGTGTTGGCGGCGTTGGCGGTGGGGGATGCCTTGGTAGGTGAGGCCGAGTTCGATGTTGTCGACGACGCTGCGGTAGCCGACGAGGTGAAATGCTTGGAACACAAACCCGATGTGGTGGGCGCGGATCGCAGCACGTTCGGGGTCGGTGAGGTCCGCGACGTCGACGCCGTCGAGCTGGTAGGTGCCGGTGGTGGGTGTGTCGAGCAGGCCGAGGAGTGACAGCAGGGTGGTCTTGCCGGATCCGGATGGGCCGGTGATCGACACGTAGGCACCGCGGTCGATCGTGAAGCTGCAGGGATGCAGCGCGATCGTCTCGGGCGGGCCGGGGTAGACGCGTGTGAGTCCGTCGACCATCACCGCCGGACCCGCATCAGCCCCGTGCGAGGCAGTGGTGGCGTCGGTGTCGTCGAGCACGACGGGGGTGGTCATGTGCCGACCACGACGAGATCGCCTTCGTGGAGGGCGTCTGGGTTGGTGGGGGTGATGGCGACGAACCCGTCAGCGGAGAGCCCGGCGTCGACCTCGACGTCGAGCGGGACGCCGTTCGGGTCAGAGACGACCGAGACGCGTGTCGTGCCGCCCGCCGCTGATGACACCGCTGCGAGGGGGACAACGAGTTCGGGGGTCTCGGTGGCTGCCGTGGTGATCGTGACTCGAACGTTTGCGCCCGTCAGCGTGTCCGGTAGCGGATCGGCGGGGGTGATGACCGTCGGGTAGCCGAGCTGGCCGTCGGGACCGGTGGTCACGTCCGTTGCGATGTCGGCGATCGTGGCCGGATACGTGGTCGCGCTGGTCTCGTCGAGGATCTCGGCGTCCATGCCGGCTCTGACGAGGCCGATGTCGCCGGGTCGGATCGACGTCATGACGATCAGCCCGCCGCCGGCGAGTTCGACCAGCCCGCCGCCCGCTGTAGTGGCGGTGGGGTCGGCGCTGATCGGGCCGAGCGCCGACGTGGCGGCGATGACCCTGGCGGGCATCGTGGGCATGAATACGACCTCACCCTGCGGGACAGTCGGCCCGTTCGCGGTCTGGACAGCGGCGAGGTTGGCGTTGCCCTGGTTGCGTTGCGTAGTGGCGGCGTCGAGGTCGGCTTGGGCCTGGGCGGCGGTGTCGGCGGCGACGGTCTCGTTGTAGGCGATGGTCGCGACGTAGAGCGTCTCCTCGGCAGTCGTGACGGCGTCGGCGGTCGTGCGGCGGGTGTCGTCGAGTCGGGCGCCGGCCTGTGTGATCGCCACGTTCGCAGCGTCCAGATCCCCGGGGGTGGTGGTCGGGTCGGCAGTGAGGCGATCGCGTGCGCGCACCGTCGCGTTGTACTCGTCCTCACCGACTGCGACCTGACTCGAGCGTTGGGCCCGAGCCTCGTCGAGGGCACGTTGGGCCTGCTGCATCGACGCCTGCGCTTGGGCGACGACCGACGCCGGCTGACCGGCCGCGTCGAGCGCTGCCTGAGCGGCAGCGACGGCGGTGTTCGCGTCCGTGAGGGCTTGTTGTGCGGCGGCGATGTCGACGGTGGCGGTCGGTGACGCCGGGACCGGGGAGTAGCCGGCGTGGTCGTAGAACGCAGTCACCGCCGCCTTGGTGGCTGGGCCGTACACGCCGTCGGTATCGGGCTCATAGCCGAGCCGCCCCAACGCGGCCTGAAGTTGGGCCACGTCGACACCGGACATCCCGGGTCGCAACGACCGGTACACCGGCACATCACCGGCCAGGACGAACACCGGGCGACCCGACACCTCGACGACACGGTCACCCTCGACGACCTGGTCACCAGCGGCGACGATGATCTGGGTGACGACGGGTGCCCCCTCCACCGAGACGGGGACCGCTGCCTGCGCGGTGACCTCGGCTCGGATGTCGCCGCGTTGGATCACCGTCGCCGCCAACGTCCGCCACTCCACCGGTGCCGTGACCCACGACGCCGCCGGCTCGGCGGCCTGCCCGGCGGCCTGTGACGGGGACTGCGCGGACGCGCCGACGCGCCACGCCACACCCGCTACCACGACGAGGGCGCCGACCCCGATGATCCATCCCAACCCACGACGTCGTGACATCGGCGCTGCACGCACGACCATCTTCAATCCTTCGCCCTGGGCCCGGTCATTGCGCTGGCGAAGGGTTGAGCGGATCGGGTCGAGCGAGGCCGGCGTCGCGAAGGATCTGGTCGTATTCTTCCTGTGCTCGCTCGCACGCCGGATGCGGCGCGACGAGTGGTTGGCCGGTCGCCGACGAACGACACACCCGATCGCGGCGCCATCCGTTGCACGCCCGCGACAGCGCCCACGCCGCGCGTTCTTGCGGTGTCCGACCAGACATCCGACCACCACCTCCACATCGCACGGTTCGCTGTTGTGAACGCAATGTCCGGCAACCGCTCCGGCGTTACGTTCACGGGATCAACACCGACGAGATCACATTGTCCCATCCGGACTGCATCGACGCCGCCTGAGCGTTCGCAGCGGTGTTGCCCGGATAGGTGCCGGACTGGATGCCCGAGTAGAGGATCGCGGCACAGGCTGCGACCTTGTACGACGACGTCTTGTTGTCGAACCCGTACGTCGACAGAGTGAGCAGCGATCCGCGAGTCGACACACTGAGCACCGTGCCGGTGAACGACGTGCCGTCATACAGGCGCAGCGACGACGAGCACGCCGATGCCGTCGCGCTCGCCTCGGCTGTCGAAGTCGCCGGAGTGGGGGTCTTGGTGGCGGCGTCCATCTCGGCTTCGCTGCGGTAGCACGTCGTGCCGGTGTCGGTGACCGCACACGCTGTCGCTTCGCCCCAGCCCTGCGCGAGGTCGATCTGGTGGCCCTCGAACGTGGCGAGCGACCCGGACGGTGCCGGTCGGACGGGCGCAGCCGCGGCTGGAAGTGGAGACACTGCGAGGAGCGCGCAGGCGGCAACGAGGGCGCGACGATTCAGACGATGGTTCATATTGACGGGTTCCTTCCCGAAGAGCTCCGACGGGGTGCCGGAGGCGAACAGTTGACGTTGATGCTCCGCCGTTTCGGAGCCGGATAGATCAGGGGGCCGGTCTAGCACCGCCCACGATGACGGTCTTGGTCTCTGGTAGCACTGACCCGAGCCCGCAATCCATGCCCGCGGCAAAGTCCTCGGCGAGCTGCACCCTCCAGCCCTCGAGGCCGGACTCGTCGACGAGCTGTTGGGCGAGCACCGTGGCGTCGTCTTGGTGAACGCAGTCGGCGGAGAAGGCCTCCTGGAGCCGGTCGCCGAGATCGACGATCGCCTGCTGGTCGCCGCTGCGCCCCGGTTCGAGTTCGGCCAGGCCGAGGCGGGAACACACGCTCTGATCACCGGGCAACACCGTTGCGACGCCGGCGTCGTTCACGCAGCCCGCGAGCGGCGGAGCGCCGGCGTTTGAGAACGTCCCGTCCGTCCACGGCTTCTGACACGCTGCCACAGGATCTACATCGGGGGGCAGGACTGCGCGGTCGCCGTCGAGGTCGGCGGTCGCGTAACACAGCACCCCGGTCGGGTTCGGCGCCTGCTCGCGGTGCAGGTACGTGAACGCCGCAGTCGCGACCACCGCCACGCCGACCGCACCACCGACGAGCCACCTGCGTCGTCGCGACCCCGACCGCGACCGCGACAACGCTGGAGTCCCGCCAGCGACAGGGGTTTCGAGGATCCGCAACAGCAACGCCTCGTCGGCCTCGGTCAACTCGTCGAACTCGCCAGCGAACGGATTCAGTTCGGCCACAACGTTGAACAGATCGCGTCCGCTCACGCCAGATCACCTTCCTCTTGCTGGCCGAGTTCTCGACTCAGTGCTGCGCGCAGGCGGTGCAGTCGGACCCGAACCCGACCCGCCGGAATACCCAGAACTTCGGCGATCTCCGACGGGGACAGAACCAGCCACGCCGACAACACCAACAACTCCCGATCGTCGACCGACAACGACCGGATCGCGGCCGCCACCGCGGACGCCGCGTCGATCCCGCCGACATCGGCGTCCTCCGCCGATGTCGGCGGACGTGCCAGCATCATCTCGTCAACCAACGCTGAGAACCGGCGATCCGTCCGCCACCGATTCCGACAGTGATTCCGACACACCCCCAACACCCATGCCCGATGAGACGGCCACGGCACCTCATCGAACCGCTGCCACACCGACATGAACGTCGCGCTCACCACATCATCCACGTCGCCGCGGCCCACATGCGAAGCCGCATACGCCTTCACATCGCGCAAGCACTCGCGATACACCGCCTCGAATCGCCCCTCACGCTCCGAGACCACCGCCCTCATATCCCGTGAGTGTCCACCACACGCCCCAGCGTTACAACACCAGCCAGAATTCTCGATTGACGACCACCCCGGCAATTGCGAGTTGTCCAAGGCACAACTCGCAATTCCGACGAGGCACGTGATTGGCCGCCCGGTGTTGGAGACAAGATCGCCGAGCACCCGCTCGGCGCCGTGCGGCTTCCTCCATGTCACTGCCCGACCGTCACCGCAGCAGTGTTCGCCGTCAAGGACACACCCCGGATGCAGCGATTGACCGGGCCGCAGCAATCATCCCGAGGCTGCCGTCGGCCCCACAGAGCGACGTGCTGAGCGGCCTCCCAGCGCCGGTCGGCCGTCGTCCACCCGGTCTGGCGTCAACCCCGCTCCACGTATATCAGCGCGGCGCCGTAACGAAGAGTCGGTTGGCGGACACTCTGTTCACAGTGGCCCTCGACAGTGGCCCTCGGACTTCTCGTCTCGGCGGCCATTCCGGCAGTTGCCGGGTCCACCAGTACACGAACGAATGGGAGAAATCATGAACATCGCCTCATGCACCAAGCGGGCGGCCGTGATCGCGGCCGTTGGGTTGATGCCGCTCGTCGGGGCCGGGATCGCCCGAGCCGAATCTCAGACGAACGGGCAATACACAGTCTCCGTGACGCACTCAGGTCACCTCGTCAGCGACGTCGGTAGTACTGCGAAGTGTGCCACCAACTCGACCGGGCACCACGAGTTCTACGTCAACGGTCAACTCCGCGCCACCACGGCCACCGGGAGCCTCCCCGGCGGCGGGCAATCAGTCGCAGTGTGGCACGCAAACCAGAACTTTTACGGGAGCAACGCGTTCCACAACAACTGGTTCGTTTCGTCGGGATGCACGCCGAGCGGCAACACCAACCTCATCATCAACTTCGGCTGAACGGGCGATCGGTGTTCAGCGCTCGACTCCTCCTCGTCGGATGCGCCGTGGGTCTGCTCACCCCAGGATGTTCGCACGCGACGCCGGTCGACAATGACGCTACCGGAACGCCGATCGCCGAACGAATCGGGTTCGATCCCCTGCTGCCCGGCGCGGACACGACCGGATACGCCACCAAGCTGCGCCAGTGCATGGCCGAGCACGGCTTCGAATGGTACGACGAACCCGCCTCCAACGGCGCGCCGGACCCCTCAACGGAGGGGTTCGGCATCGCCGACCAGTACCTCGGAGAATTTCCGACCGAAGCGTCGAAACCGAACGACGAATACGTTGCATCACTGTCGCCGACGGAACAAACGCAGTATCAGCTCGCTCTCGTCGGTCCGCTACGAGCAAGCGACGCCGATGTGCCGTACGCCCAACTCGGGTGCATCCCACGCCTTCAGATCGAACTCTACGGCGGGGATGCGCAAGTGCCGAAGCCACTGGAGACACTGCTCGACGATGTGACGAGTCGAGCCAACTCCGACCCCTCCTACCTCAACGTGCTCCACAAGTGGCAACAATGCATGGAAGAGTCCGGCTTCGAGACCGACACCCACGACGAACTCGTCGGTTCGTTCCAGTCCAGGATCGACGCGCACGCCCAGAGTTCGAACGGGACAACAGTCCTCATCTCGAGCAACGAGACCACCAACGCGCTCCGCGCGATGAAGCGAGAGGAGATCGCGGCCGCGACAGCCGACGCTGACTGCACCCTCCGTACCCGAATCACCGAGGCGTATCACGACGCACTCATGTCGGCCGAAGCCGCAGCCGTCGACGAACATCCTGAACTCCTCGACAGATCTGCGTGGCCCACGCCGCCAACACACCCATAGCCACGTCGCCCTCCGGCGCCCCGGACCGCACAGCCGAAATAGGCGAGGAAGGGATCGAAAGAACAAGCGGATCCCGCCGCACGGTCGGGGAATGTCATGCCACCGAGCAACAGCACCACGTTGCGTGATCAGCGCAGCATCGGTTCGGCCGCCGCCGCGACGCCGATCGTCGAGGTTGATGACCAACTCCGGTTCGCTCGCGAGTTCAAGTCGCCGGTGGTCACAACCGGAGCGATCGCGCTCACCCCGAAAGAGTGCGCCGGCGCCGGCGTCCACCAGGTCGCCTGCTGGGAAGTCATGACGTCCAGCACATCCGGACGAGACAGCCGCACAGTCCGGCACGTATCGATCGGTCGCACAGCCGCCGGCGGGCGCTCATAATCGCGGGCAAGAACGCTCCTGTCCGCGCTCGGGAACCGGCGTACTCGGTCGCATGTTCGCCCGTTCTTGGTGCCTCGTAATCACGCCACGTCCAGACGGCCGGAGCTGACGGGTGTTCGAGCACCGGTTGCTTCGTGTTTGAGTCCAACCGATTGATCTTCGGGTTGTTGACCCGAAGTGCCGATGGAAGCTGATGTCTTACATCGTGCAACGCAACCATCGTTTCTACGTCGTCGCGTACAACGGCCACGACCCGATCACCGGGCGTGAACGACGCCGGTGGCACCCGGCCGGCCTCGACCGCAGCGACGCCGAGACGGTGCAGCGTCGGATCGACGATCAGCGGCCGACGACGACGTGCGAGCGCAGCGTCGGCGGGTTTATGTCAACGACCTGGCTGGCAACCAAACATGGCCTCACCCAGCCCACCGCGAGCCGATACCGGTGGATGATCAACCACAACATCGCGCCGCGCATCGGCAGAATCCGCCTCGACGCGCTCCGACCGGCAGACCTCGACGCCCTCTACACCGACCTCATCGTCAGCGGAGGCCGTCGACACGCCGGC
>JBDSDH010000110.1:0-8478 GCA_039920665.1 Ilumatobacteraceae bacterium
TGCCCAAGGACACCGGAATCGACAGCAAGAGCCCCTTCAACGAACTGTCCAAGTGACTCGGGACTGGCGCTCCCTCGCAACACGGTCCATCTTTTCGTTTTGCGCGAGCGATTACGCGCACGTATGGATAATCGCTCGCGCAAACCCTCTGTGAGCCGCGACCCCTCGCGTGCGTTTGTGACTCTTCGCCGATAAGTTCTCTGTGCTGTTCATCGGAACAGATCACACGTGAGTAGCTCGGCATCCCATAACTGGGCGCAGACGAATCGAGCTGCGAGCGTGTGCCGCCCATAAGGGCCTCTTCAGGAGCTACCACATGACTACTTCATTCGCAGCGCTGGGCTTACCCGCGCGCCTCGTCGAGGCCCTCGCGGCCGACGGCATCGTCGAGGCCTTTCCCGTCCAAGCCATAACGCTGCCCGATGCCCTCGCCGGCAAAGACCTGTGCGGCAGGGCGCCAACCGGTTCCGGCAAGACGCTCGGATTCGGAATCCCGATGATGGTTCGGATCAGCCAGGCCGAACCCACCAAGCCGACGGGACTCGTGCTGGTTCCTACCCGCGAGCTCGCCGAGCAGGTGCAGCGTGCGTTCGTCCCACTGGGCCGGGCGCAATGGCGTTTCATCCAGGCCATCTACGGCGGTGCGTCGTTCGGACCGCAGATTCATTCTCTGCGCAAGGGCGCCTCCGTCGTGGTGGCCACACCAGGCCGCCTGATCGACATCATCGAAAAGGGCCACTGCGACCTGAGCGCCGTCGAAGTCTGTGTGATCGACGAAGCCGACCGGATGGCCGACCTCGGGTTCATGCCCGACGTCCGCAAGATCCTCGACATGACCCCGCCCACCCGTCAGACCATGCTCTGGTCGGCAACGCTCGACGGTGATGTCAACGAGATCATCCGTGAGTACATGAACGAGCCGGTCACCCACGACTTGATGGACGACGTCGAGCAGGCGCCGGTCGACCACAAGTTCATCGTCACCCGGCCGTCGGATCGTCTCGACGCAGCCGTTGCGCTGATCGAAGAGCACGGCCCGACCGTGGTGTTCGTCAAGACCCGGTTCGGCGTCGACGATGTCTCCGAAGATCTCAACCGAGCCGGCGTCAAGGCCGGGGCGCTGCACGGCGCGCGCAGTCAGGCCGTGCGCCAGCGGGTGCTCGAAGACTTCAAGCGCGGCAAGATCCAGGCGCTCGTCGCCACCGACGTCGCGGCGCGAGGTATCCACGTCGACAACGTCAGCCTCGTGCTGCACTACGACATGCCGGACAACGACAAGGACTACACCCACCGTTCCGGCCGCACCGGTCGGGCCGGCAATGCCGGTCTCGTGGTGGCGTTCGTTCCGCCGAGCCGTCAGCGCATCGCCCGCCAGATGGATGGTGCCGTTGGCGCCGACATCACCTGGGAGCAAGGCGAGACCCCGGTCGAGCGCGTCCCAGCGGCCGATCGCGAGACCGGTAACCGCGACCGCGGCGGCCGCGATTCGCGTGATTCGCGTGATTCCCGCGATTCCCGTGGTGGCTACGGTGACCGCGGTGACCGCGGTGACCGCGGTGACCGTGGTGGCTACCAGGGCAACCGCGACCGCTCCGAGCGCCCCGGCGGCGATCGCCCAGCATGGGGCGACCGCGACCGCAACAGCGGCTACGCGGGCAACCGGGCCGGGACCGACCGTCCCACTGGCGACCGACCGTCGTACAACCGCGCCGACCGCCCGCAGTACAACCGTGGAGACCGCCCCACCGGCGACCGCGCCGGCTACCAGGGCAACCGCGACCGCAACGATCGCCCGGCCTTCGGCGACCGTGCTGACCGAGCCGAGCGTCCCGCAGCCAGCGAGCGTCCGTCGTTCGGCGACCGTGCCGATCGTGCCGAGCGTGCCGAGCGTCCGGCCTTCGGTGATCGCGCCGAACGCTCCGAGCGTCCTTCATACGCCGAGCGCTCCGAGCGCCCTTCCTACGGCGACCGCACCAGCGGCGACCGCCCCGGCTACCAGGGTCGCGACCGCAGCGCCGGAGATCGCCCCGGCTACCAGGGCAACCGTCCGGCTGGCGACCGCCCCGGCTACCAGGGTCGCAGCAACGACCGTCCCAGCTACGGCGACCGCAACTCGGCCCCACGCACCTCGCGTGGTGGCGAGGATCGGGGCCACAACAACTGGACCCCACGCACCCCACGCTCGGATACCCCGCAGCGCGATCGCAACGACTGGAGCCCTCGCCCTCGTCGTGACGACGATCGTGGCGCGGCCGGTGGTCGTTTCAACCGAGATGATCGCCCCACCACCGGCGGTTACCAGGGCAACCGCCCCACCGGCGACCGCCCCGGCTACCAGGGCAATCGTGACCGCAACGACCGGCCCGGCGTCGGCCGCGACAAGCCGGCGTACGGCGGCGCAAGCTCGAGCGATCGCCCATGGCAGGATCGCCCGGCGCGTCCTGCTGCCGGCGGCTACAAGGGCGGCGCTGGCAAGCCCAGCACGACCCGAGGCTTCAAGCCTGCCGCTGGCAAGGGCGGAGCGGGGAAGCCAGGCGGATTCCGCACGGCGCCGGGTGGCCGTCGCAACGAGGATTGACGCACCCGCACCAACCTGATTCCCTTCAACGGGCGGCTGACCGAGACATCTCGGCGGCCGCCCGTCGTCGTTTTCGGAGACACCCGTCGCTGGCGGGGCGGGGCGGGTCAGCGGGTCACGAGGCCGTGGTCGCCGGCCCAGCTGGTGAGATCGTGGTGGTTGATTGCAGCCGCGAGCAGTTCGGGGAAGGCCGCAGGAGTGCAGGCGAAGGCGGGGACGCCGAGCTCTGCAAGCGCGCTCGCAGCAGCGTGGTCGAACGCCGGAGCGCCGTCGTCGCTGAGTGCCAGCAGGGCAACGCAGGTGACGCCGCTGCGAGCCATCGACCCAATCCGGCTGACGAAATCACCGCCGGCGGTGCCCTCGTACAGATCGCTGATCACGATCAAGACCGTGTCGTTGGGACGGGTGACCAGCGACTGGCAGTAGGCCATTGCCCGGTTGAGGTCGGTGCCGCCGCCGAGTTGGATGCCGAACAGCAGGTCGACCGGTTCCTGGATGTGCTCGGTGAGATCGGCGACAGCCGTGTCGAACGCGATCAAACGAGTCTGCAATGAACGCACCGAGGCGAGGGCGGCTCCGAACACGCTCGCATAGACGACGCTGTCGCTCATCGATCCACTCTGATCAATCGCAATGATCACCTCGCGCCGCATCGCTGTGGCGCGACGGGCATAGCCGACGAGCTTTTCCGGGATCACCGTTTTGAGACTCGGTTGGTAGTTCGCAAGGTTTGCTCGAACTGTTCGATCCCAATCGATGTCGCTGTGTCGCGGCCGACGTGTTCGCGCTGAGCGCGCCAATGCACCACGCACCGCCTGCAGCGTTGGTTCAGCCAGCCGCCGCTGCAGGTCGTCGACCACCTTGGCGACCACGATCCGGGCGGTCGCGCGTGTGGTGTCGGGCAGCAGATGTTGCAGCGACAGCAGTGTCGAGACGAGGTGGATGTCGGGTTCGACAGCAGCCAGCATCTCGGGTTCGAGCAGCATCCGCTGCAGGTTGAGCCGATCGATTGCATCGCGCTGCATGACCTGCACGACGCCGCTCGGGAAGTAGCGGCGGATGTCGCCGAGCCAACGGGCGATGTTCGGTGCGGATGCGCCGATCCCACCGGCGCGGCGTTGGCTGCGGCCGCGTTGACCGCTGGACGGCGGTGCATCGTAGAGCGCACTGAGCGCGGCATCCATCTGGCGATCCTCGCTGTCGAGGCTGATGCCCGTGCCGTCAGGGCTCTCGGCATCTCCGGCGCCGAGCACCATTCGCCAGCGCCGCAACCGTTCACCTTCGTGGACCCGGATCACAGGGTCGTGCATGCTCATCGTGGCGCACCGAGGAGCAAGGCGATGGTCTCGAGCCCGGCTGCGACCCGTTCGGCATCGAGCGAGGACATGTCGCCTCGATCGATCGCCGCGCTGCCGTGACGGACCCGTTCGCCGATCTCACGCCGTTCAGCGACCTCGAACGTCGCAAACGTGCGTCGCAACAACGGAAGGGTCTCGATGAACGCCTCGCCGTCGAGCGTCGACAGCCATCGATCGATCAATCCCAACAACTCGGCGTCGTGGACGAGCACAGTGCCGGAACCGCCGAGGAAGCCTTCGACAAACGCCGCTCCGTCGGCCGGCGGGGTTCCGAGCGACAGCGCTCGTGACACCCGCCGCTCGACCGTCGCCGGATCGAGCACGCTCGCATCCGCGAGCAGTCGCGTTGCCCGCCCCTGGAGACCGGCGTGTACCCGCTCGCGTTCGACGAGTTCGCCGAGCGCGCCATAGAACGGCGCGAACAGCGACTCGTCGGCCAGCAATGACAGTGCGGATCGGGTGTCGTCGATGCTGCGACCCAATGCCGCTGCCGAGTCGGCGTCGAGACCGGTGCACGACGGAACGAGGCCGGCGGCGATCCGCACGACCATCCCGTGCAGCACGGCTTCGAGCGATCGGGCATCGGTCCCACGGACATCGCCATAACGCACGGTGCGGGCGAGCGCCGGCAGGGCGTCCATCAGGTGGGTGATGTCGGTGTCGACAGCCGCACGCGCTGCGACCATTTCGACGATGTCGGGCAGCGGTGCGGTGATGTCAGCGAGCAGGCAGTTCTCGATGGCTCCGGTGAGCTCGGCCAATGACGACGCCGCCGATGCCTGCTGGGTGACGCAGGCGACAACTGCGGCTTCGACGGTGGTGCCGAGTGCTGACGCCTCGATCAGGCGCACTTCGAGTTCTGGTTCCCACAGCATGTCCCACGTCTCTCGGAACGTGCCGGCTGAACGCCGCCCTTCAGCTGCGGTCCCCCACGGCACGCGCAGCAACAACAACCGATGCAAGAGCCGCGAGCGGCTGAGATCGAGCGGCTTGCGCAGATCGAGTTCGAGCGACCGTGGTCCGGCATCGGGTTTGAGTCGGCAGCGTTTCTGCTCGAGCGCGAGGTTGCGGGCGAGCGGCACCATCGGCGTGTGATCGGGTACCTGGCCGATCAGGGTTCCGATGATCAGCTCGTTGCTCAGCAATTGCATCGGGATGTCGGTGCCATCACCGAGCACAGCTTTGGCGGCATCGTTCATCTCGGCCAGCCCGGCCAACGGACGGCCCCGCATCGTCGCCAGGGTGGTTGCGAGCCGGGTCGCCTCGACGACGTCGGCCGCCGAGGCGCCGTAGTCGCTCGCTCGCAACAGACGCGCGGCCAGCGTGAACCAGTGGGCCACGGTGTCAGGCCCGTGGTGGGTGAACAGGTGGTGGTACCAGCCGGGCGACGTGACCCCGGCGCCGTACCCGCGAGCGTTGGCGAGTCGGCGATGGGTCCACGGCACCCACGTGATCGCGACCTTGACCTTGGGCATTCCCCGCAGCAGCGCCGTATCGGATCGGGCCTGACGAGTATCGGTGGCGAGCGCGAGCGCGGGGACATGCCAGGCGCCACACACCACGGCGATGTTGGTGAAACCGTCCTTGATCGCAGCTCGAATTCCGGCGCGCATCTGAGCCTCGCGGCGGCGCTCGATCGGATCGGTGGGTACCAGTTCCGGCTCGTACACGGACCGCAGGACTGTCATCGCCTCTGCGATTGCATCGAATGGGGAGGCGCCGTCACGATGCTCGACGACGTCTTCCCACCAGCGTTCGGTGTCGTCGTAGCCGGCTGCGTCAGCCAGTTCCGACAGCGGGTCCGCCGGTCGTTCGAGTCCGGTCGGCAGCGCAACGTGTGACTCGGCCGGCCAGTCGGCGAGTGAGTTGGCAAGTGCGAGATCGATGAAGCGGACCGGGATGTCGGCGTCGCCTGCCCAACGCATCGCGACCCATTCGGGGCTGAACGAGGCGAAGGGATAGAACACGGCCTTGTGCAGGTGATCGACCGCGTATCCGAGCATCGTGACCGGCGCGCACATCTGCGGATGCGCGACCAGGCCGACGATCGCGTCCGCTTCCCTGGGTCCCTCGATCAGCACGATCTGGGGTGGTTCGGATCCCAACGCCCGTTGCACCGCGCGTGCCGACCCCGGCCCGTGGTGGCGGATCCCGAGCAGTCGAACCCGCGTGGCCACGGTGTTTGCCGGGTCTGACATCGTCACCGGATGGACAGCGAGTCGAGGTATTCGCGCCAGACCACGGCGTCGTGGACCGGGTCCTTGACCACTGTCGATTCGATGCCGGCCAGCAGGTCGGTGAACTGCAGTGAACCGTCGCCGAGGTGGGCGGCCATCGTGATGCCCTGGACCATCACCGAGATCGCCTCGGCCGTGCTCATCGTGCCCGATGGTGTCTTGAACTTGATCCGTCCGTCCTCGCTCTGGCCGCTGCGCAACTCGCGGAAAACCGAGACGACCCGGCGAATCTCGTCCTCGGGGGTTGCGACGTGTGGCAGCGACAGCGAACTTGCGAGGGCGGCCACTCGTTCGGTGACGATCCGAACCTCTTCTTCGACCGTCGCCGGCGACGGCAGGACGACGGTGTTGAACCGTCGCCGCAGCGCACTCGACAGCTCGTTGACGCCACGGTCACGGCTGTTGGCAGTGGCGATCAAGTTGAACCCGTGACGGGCCTGGACCTCGCTGCCGAGTTCGGGGATCGGCAACACCTTCTCGCTCAGCACCGTGATCAGCGCGTCTTGGACATCGCTCGGCATCCGGGTCAGTTCTTCGATGCGCACGATCGAGCCCTGTTCCATCGCCCGATAGACGGGCGATGGAACCAGCGCTGCGTGCGAAGGTCCCTCGGCGAGGAGGCGGGCGTAGTTCCAGCCGTATCGCAGCGCCTCTTCGGCGGTACCAGCGGTGCCTTGGACGAGCATCGTCGAGTCGCCGCTGATGCCCGCCGCAAGGTGCTCACTGACCCAGGTCTTGGCGGTGCCCGGCAGACCGAGCAGGAGCAATGCGCGGTCGGTTGCCAAGGTGGCCACCGACACTTCCATCAGCCGCCGAGGGCCGACGTACTTGGCCGAGATGACCGTGCCGTCGATGAGCGTGCCGCCCATCAGATAGGTGACCACGGACCACGGTGACAGCTTCCAGCGCGGCGGCCGGGGGCGGGTGTCGAGTGCCTCCAGCGCAGCGAGTTCGTCGGCGTACTCGGTCTCCGCGTGCGGCCGCAGGACGTCGGAGGACTCATGTTCGGGACCGGAGTTCGTCACGGCGGTCACCGTACACGGAGGGTGTCACAGCCAACCCCGGGAGCGGCTGCAGGCAGGTCAGTCGTGCGACGGACAACGTGTTCAGTGATGGCGTCGAATTGGAGACGCCGACGGTGTCGGGCAGCGTCGGCGAGGGCTACGTGGGTGCTGTCAATCGAGGGCACGAGCCAGGTTCGTCCGAACAGGGTGACGTCGTGATCGGCGGACTCTGCGACGGCAGCGAGGACGCGAGCGGCGTCAGGCATGTATGTGTTGCTGTGGGCGACATCGAGGTGGCCGAGCAATGGGACGCCCTTACCGGCCAGGATCCGGGGCCCTCTCAGGACGACGCGCTGACCGAACGACGATTCTGTGACCTGCGGACCGAAGAAGTCGCTGGCTCGCACTTCGACCGCGCGGAGGCATCTGGCGTCGTGGGCCGCTTTGGCGTCGGCCCACATCGTGGCCCGGACTCTGCCTTTCGCTCCTGTTGCTCGATCGGCACGCGTCGCATTCATCCGCCCTGACACGGGTCCGTAGCCGCAGAGATTGCTCATCGTGACCAGCGCTGCGCTCGATCGTTCCCCGGCGTCGAGGAACGACGCTGCGAGCCGCGGCCGACTTGTCGCCCATTTGGCGTCTGGCGGGTTGGCGCAGTTGATCAGGGCGCTGGCGCCGTGGCAGATCGTGGTGAGCGCAGTCGAGTCTGCGGCGTCCGCAGTGCCTCGGTCGATCCCGACATGACAACTTTTCCTGTTCGATCGCGACGATCAAGTACTACCGACGCGAAGGTCTTCTCGCCGCCGGGACCGTGATCGGTGCAACCCAAGCGATCTACGACCACAGCCATCTCGAACGGCTGCGGTTGGTCCGGGTCCTGCGTGGTGCGGCCAACTGTCCGTCACTGCGACTCGCGATTCGCTCGCCGCCATCGACGATCCCAGCCCGGTCGTGCCAGAAGTTCTTGCGCTCGCCAACCATGCCCTCAGCCCGCCGCCGCTCCGGGCCACGACCGAACACGACGATGCCCGTCGCCTTGTCGCGACGTTCGTCGATGGGCTCGACTGGAATGTCGATCCAACCTCGCCGGCGCTCGACGCGCTCGCCAACGCGTTGGTGGCGCTGCAGACAGCTGTCGGTCCGTGCGGACCAGAAGTCTTCATGCCATACGCCCAGGCCGCCGAACAGCTCGCTCGATTCGAACTCGATTCCGTCGATGCTCGACAGACACAGAATCTGCAGTCGCTCAGATCGTCGTCGGAACCGTGATCGTCGAGCGAGCCCTCATCGCGCTCCGACAC
>JBDSDH010000111.1:0-3511 GCA_039920665.1 Ilumatobacteraceae bacterium
GCATCTTTTCGGCGGCATATCGACGCGCTTTCTCCTGAGGCACGTCGCGAAGTGATCGATCGGGTGCAGAACGCACGCGACTCGGGCAAAGGGAAATAGGAACCAACCGTGGCACGCGACCTCGCGATCGATCTCGGAACGGCGAACACGCTCGTCTACATGAAAGGCCGAGGCATCGTCCTCAACGAACCCTCCGTCATTGCCCTCAACCGGCAGACGGGCGAGGTGTTGGCCACCGGTCGTGAGGCGTGGCAGATGATCGGCCGAACGCCCGGGTACATCGTTGCCGTTCGCCCTCTGCGTGGCGGAGCGATCACCGACTTCGAGATCACCGAGCGGATGATCCGGCTGCTGCTCCAGCGCGTCGGTGTCAGTCGCTTCACCCGACCCAAGGTCGTCATCTGCGTGCCGTCGGCGATCACCGAAGTCGAGCGTCGGGCAGTCACCGACGCCGCCCGCCGGGCCGGTGCCGCCGATGCGCAATTGATCGAACAGCCGATGGCAGCTGCCATCGGTGCCGATCTGCCGATCGACGAGCCGGTCGGCAACATGGTGATCGACATCGGCGGCGGCACCAGCGAGACCGCCGTCATCAGCCTCGGCGGCGTCGTTGCGCTCGAAGCGGTGCGCGTCGGCAGCTTCGACATCGACGCCGCGATCCAGAACTACGTCCGTCGTGAGCACGGCATTGCGATCGGTGAACGCACGGCTGAGGAGATCAAGGTCGCAATCGGTTCTGCTGACCCGATCGGCGACGAGAACGAAGCCGAGGTGCGCGGTCGCGATCTGATGAGCGGGTTGCCCAAGACCGTGTTGCTGGCGCCGGAGGAGATCCGCTTCGCGATCGACGATGTTGTCTCCAGCATCGTCGCATCGGTCGTTCGCTGCCTCGCCAAGGCGCCGCCCGAACTGGCCCAGGACTTCCTCGTGCGCGGCATGTATCTCGTCGGTGGCGGCGGATTGTTGCGCGGCCTCGCTCAGCGGATCGAACGCGAATGTCATGTGCCGGTACGGATGTCGCAGATGCCGCTCGAAGCCGTCGTGCTCGGAGCCGGGCACTGCATCGAACACTACGAGGCGCTCAAGGGCATGTTCATGGGTGCCCGCCGCTGACGCGAGTTGTGGTCGTTCGTCTGCTGGGGTAACACCTGCGTAACAGCGGCAACCGGTCGCCATCGGAGCCGAGATGAATCGAGACCTCGTGCGCTATGGTCGTGCGTCGTCCATCGCTCGAACGGCATGTCAGGGGCACCATCGTGATCGTCGCGTCGAACTTCTCCGAGGACCGGTACCTCGCGCTGGCGCTGTGCCTGATCGTGGTCCTCGGTCTCGGACGACTGGTCGGGGTCGTGTTCCACAAACTCGGTCAGCCGGTCGTGATCGGCGAGATCCTGGTCGGCATCGCGCTCGGCCCGAGCTTGCTCGGCGTCGTCTGGCCAGAGGCCCGCGAGTACCTCTTCAGCAGCATCGATCTACCCTTTTTCAAGCTCGTCGCGACGCTCGGCTTGGTGCTGTTCATGTTCATCGTCGGCATGGAGGTCGATCTCGATGTCGTCCGGCAGTCGGGCAAGAAGGCTGCCGCGATCTCGCTGACGTCGATCGCGGTCCCGTTTGCACTCGGATTCGTCGTGCTCGGTACATACCTCCACGACGACCACAGCTGTGTTGCGGTGGAGCAACAGATCGGTGTTCAGGTGACGCCGTGCGGCACCGTGACAGCCGAGGTCGCCGACAAGATCGAGGTGCGCCACGAAGAGATCACGAAGGCGACGACCGACAACAAGGAGGTTCCGAAGGCGCTCGTCGGCAAGAACTCCGACTTCGTGCCATTCGCGATCTTCATCGCTGTGTCGATGTGCGTGACGGCATTCCCAGTGCTGGCCCGAATCCTCACCGAACGCAACATGTTCCGGATACCGCTCGGGCTGTTGATGGTGGCATGCGCAGCCATCGACGACATCATGGCGTTCACCCTGCTCGCACTCGCGACAGCGCTAGCAGGAGAGGGCAGCGCAAGCCAGATATTCGTGATCCTCGGTGAACTCGCGGTGTACGTCGCGATCTTGTTCATCGTCGTCAGACCACTGCTCGAACGATTCGTCCTGCGGCCTTACCGGCAGAACGGCAACAAGCTCGCCGCGGAGCAGATGACGATCCTGTTCGTCGGCTTGATGGCATCGTCATACGTCACCAGCCGGATCGGTGTGCACGAACTGATCGGCGGCTTCCTGTTCGGGGTCGCCGTCCCGCGTTTGAATGCGCCGGGTCTGTTCCACGCGATCGCCGGCCGGATCGAAGGAGTCAGCATCCAACTGCTGCTGCCGGTTTTCTTCGTGATCGCCGGTCAGGGCGTGAACCTGCAAGGGCTCACCACCGGCGACATCGTTCCGGCTCTGCTGATCATCGCCGTCGCCTGTTTCGGCAAGTTCGCCGGCGGCGCATTCGCTGCTCGCGTTGTGGGGGTGCCGAAGCGTCAGTCGCTCGCCGTCGGCGCGTTGATGAACACCCGAGGTCTCACTGAATTGGTCGTGCTCACCATCGGCCGTGATGCCGGGGTGATCGACGACAAGATGTACACGCTGTTGGTCATCATGGCCGTGGTGACCACCACGATGGCCGGACCGCTGCTCAACTTGGTCTATCCCGACCGGTGGCTCAACCGTGACATCGCCGAAGCCGATCGGGCTCGGAGCAGTTCGGCCACGGATCGAGTCGTCGTCCTCGTGCGCGATCCCGCTTCGTCGGGTGCGCTGGCGCAACTTGCTGCCGCCTACGGCGGCGGGCGCAAGACAGGGTCGGTCACGTTGCTGCGGTTCACCGATTCGGGTGGTGGCCTGGCGGGTTTTGCGGACGACCTCGGCGAGATGAAGTCGTTGCGCGAGACCATCGAGGCCGCTGGTCTGACGGTGTCGGTGGTGTCGCGTGCTTCCAACGACCGCCACAGCGACACCGTGGCCGAGGTCGCTCGGTTGGCTCCTGGCGCAGTCGTGCTCGACCCTGCTGATGCAGCGATGTCGGCAGCAATCCGCCACACCGGTTCGGATGTGCTGATCCCGTCAGGACCGATCGATGGCATCGACGCCGTCGTCGCTCCCACGGGTGGATCGAATGCAGATCTTGCTGCGATGGAACTCGCTGCTCGCATCGCGCTGCATGCCGATGTCCCTCTGGTCGCCGATGGCGGAGCGAAGGGCCGAGCTGCCAAGCAGTTGCGGACGCTCGGCATCACGGTCGCACCGGAAGCATCCACCGGCGACAATCGGATCTCGATCGGTGGCGTGGGTTCGACCGTGATCGTCGAGCCGGGTGAGCGCGACCGTGTCGCCCTGACCGAGACGCTGTCGACCTGGACGCCCAAGGAACCGCTGATCCTCAGCCCACTCTGATGGAGTGGCGGTGTCAGCCGATCGAGATGATCTCGGTGACGATGCCCTGATCGACGGCGACGTTGAACCTGGTCGGGCTGTAGTCCATCGTTGTCGGCAGATCTGCGCCGTCGAGGCGAACGACC
>JBDSDH010000112.1:0-4414 GCA_039920665.1 Ilumatobacteraceae bacterium
GCGGATCAGGGTTTGTCGGCGCCGACGACCCACATCGCGAAGAACTGGCTGCCGCCGCCGTAGGCGTGGCCGAATGCCTTGCGAACACTGTCGATCTGGTGCTCGCCGGCGATGCCCATCACCTGCATCGCCGCCTCGCCGAAGCGAAGCATGCCGCTCGCTCCGATCGGGTTGGTCGACAGCACTCCGCCGCTGCAGTTGACCGGCAACTTGCCGGTCATCTCGGTGACGCCGTCCTCGACGTAGCGCCAGCCTTGATCCTTGGGGGCGAAGCCGAGGCTTTCGAGCCACATCGGCTCGAACCAGGCGAACGGTACGTACATCTCGACCGCGTCGATCTCGTCGATCGGTGACGTGATGCCGGCCTTGCGCCACAGGTCTCGTGCGCAGTCCTCGCTCGCTTGCGGGCTGACCTGATTGCGACCCGCGAATTGGGTCGGCTCGCTGCGCATCGCGGTCGCGTGAACCCAGGCCTTCGGGCCGTCGTGGGCGTCGGCGACATCTTCGGCGGCGAGCACCAAGGCAATCGCCCCGTCGCTTGATGGGCAGGTCTCGACCATTCGCACGGGATCCCACAGCATCGGACTCTCCATTGCCTTCTCCAAGGTCCAATCGGGTTCGTGGAGATGGGCGTACGGGTTGAGACACGCATTGGTCCGGTCCTTGACCGCGACCATGCAGCCGATGTGAGGCGGCGCGCCACTGCGCTTGATGTACGAGCGGATGATGGGCGAGAAATAGCCGCCCGCTCCGGCGTGCACGGGCATGCCGAACGGCAGCGGCACCGACAGTGCCCACATCGCGTTGCCATCGCTCTGCTTCTCGAACCCGATCGTGAGCACCCGCTTGTGGACGCCGGACATCACGTGTTGAGCAGCGACGATCGCGGTGGATCCGCCGACGCTTCCAGCGGTGTGAACCCGGAACACCGGCTTGCCCGATGCCGCCAACGCATCGACCAGGTACAACTCCGGCATCATCACGCCCTCGAGCATGTCCGGGGCTTTTCCGATCACGATCGCGTCGATCTCGGCCATCGTCGTGTGTGCGCTGATCAATGCCCGGTCGACGGCTTCACGGACGAGTCCGGCGATGGAGACGTCGGCCCGGCACGACGCATGTTGGGTCTGTCCGACCCCGATGACTGCACAACGTTCGGCCACGGTCATTCACCTTCCAAGACACACACGAGGTTCTGCTGCATCCACGGTCCGGAGGACGCGTGGCCGACCGCTCGGTCGGCGCTGCCATCGGCGACCCTGGCGGCCGCCTCGGCGAGTCGAGCCAAACCGGCCGACATCATTGGGTTGGCGCACAGCGCACCGCCGCTCGGGTTGATCGAGGTCGAACTGTCCGGCGAGTCCACCAGCCCGAGCGCCGCCACCAGGAGGACCTCTTGGTGGGTGTATGGCGCATGCAGTTCGGCGACGTCGACCTTGTCGTTGCCGACGCCGGCCTTGGCCGCTGCGAGCTCGGCTGACGGCAGCGAAGTGATCGACCGGTTGCCGAGGTTCTGGGTGTCGATCCGGTGATCGATACCGCGGATCCATGCTGGTCGAGAACCACGCGCTGCGCTGATCGAACGGGCAGCATCACCGGCGGCGAGCACGACTGCGGTTACGCCATCGGCATGCGCTGGGCAATCGAGTTCGCGCAGCGGGTCCGCGACCAGCGCCGCCTCCAGCAGTTCGTCGATGGTGTAGTCACCCTTGCGGAGGGCGTACGGATTCGTGAGCGCGTGGTGGTGGTTGCGCACGGCTACCATCGCCATCTGCTGCGGGGTGATGATGCCCGCTTCGAGGCAGGCCCGAGCCTGAATCGCGGCGATCGATCGGTCGTCGGGCCACAGCGGCGCCACGACGTACGGGTCGAGTTGGAGGGTCAGGATCCGGTTGATGTCGCCGCTGCTCGATCGGCCATTGCCGAACACGAGCGCGGTGTCGACTTCGCCGGTCTGGATCTTGAGCCACGCCTCGTACAGTGCCCAGGCGCCATCGGCTTCGACATGGCTCTCGATGATCGGGGGCCAGGCGCCGAGCGCGTCGACGGCAGACACGAAGCTGAACGGCTGGCCGGTCATGTAGTCGCAGCTGCCGTGGCACCAGAAACCGACTTCGCTGCGGGCGATCCCGGCATTTGCCAACGCCTGGTCGACGACCGGCATCAACATCTCGACAGGGGTGGCAGTGGTGGTGGCGAGGTTCGGGGCCTGGGCCGAAGAGATGATCGCGACGTCGCGCATCAGAGGTGCCCGCCGAACGATTCGAAGTCGGCATCGGGCTCGCCGGTCGGGCGGAAGTGGGTGACGTTCGACAACGACGGCTCCCATTCCTCACGCGGGCGCCACACGGGTTCGACCCGCATGCCCATCCGGACCTCGTCGGTGTCGACCTCTTGGATCAGGTGTTGCATCCCGAGGTCTGCGCCATCGAGCAGGATCGTCGCGGCGACATAGGGGATCTTGATCGTCTGCCCGAGAAACGGCACGTTGACAATGCAGAACGTGGTGATGGTGCCGGCCGGGCCGACCTCGACGTCTTCGGCGAGCAACACGCCGCACTTGGCGCAGGTGCCATTGCGCGGCGGCATGTAGACGAGGTGGCAGCTCGGGCAGCGCTTACCGATGAACTTGCCGTCCATGAGGCCGTGCAGGTGGGTGGCCGTGTGCGGGCCAGCCGAATACTGGTACTGGATACGGATGGGTGTCCGGATCCGCAACACGTCCTCGCTCACAGTGCACCCCTCTCAACGGGCTCGAAACAGGTGATGTCGGTAATGCTTCCGCTGCGCTCTTCAGCCCAGCGAACCTGCACCCGCATCCCGGTGCTCATCGCGTCGGCTGTTCCAGCGTCCACCGCGTGCAGCAGCGATGTGTCGGCACCGTCGAGCGCGATCAACGCCCACGCAAACGGCTGTTGCAACGCGTTGCCCTCGACCGGAGTTGGTTGCCAGGACCACGAAACGACCGAGCCGACCGACTCGACCGGAGCCCACTCGGTGAGCGCCTCGCCGGTGACCGGATCGAACTCCGCCGGGGGCACATGCACCCGACCATCGGCGGGGCTGCGAGTGCCCTCGATCCGTTGCTCGCGAAGGCCCGTCAGGAACCGACTGAGTGTCGGCCCCACGGTGCGCTTGTACGGATAGAAGAGCTCGAGCGGCGCCATGAAGGAACCGTCGGGCGCAATGGTGTAATCGTTCGTGCCCCCGGACATGACTTCGTTCTAGCAGGGATCTGACGCAACGTCAGATCCGTGCGCGCGGCAGACGCTCGTTGGGTGCGATCAGCCGAGGACAAGCTCGGCGATGGTGCGAAGTGTCTCCGGCGGGCCGCCGACCACCAGCGTCGTCACTCTGCTCTCGCGCCAAGCGGCGAGATCGTCGCGAATCTTGTCCTTCGAGCCGACGAGGCAGATTTCGTCGATCATCTCGCGCGGCACGGCGGCGATTGCGTCGGCCTGATGTCCGGACAGGAACAGCGACTGGATCTGATCGACCGCCTGTTCGTGGCCGAGACGTCGGAACACATCGGCGTGGAAGTTCATCTCCTGCGCACCCATCCCGCCGACGTAGAGCGCGAGCGTCGGTCGCAGTCTGTCGTAGGCCGCTTCGAGGTCGTCGTCGATCGCGACCGTCACCGTTGCGAGGATCTCGAACTCGTCGGCGGTTCGGTGCGCGGTCGATCGGGCGAAGCCTTCACGCAGCGACGGTCCGTACAGTTCCTCGTGCTTGGGGGCGTAGAAGATCGGGAACCAACCGTCCGCGATTTCGGCTGCGAGGGCGACGTTCTTGGGCCCTTCGGCACCCATGAAAATCGGCAGATCTGCCCGCAGAGGGTGGGTCATCACGTTCAACGCCTTGCCCAGGCCGAGTCCGTCGCGAGCGGGGATCGGGTATTCCGGGCCGTCGTTGGTGAGCCGTTCGTTCCGGTCGAGAATCGTGCGGATGATGGCGATGTACTCGCGGGTCCGAGCGAGTGGGCGGTTGAACCGCTGGCCATACCAGCCCTCGACCACCTGTGGTCCGCTGACGCCCAGTCCGAGGCAGAACCGACCGCCGGAAAGATGATCCATCGTCACGGCAGCCATCGCGGTCGCGGTCGGCGTGCGGGCCGACATCTGGATCAGGTTGGTGCCGAGGCGCAGTTTGGTGGTCGCGGCGCCCCACCAGGCGAGCGGCGAGATCGCGTCGGAACCCCACGACTCAGCGGTCCATGCGCTGTCGAAACCGAGCGCTTCGATCATCGCCAGATTCTCCGGCACGCCGACCGGCATCGACCGGCCCCAGTATCCGATGTGCCAGCCCAGCTTCAGGTCCGTTGCCATCGGGCGATGCTAATCTGACGCCGCGTCAGGTCTCTGCAGCATCGGCTGCGGAACGGCGTCGGGGAGAGGTCGGGCATGCGTTCGTTGCT
>JBDSDH010000113.1:0-5323 GCA_039920665.1 Ilumatobacteraceae bacterium
CGGCGTAGGGACCGTGCCATGTGAAGAGGTCGCCGCAGAACAATGTCTTGGTCGTGATGTCGTAGAGCACACCGGCCTCCCAGGCGTGGGGTACGTGAGGGGTGTCGAACCACTGCACGACATGGCCGCCGATGTCGAGTGTCTCGCTATCGCCGAGGGGCTTTGGCTCTCGATCAGCAAGGTCGCCGATCGACACCATGCACCCGATGAACCCATGCATGATGGTGGCGTGCGGAGCCATGGCAAGCCACTCGTTGATCGAGCCTGACTCGTCGGCCTCCACGTGTCCGAAGCTGATCCAACGCACCGACTCGGCTGGCAGCACGCTCGACACGCCAGCCGATACAAGTGGGAACAGCCCACGCATCCCGGTGTGGAACAACAGCGGCTCGTTGGCGGCAATCAGATACTGGTTGAACGCCACCGGCGCGTCGGGAATCACGGTTGTCAATTGGTGCACCCCGTTGGCGACCTCGGTGACCCTTGCTTGCATCTCCATCAGAACGGCACCTCCGTGGCGAGGAGGCCGCTTCGCGGTGTCGCGTTTGCGGGCGGGCGGCCCGACAGCACTCTGCACAGCTCGATCGCATCGATCGTCACGTGGTCGCCGCTGCCGTCGCCGGCGGTGAATTCGCCGCCTGCCGGGCCGGTCAGTGTGAGCGTGAATGGTTTGTCGTAGCGGCGAGCCAGTTCGGCGACCGCATCGGCGACGATGCGTCCGTCGTGCTCGGCCGTGAGCTCGAGGCTGCGGCCGGTGGCGTGTGCGATGTCGATGCGGTGCATCCATGGATCTCGCGTCAGGATCGTGTCGAGAAGGAATCCCATTCGCCAGGTCTCGGCTGTGCCACCGACCTCTTGCTTCATCGGCATCTTGCGGAACAACCAGGGTGCGCGGGCCCGCCATCGCGCGGCTCGCGGACCGATTTCGTCAACGCTGGCGATCAGTTCATCGGTCGAGTGATCGGCATGGTCGGCCACCTGTTGGGCGGTCAGCGCGTCGATCATCTGGCCGCCACTGCGTTTGGCCGTCCTCGTTGCGGCGCCCATCGCGCCGAACAACCGACGGAAGCCCGTGAACGTCTTCATCATCCCGACGTTGTGGCCGACAACCGCTCGAACGTCCCACAGCGGGCAATCAGTGATCGTGGTCCAGTCGTGCGGGGCCATCAATCGCAGTTGCGACGCCATGCGGGCGTACTCCGTGCGCGCCAGGCCCTCGGCCTCCGTCCGGGTGATCGATGGGATCGTGTCGACTCGTGTTGCGGTCATCATTTCTGTCGTCTCCTCGTTGAGGGTTGCTCACCCTTGTTGGTCATGTGGCTGTAGAACATCTCAACTGCGTCATCGATCAACCGGATCCAGCGATCGCCGCCGGGGTCATTGGAGATCTGCTGATCCGTGAGCCCGGTCCCGATGGCAGTGAACAGGTCAACCGCGGCGGGGTCGGTGATCCCGCACGCGGCGATGCGCTCTCCGAGCCGCTCGATGCTCAACTTTGAGATCGCGAACGACTCCACCGACGGCTCAAAGCCAGGAATCGTCCGTTGGAACAACAGCAGATAGCGTGCCGCGTCGGCCGCGCAGAACTCCACAAAGTAGTGCACGACCGCCTTCAGACCCTCAACAGGGTCATCTGGCACGTCGAGCGGCTCCGCCTCCACAAAAGCACGCGCGCCCTGCGCGTACATTGCGTCATAGATCGCATTCTTCGAATCGAAGTAGCCATATAGCGATGGCGGCTGCATCCCGACCGCACGGGCAACGTCGCGAAGTGACAGCGCTGACAGCCCGTCGGTGCGCACCTGAGCCCATGCAGCGTCGAGGATCTCCGCTTTCGTGGCTTCTCGACGCTCCGTTCGTCTATCTCGCTTAGGTGCAACTAACATCGTTAGGACAATAGAACCACATTCGTGATCCGTCAAGCAGAACGAGAACGAAGGGCGTTTCTCTCGATGCCAAGGTCTCGTACGTGACAGACGAACCATTCTCCCGGTAGCCGCCGCTGACCGACGTCGAAGGTCTGCGACTGGGCACGAGCACCTTTCAGCTCGCCCAGATCGGAGCGCCGGCGCCTGGGGTGGCGGTGGTCAGCGTCCAGCGGCCCGAGCGATGAGCTCTCTTCGGCTGTTCACACGGGTCTTGGCAAAGATCGACTTCAGGTGGTCTTGCACGGTGTGCATGGAGACGAACATTTCCGCAGCGACAGCACGCGTGTCGGTGCCGGACGCGAGCCTGCAGACGAGTTCGGTCTCGCGCCCCGTGAGGCCGGCGGCGCGACAGAAAAGGTCGATCCGTTCCGTCGAGGTCGACGGCTCGATTGTCACGGCGATGCCGTCGTTGATACGGCCAGCGCGCAGCGTCACCCAGGAACCATCGCCGAGATGGACTCGTGCGCTGGGGGGATGTCGGTCGACGCCGTCCTCGACAGCGAGCAACTGAGCACCAACGTTGTACGCGGCTGCTGGGATCGCCGGCCGATCGCCTTCGGGTGGCACGATCGCGCGCAGATAGACCTCAGTCTCTGCGGTCTGGGCTCGGAGCGAGAGATCACCCCGGAGGAGCACGACTGCCGCTCCGTGTCGGGCGGCTCTCACGTGCGCGTCGGACAGCTCGAAGGTTCGCAGTGCGCATCGTCTGAGAGACTTGGTCACGATTTCCGTCGCTCCGACGAGTGAACGAATCTCCGCTGTGGCGAAGGTGCCACCGATGCGCCACAGGTCGAGGAACGCCCAGCAGCCGAACCGATCACGGAACACCATTGACGCGATGTCTGTGACGCCGTAGCCGGCGAGCATGTCACACCACACCAAACTGTCCTCGAGACCGCCGATCGGCCCACGTGACCACGCTGCGACCGGTTGTGGCTGGCTCGTCCAACGGTTCACCGAGGTCGCATACCTGAGACGGATGAGACGCGGCAGCTCGGACAGGCACGGCACGTCAGCGATCGGCGCGGTGCCCACTTCGGATTCAGGATCGGTCAGCAGCCATGCGAACGCATCGAACGGCACGAGCCGACGAAGCTCGTCGAGGACGGCCAGACGCAGATCGCGTACATCGTCATGCATCGCGCAGGCTGCTTCGACTGACATCCTCAGCACAGTAGAAGAATCCCAACTACTTGGGATTCCCGCGCCGATCGAGGACCTCTACCGTGCGACACATGTCAACACTGCACATCGAGCACCCCATCACCGACTTCGCGACCTGGTCGACCGCATTCGCGCGATTCGCCGAGGCACGCCGCAGCGCAGGAGTGCTCGCCCAACGCATTCTCCGCCCAGTTGACGACGACCGCTACGTGATGATCCAACTCGACTTCGACAGCGCCGACGCAGCGACTGCGTTCAAAGACTTCCTCACCACGGTCGTCTGGACGAGCGCCGACAACGCCCCGGGCCTCGCCGGCACGCCACGAGCCCTCGTCCTCGACCAGCAAATTTCCGGCGCATAACGCCCAAGCCGAACAACGGCCACACCGCCGGAACCGGAGAGCGCCGATCTGCGCCTCTGGCGTCGCGGACGGCGGGGTGGCAGTCAGTGATCCCCTCTCAAGGGCCACTCGTCGGGGAGTGCAGCGAAAACGTCGGTCTCCTGGCGTTGCCCCGCCAATTCGCCGTAGGCGCGAAGCGTCCCCTCATCGATGAACCCTGCGCGAAGTGCGACAGCGGCTGAAGCAGCGTTCTCGGAGTGGATCGTCAGGAAGACGCGAGCTGCTCCGAGTTTGAACAACCAACCCGTCATCAAAGTTACGGCGCGAGTTGCCAGCCCTCGTCCTCTCGCACCTGCGGCCAGCCAGTAGCCGAACTGGGCTCCGTCTGTGCTCGACCAGTGATCGATGCCACACATGCCGACCGGCTCACCCAAGGCTGTATCAACGATGACGAAGGCGGCGCCCGTCGGATCACCCTCGACGTCGAAAGTACGCCAGCTCTGCTCGATGCGTTCGATCACGGTGATTGCATCAGCCACCGAGGCCGACACCGGGCCGTTGTAGCGCTCGATCGCCGGGTCTCTCGACGCTTCAGCCATGAAGATCGCATCGGAAAAGATCCACGGTCGCAGCGCAACCGCATCGTCGGACAACACGACCGGAGGCCTCTTCCCGCCGGGCGCCGTCCCGTCGGCTCGGCTGCGGACCACGCCCGCAGAGGGATTCTCTGAGTCGACCATTCAGCTGACGCTACGACCTCCGGAGCAGCAGGACCGTCACTGAGGTGCCGGTACGGGGCGCAGAACAACAGCGCAGAACTGGGCCGGTGAGTTCGAGGTGCGCGCCAAGCGCTTCGACGTAGCGTCGCACCGTTGGCAACTGCTGGGCTCTCGCTCCGTTCGATCTCTGAAACGGACGGCTGCGTGACGAGTAGCCGCTGGGCGAGTTCGACCTGGGTCAGGTCGACGAAGCGGCGAAGCTCGGCAAGCGGGACACCGAGGTCTTCGGCGAGGTTGTCCGGATGTGCGCCGGCGCGCGCCTTCGACGAGGTCGGGCGCTGCCGTTTGATGTCGTTCCAGCTCTTGGTGGTCATGTCGTGTCCTTTGTCCTCGTGCCATCTACGTGTCGCCTGCTGTCTGCTTGGTTTCGCGGAGGTAGTCGTCGTGCAGATAGTCAGCTGTGCTGATCGCCGACTCGTACCACGCTCTCCACTGATCGCGTTTGTGGCCGCCGAGCAGTGGAACGGCTGTCGAAATCGGATCGAAGATGAACAGAACGCGCAGGCTCCCTGTTCGGAGTTCTTTCATGTTGTGATCTCAGAGGATGTGTCAACACAAGTTGGACAAGAATACTTGATCACTTGATCCGCAGGTTCTGGGTTCGAAACCCAGGGGTCGCACCACATACTTCCAGCTCAGAGGCAACTTCTGAGCACCTCCGTCGAGTCGGCCAAGTCTTCCAGCCGCGAAGCTGCCGCGACGGGACGATTCACATGGGAACGATGAGAGAACGCACCCCGGGCAGCTGGGAGCTCACGGTGTCCGCCGGCCTCGACCCGGCAACCGGCCGATACCGGCGCGTGATCACCAAGATCAAGACGACCTCGAAGCGCGAGGCGAAGGGCGCTCGCCGCTTTTCAGACCTCCGTGGCCAACGGCCAGGTCTCGTTCGATGATCCAACTCTGGCCGATCTGCTCGATCGTTGGATCGTTGGATCGACCACATCACCGGGCTCGGCCGTTCCGCAACCACTCTGTATCACTACCGCCAGTACGTCCACCGTGAGATCGTCCCCGTGCTCGGCGGGATCAGACTCTCGAGGCTGTCAACGCTTGAGATCGATGCCTTGTACGCGAATCTACGCAAGCGAGGCCTCGCGCCGGCGACGAT
>JBDSDH010000114.1:0-8203 GCA_039920665.1 Ilumatobacteraceae bacterium
GCGGCGCAACGTTCGCGAAACTCACCATCGTCCCGCTCGGCCGACACCGACCACGTCGTACTGTGTGGCCATGGCTGCACGGGTGCTGATTGTCGATGACGAACCAATGGTTCGAGAGGTTGTGGCCCGCTACCTCGAACTTGACGGCATCGAGGTCCACGAAGCGGCCGATGGTCGCGAAGCGCAGCTGTGGCTCGATCGCAACACCCCCGATCTCGTCGTGCTCGACGTGATGCTTCCCGAAATCGATGGGTTGTCCATCTTGCGCCGTCTGCGGACCACCAGTCAGGTACCGGTCATCCTGCTCACCGCTCGCGCGGACGAAGTTGACCGCATCACCGGACTCGAACTCGGCGCCGACGACTATGTCGTCAAGCCGTTCTCTCCCCGCGAGCTGGCAGCGCGGGTGCGCACCGTCTTGCGCCGCACCAACGCAAAGCCGCCCGAAGAGCCATCGAACCGCAAAGACTTCGGCGGACTCGGCATCGACATCGGCACCCGTGAGGTGTTTCTCCACGGCACCGTCGTCGCGTTGACGCCCAAGGAGTTCGATCTGCTGTCGTTGCTGACGCACTGGCCGCGGCAAGTGTTCTCCCGAGCCCAGCTGCTCGATCAGGTCTGGTCGTCATCTCCCGACTTCCAGGATCCAGCCACCGTCACGGTGCACATCGGACGTCTGCGTCAGAAGTTGGAGGCCAACCCGGAGCAGCCGCGGTGGCTGGTCACGGTTCGCAGTGTCGGTTACCGGTTCGAGCCATGACTCTTTCTGGTCGTCACGCAGTTCGTCGGCACGACTGATACCCGTGGTTGCTGCTCCGCGTCAGCTGGCGGTTTCGATGCGGTCCGGGTTCAGCGATCACCCGTTGCTCACGATCGCCGCGTTCGTCGGCCTGTCGGTCGGCATTGCCCTGATCGGCCTCGCGCTGCGGCGTCATCAGCGCCGGTCGTCCACGCTGCGCCAATCGCTGTTGATGGTCGCCCTGTCGTCGCTGCTGATCGCGGTCGTGGCGGCCGTCATCGCCGCCCGGCTGATGTTCGTCTCCCACGACGAACTCACCGCGTTTCTCGTTCTGCTCGCAGTGACGGCTGGCTTTGCTGCCCTGCTTGCGGTCATCGTTTCCCAACCGCTCCGCGACGACGTCCGCCACCTCGAATCCACGGTCCGCCGGATTGGTGCCGGCGATCGATCGATCCGGGTCGAGAGCCTGCGCTCGGACGAACTGGGTCACGTCGGTCGAGCGATCGATGATCTCGTCGACCGGCTCGACACCCTGGAGCAGGAGCGGGCGATGGTCGAGGAGGAACGGCGCGCCTTGCTGAGCAACATCGGCCACGATTTGCGCTCACCGCTCGCTGCGCTGCAGGCAGCGATCGAGGCGATGATCGACGGTGTCGCACCGGATCCTCAGCGTTATCTGCGCTCGATGCAACACGAAGTGGAGGCGCTCGGTTCGTTGATCGACGATCTCTATCTGTTGGCTCGTCTCGATGCGGGCCGGTTCGACCTCGAGCGGGTGTCGATCGATCTGGTCGAACTGGCAGATGGTGCGGTGGAGTCGCTCGCCCCGACAGCGGCTGCTGCCGACGTGCGGCTCGTGCTGGAAGCCGATGATTCGGTGCACGTCGTCGCCAGCGCTGTCTCGCTGTCACGTGTGATCCGCAACCTGATCGACAATGCGATCCGTCACGCCCCCACCGGATCGACGGTTCGGGTCTCGGTCAAGGTCGGCGACGGCGCTGTGGTGCGGGTTGCCGACGAAGGTGCCGGCTTCCCCCGCGAGTTCCGCAAGCAGGCATTCGAGCGATTCACCCGAGCGGACCCGAGCCGCAACCGTCAGTCAGGTGGCGGCGGACTCGGCCTCGCGATCGCCCGTGGGCTGGTCGAGGCCCATGGCGGTGCGATTTGGATCGAGGACAGCGACGTATCCGCGGTGCTGTTCCGCGTGCCGATGCGGCTGTCGGCCCATGCACCGCACAGACCGACGTCGTCGACCTCACTGCCGTGGGACACGCCGGTCACCGACTCGGCACCGACCCTGTCGCCCGGTCCCGGTGCGCCGGCGACAGGTGCTCAGCCCTTTCAGGCACCCAACTCGCGATAGCCTTCGAGTTCGAGCACCTCGGCTGCGAACAACTCGCCGTCGACAGCGACACCCCGATCGAGACGCAGTGCTTCGAGATCCTTGAGAGGGCGTTCGAGGGCCCGCTTGCGTGTGGTGGCGAGTTCGTCGAACGACCGTTGCACCGTGTCAAACTGCTTCTTGACCTTGTCGATCGAGTCCGAGTACTTGCCCCACTGCTGGGCGAACTTGCCGAGCAATTGCATCATCTCGTGGCTGGTCTGCTCCATGACGTAATTGTCGAAGGCCTGACGAATGATGCCGAGGAATGCAAACAGGGTGAGTGGCGAGCAGATCACCACGTTCTGGCGCATCGCTTCATCGATCAAAGCCGGGTCGTTCTCGTGGATGAACGCGCTGAGGGTTTCGTTGGGCACGAACAGCAACACGTTGTCGACCGCAGCACGGCTGTCGACACTGGCGTATTCGCGCTTGGCGAGCTCACGCACCCGCATCCGCACATCGCGTAGAAACGTTGCCCGGTGGGTGCTTCGCTCGGCTTCGGTGGAGGCGTCGAGGTAACGCAGGTACGCAGCCATGGGGAACTTGACGTCCATGAAGAGCACCTGACCCTTGGGCATCATGAACGTGAAATCGGGGATGCCCTGTCCGTCACCTTCGACTGCGGTGCGCTTGCGGTACTGCTTGTGTTCGATGAATCCGGCCGAGCGGAGGATGTCCTCAGCCATCCGTTCGCCCCATTGGCCCCGGTTGTTGGGACTGGCGAGCGCCTCGCGCAGACCTTGGGTCGTGCTGTTGAGGTGTTGGGTGATCTCGGCGTGGGCCCGCAGCGAAGAATCGACCTGACCGAACCGCTGCGACGTGGAGTCGTTGAGTTGGTTGACGAGCTTGGACAGCCGGTCGAGGTCGCTGCGGACCTCGGTCTGGATCGCTCCGAGACGGGACTCGATGACGTCTTTCTTGGCGGTCAGGTCGGCCGACGCTGCTGCGTTCTGCGAACCGAGCGCTTCCTTACCCATCAGTGCGACCTGCTCGAGCGCGGAACGTACCGCGACATCGCGCTCGTTGGCGGCCTGCACCTGCAGGGCACTCATCGCGTCCTGCAACCCGCGTTGCAGCGCTTCGGTCTGGGCAGCGGTGTTGGCGGCTTGCATCGCCGACATCTCGGCTGCGTGTCGGGCAGAAGCGATGGCCTGGGCTTCGGCGACGGCCGCTTGCCGTTCGGCTGCAGCGGTTGCAGCAGCCTGGGAGGCAGCGAGATCGGCGGCCATCGCAGCCGCGATGTCGGCCGCACGGGCTGCGACTGTGTCGGTGTCGGTATTGGCGGCGGGCGCTCCCGTCGCCCGACGTTGAACGAACACGGTGAGAGCGACACCGGTCGCCAACGCCACGATGACGACGAGCAAGACTGTGGCGGGACTCATGCGAACCATCATGGTCGCGGGGTGTGACAGTGAAGTCGGATGGTGCTCGACGACATTTCATTTGACCTGGTTCCGCCGCAGATCGCGGCTGCTGGTGGACAAGTGAGGGATCTTCTCGTTTGGCTCTGACTGCACCGCCGGCTGTGATCGAATGGGCACCAGAGGACAGCCGGTCCCAACGAGAGCGGAGTACACATGAAGCAGCCTTGCCCCCGGGTTCGATTGCGTTTCGCCCAGCACGGCGTTCGGCGCCGAGCGGTGAGCGCCGCGATCGCGGTCGTTTTGCCGTTGGCGATGAGCGCCTGCTCCGACGAGAGCTCTGATGGTTCCAGCGCGACCGCTGCTGCGGGGCCGAGCGCGACCACACCGAACGGTGACTCCGCATCAGCCGAATCAGCCGCATCGGCAACGTCGGCCGGTGCTGTCACAGACCCGGCTCCAGCCGAGACCTCTGCCCCGCAGGAAACAGCCGCCGTTCCCGATGCGGGCGATTGCTCGATGGTGCCGGGCCAGGACGTGGTCGAGTCGATCATCGCTGCCAAGGTGTTGCCGGTCGAGTTCCAAGAGTTTGCCGGCTGCGCGTACCTCGGTGACGCCAACAACGTCGGCGTGTACTTCGAAATCGACACCGACGAGCAGGACATCGCCTCCTTTCCCAATCCCGATCCCCAATTCGCCGTCACCGTCCAGGATCCGGGTTTGCCGCCAGGATCGTTCGTCCAGTCGGGCGATCTCTTTGCGATGAAGAATGGGGTCCTGTACACGGTGTCGGCCAATGTCACCGGCACGGCCGACGACGACGCGCTCGCAACGCAGTTGATGGTTGCCTGGTTGGCGTTGCTCGCCTGAGCAGTCCGCGCGTCTCAGCCGTCGAGCGCGAAGGGCGACGGTGATACCTGGACGACGTGCTCCTGACGGGCGTACAAGCCACCGAGCGCCATCAGCTCGTCGTGGGTGCCCTGCTCCACGAGTCGCCCGGCGTCGAGCACCACGATCCGGTCTGCGTCGCGGATCGTCGACAAGCGGTGGGCGATCACCAGCGCCGTACGTCCTTGCAACGCGGTTTCGAGCGCGGCCTGGACGAGTGCTTCGTTCTCGTTGTCGAGATGGCTCGTTGCTTCATCGAGCACCATCACCGCGGGGTTCTTGAGCAGCATCCGCGCGATCGCGATCCGTTGCTTCTCGCCACCGCTCAACCGGTAGCCACGCTCGCCGACAACCGTTGCATAGCCATCCGGCAGCGCCGCGATCGTGTCGTGGATACGCGCCGCTCGGCACGCCTCGTCGAGTTCGGCACGCGTTGCATCGGGCTTGGCATAGAGCAGGTTGGCCTCGATCGTCTCGTGGAACAGGTGTGGATCCTGCGACACAACGCCGATGGCCGCCCGCAACGACTGGCCGGTGAGCGACCTCACGTCGTGCCCGTCGATCCGCACTGCGCCGCCGGTGACGTCGTAGAGCCGGGTGATCAACGATGCGAGCGTCGTCTTGCCCGCTCCCGATGATCCAACGAGGGCCACGGTCTCGCCGGGAGCGATCTTCAGCGACAGATCGCTGAGCACGTCGCGATCCGGATCTGCGCCCTGCGGACCGGGCGCCTCCAGCGATGGAATCGACACCTCGGCAGCACCGGGATAGCGGAACGTCACGTGGTCGAACTCGACGGTTCCCTTCGGGTCGATCAGGTCGACCGCGGCGGGAGCGTCGACGATCGATACCGGTGCGTCGAGCACCTCGAACACCCGCTCGAAGCTGACGAACGCGGTCATCAGATCGACCCGGGCATTGGTCAACCCGGTGAGCGGCTGGTACACCCGAGCGACCAAGGTCGCCAGCGCAACGAGCGTGCCGGCCGTGATCGTGCCGGACACGGCGATCTGCGCGCCGATGCCATACACGGCAGCGGCGCCGAGCGCTCCGACCAGACCGAGAGCGACGAAGAACACCCTGCCGTACATCGCCGAACGGATCCCGGTGTCGCGCACCCCGCGCGCCCGATCGGAGAACACCGCGATCTCGCGGTCGTGGCGACCGAACAGCTTGACGAGCAGCGCACCGCTCACGTTGAAACGCTCGCTCATCTGAGTGTTCATCTGCGCGTTGTACTCCATGTTCTGGCGCGCGATGGTCTGGAGCCGTCGACCGACCCGCTTGGCGGGGATGATGAACAGCGGCAACACCACCAACGACAGCAGCGTCAGCCGCCACTCGAGCGAGACCATCGCGATCAGCGTGGTGGTCAAGACGACGATGTTGCTGACGACGCTGCCGAGCGTGCTGGTGACGGCCGACTGGGCTCCGATCACGTCGTTGTTGAGCCGGCTGATCACGTTGCCGGTCTGGGTGCGGGTGAAGAACGAAATCGGCATTCGCTGCACCTTGTCGAACAGCGCGACGCGGAGGTCATAGATCAGGCCTTCGCCGATCCGGGCCGAGTACCAACGCTGCACGATCGACAGCACTGCATCGAGGATCGCGGCGCCGACGACGAGCCCGGCGAGAAACGTGATCTGACCGCGGTTCTTGTTCGGGATCGCCTCGTCGATGATCGCCCTGAACGCGAACGGTGCAACCAGCGACAGCAACGCGGCGGCGACGATGGTGGCCAGGAAACCGTAGATGCTGCGCCGATACGGACGGGCGAACACCCACACCCGACGCAACCCGCCACGACTGAACTTTGCGCCCTCGATTGCCGATCGGTCGCTCGGCATCATTGCATGGGGACCCATTCGCATGCAGACGAGGCTACGGCGGCCCCACCTACGATGACCCGATGTCTCACCGCAGCTTCGCGTCGCTCGTCGCTGTCGTCGCTGTCGTCGCTGCCGTCGGGCTTGCCGGGTGCGCAGCCGACGGCAACGACGTCACAGCCATCAAGAGCGACTCGATCGCGACCGTTACGACCGACACCACCGACACCACCGACACGGCGGCGTTCGGCTGGACCGAGTACGGCAACGATCTCCAACGAGGCCGTCTGGAGGTGCCGATCGATGTCGCCGACCCCGATGCGGGCAGCTTTTCGCTGTACATGATCCGGCACCTGGCCGACCCCACCAAGCGGATCGGCACGTTGCTCGTCAATCCTGGCGGGCCCGGTGCCGGCGGGAGCTCCCTCGCTGAGTACGCCGAGCAGGTCTATGGCCAGGACCTGCTCGACTCGTTCGACATCCTCGCCTGGGATCCGCGTGGCACCGGCCTCACCACCCCAGCGCTCGATTGTGTGGACGATTACGACCGGTACTTCGCGCTCGACTCCTCGCCCGACACGCCCGACGAACAGCAGGCGATCCTGTCGGCGGCTGATGAATTCGGCGCATCATGCGAGCAGCGCAGCGGGAAGATCTTGCCGTTCGTCTCGACCGAGGCCACGGCCGGTGACATGGATGCGATCCGCCGAGCTCTCGGCGAGGACACGATCACCTATTTCGGTTTCAGCTACGGCAGCGAACTCGGTGTCACCTGGGCCAGCCTGTATCCCGAAACGGTGCGGGCGATGGTGATCGATGGCGCCGCTGATCAGTCCGTTGGCTATCTGCAGCAGAACCTCGAACAGGCGGCCGGCTTCGAGGGCACATTCGACACGTTCCTCACCGACTGCAGTTCACGACCGGACTGTGCGTTTTACAACAACGGTGACGCCGAGGAGGCATTCGACGTGTTGAACGCCGAGGCCGACGCATCGCCGGTGGCAGGACCGGTCGGTCGGCCCGACATCACCCAGGGCGTGCTCACGACGGCGGTCAGCGACGCGATGTACAGCCAGTACTCCTGGCCCGACCTCGAGGTCGCGCTCGACGATCTCCAGAACGGTGATGGCGCGGGCATCCTCGCGCTGTACGACGACTACTACTCGCGTCAACCCGACGGCACGTACGACAACTCGCTCGAGGCCTATTTCGCGATCAATTGCCTCGACGACCCAGGCACCAAGGATCCGCAGGTGCTGTTCGACATGCAGGACGAGTTCGCTGCCGTTGCTCCCCGTCTCGGTGCGGGGTGGATCCTCGAACTGCAGTTCTGCGCCGCGTGGCCGGTTCCAGCGGCCCCGCCGGTTCGGGTGGATGCGGCGGGCGCGGGCCCAGTCGTGGTGGTGGGCACCACCGGCGATCCGGCCACACCGTTGATCAGCACCCGCAACATGGCCAATGCGCTCGAGGACGGGCACCTCATCATCGTGACCGCCGATCAACACACCGGATACGGCCTCAACAGCTGCGTCAACCAGGCGGTTGACCAATATCTGGTCGATCTCGTCGTGCCTGACGACGGATTGGAATGCACGTAGCAGCACCCGGAGAAGCCGAGTCCCGATCGGGTCCTGCCCGCGTCCGGTGAGTTCGGCGGCACCGATACCATCGCCGTGATGCGCCACCGCCCCGCCCTCGTTGCCATGGTTGCGTTGTCGTTGATCGGTGCTTCATGCAACTCGGGCAGTGGCGTGACGATCACGAGCAGCAAAGCGATTGGATCACAGACGGGCGACACGCCCGCCTCGTCCGGAGGCACGCCAGACAGCAATGCCCCGGACAGCGCTGCCCCGGACACGAGTACGATCGACTGGACGGACTTCGGCAACGGACTCGAGACGGGCAGCGTGATCGTGCCGATCGACTACGACGACCCGTCGAAGGGCAACTTCGATCTCTTCGTCCTGCGCCATCCGGCCGCCGATCCGTCGAAGCGGATCGGCAC
>JBDSDH010000115.1:0-2587 GCA_039920665.1 Ilumatobacteraceae bacterium
CCTCGCCCGGAGCCGCACGCGGGGCGATCGTCTTCAGCGCGGCGGAAGCCGAGCGAAGCGGGGCGAACGGCGAAGACGTGATCCTCGTCCGCCAGTTCACCTCGGCCGAGGACGTCGGTGGCTTCGACGCTGCCCGCGGCATCCTGACCTCGCGTGGCGGCAAGTCTTCGCACGCAGCAATCGTCGCTCGCGGGATGGGACGGCCCTGCGTGTGCGGTGCGGCTGAGCTCGAGATCGATGAGGAGGCGGGCACGTTGCGGGTCGGAGAGCACGAGCTTCGGGCCGGTGACGTGATCGCACTCGATGGCACCACCGGCGTGGTCACCACCGACGAGGTCGAGCTGATCAGCGCCGCGCCGAGCGTCGAGTTCACGACCGTCCTCGGCTGGGCCGACGAGATCCGCCGCCTCGGCGTGCGCGCCAATGCCGACACCGGCGAGGACGCCACCAATGCACGCGAGCTCGGCGCAGAGGGCATTGGACTGTGCCGCACCGAGCACATGTTCCTCGCCCCAGATCGTCTGCCCGTCGTTCGCAAGATGATCTTGGCCGACACGCCAGAAGAAGAGGCCGACGCGTTCGCCGAACTCGGCCGGGTCCAGCAGATCGACTTCGAGGAGATCCTCGAAGCAATGGATGGCTTGCCCGTCACGGTGCGTCTGCTCGACCCGCCTCTGCACGAGTTCCTTCCATCCGCAGAAGAGCTGCGGATCAAGCAAGCCGGAGTCGGCCTCACAGCGCAGGAGACCAAGGAACTCAAGGCTGCCGAAGAGTGGGCCGAGCACAATCCGATGATCGGCACACGCGGCGTGCGGCTCGGTGTTCTCAAGCCCGGTCTATATGCAATGCAGGTCAAGGCCCTGATGGCCGCCGCTGCGTCGTTGCGTCAGAAGGGCAAGAATCCAATCGTCGAAGTGATGATCCCGCTCACGGTCACCCGTGAAGAAATGGCGCTTGCACGGGGTTGGGTCCAGACCGAGATCGATGCCGCCGTCAAGGGCCTCAAGAAGAAGGGCCAGGGTGGGTCTGCGGGTGGCGTCACAGTGACGATTGGAACCATGATCGAGACGCCCCGGGCCGCGATCCGCGCCGATGAGATCGCTGAAGAAGCGGACTTCTTCAGCTTCGGCACCAACGACTTGACCCAGATGGCGTTCGGCTTCAGCCGTGACGACATCGAGAGCAAGATGATGCCGGCCTACCTCGAACAGGGTCTGCTCAAGCGCAACCCGTTCGAGACCATCGACGCCGGCGGCGTCGGCGAACTGGTGAAGATGGGCGTCGAACGCGGCCGCACCACCAAGCCCAAGCTCAAGATCGGTGTCTGCGGCGAGCATGGCGGTGACCCGGAGAGCATTGCGTTGTTCTACGGCGCCGGCCTCGACTACGTCAGTTGCAGCCCGTTCCGGGTGCCGATCGCCCGACTGGCTGCGGCTCAGGCGATCATCGCGTCGGCCTCTGGTGCGAAGAAGGCCGAAACCAAGTAACACTGGTTTGATGCCTGTCCCCGTTGCCGCGATGTTTGCGGAGGAATCCTCCGCGAACTTCGCCGAACTGTCCGTGCCCAGTTGGGCGTGGGTCGTCACGCTCGGCCTCATTGGGGTCTTGCTGATGTTGGACATTCTGGTGTTGCATCGCAAGCCGAAGGTGTTGTCTACCAAACGGGCCGCGATGGAGACGCTCATGTGGGTCACCGTCGGCGTGCTGTTCGGCCTGGCGATGGCCATCGGGTTCGGTGGCAAGGCGGCAGGGGAGTACTTCAGCGGATACCTGATCGAGTACAGCCTCTCGATCGACAACGTGTTCGTGTGGGCATTGATCATGACGTTCTTTGCGGTGCCGGCCCTGTATCAGCACCGGGTTTTGTTCTGGGGCATCTTCGGCGCCCTCGTGCTGCGGGCCACGTTCATCTTCGCCGGGGTTGCCTTGATCGAGAAGTTCGAGTGGATCCTCTACATCTTCGGTGCATTCCTGCTCTACACAGCGTTCAAGCTGATCACAGGCGACGACGACGAGATGAATCCGGAGGAGAACTTCGCATTCAAACTCGTCCGTAAGGTCGTGCCGTCGACGCCGACGATGCACGGCCAGAAGCTTTTCACCCGGCTCGATGGTCGTCGCCTGGCGACACCCTTGTTCGCGGTCCTTGTCTTGGTCGAGACGACCGATGTGCTGTTCGCCGTCGACTCGGTACCGGCGGTGCTGGCGGTCAGTCGCGAGCAGTTCATCGTGTTCACGTCGAACGCGTTTGCGATCCTCGGCCTGCGCGCTCTGTACTTCCTGCTCGCCGACCTCCGTAACCGGTTCACCTACCTCCAGCAAGGTCTCGCGATCATCCTTGCGTTTGTCGGGATCAAGATGTTGATCACCCATTGGGTCACGATCTCCGGTGGTATCTCGCTGGCGGTCATTGCCGTTGTTCTGGCTGTGGCGGTGTTCCTCTCGCTGAAGTTCGGTCCCGATCCGGACGAGACGCCGCAACCCCCGGCGAGCGCGTGACGCCCCGACGGTAGTCTCGGCGGATGGCCATCGTCGACGAAGACATCGAGCGAATTCGCTCCACCGTCTCCATCGTCGACATCGTCCA
>JBDSDH010000116.1:0-15753 GCA_039920665.1 Ilumatobacteraceae bacterium
CTACATCGCGCTGGTGCGGAGCAGCTCGGGCGCCATCGGGCACTCGGGGGTGAGCGCAGCAGCGGTGATGTCGGACATTCCGTCTGGTCCGACGATGCCACTGATCATCGCCAGCGGCACCCGCTCGAACGGGCGATCCCAGCCTTCGTCGCTGTCGTCTAATCGCTGCAAAATGGTGGCCCACATCGGCTCGGGCAGACGGCGACCGCGGCCGGCGACGAGCCACACGGGTATCTCGCTGCAGTAGCCAACCGCTGCAGCAGCGTGTGAGCCGAGCGCGCAGAGTGCGCCGTCGGGCCCCGTCGCGACCGCTTCGACGATTACCAGATCAGCGGCTTCGACGGCAGCGGCGGTGCCGCTGGCATGGACCTCCTCGGCGTCGACATCGACCCGCTGCAGCCGACGCACGAGCGAATTGCCCTCGTCGTTGCTGTCGATGACCAGTGCGGTGATGTCGCCACGCCGGATCAGCGCCTCACCGACGAGGTCGGGCCAACCAATCACGCAGACGGTGGCACCATCGGGCAGCAAATCGACGAGGTGGTTCGGTGTGGGGTCCTCGTCCATTGCGTCGCTGAGCGCCCACGCATCACGCATCGGCTCGGTGGAGGTGACCAACTTCGCGCACAGCCACCACAGCGGGCCGGACGACGTGTGGCGCTCGACGATGCGTCGACAGGCCACAACGAGCCCGGCCGGGTCGAGCCGAAGGCCGGCGAGACCGGATGCCGTTTCCCGCACGAGCATCCGCTGATCACCACCGGATGACCTGGCGACATAACGGAGGCGTTCCATCGGATGCACCTTCGCGACGCTACCGCTCGACGGCAAGAGTGGGGGCTCACGGGTGCTTCGCGCTACCGTTGCGTCCCGTGGCCAGCAATCCCTCGCTCGACGTCGTCCTGACCGCCCTCGATGGCGAGAACCGCCCACTCGAAGAGTGGCTGACGATGTTCAATCTCGCCAGTGTCGTGCTCGACCCGTACACCAACGAGAGCAGCTGGATCTTGAAGACAGCATCTCGGATCCTGGACGAGTTCCGTGGCGCCGACGTTCGGGTCAATTTTGTCGTCACCTGCGGGCCCGACGATGCAAAGGCCTTCCTCGGACCGCTCGCGGAGGAGTTCCTCGTCTACTGCGATCCCGATCGCGCATTCGTCAAGTCACTCGGCCTGACCGCACTGCCCGCATTCGTGTTCGTGTCGATGGACGGCAACGTCGCGGCTTCGGCCGAAGGTTGGGATGGCGCCGAGTGGCGCAAGGTCGCTGCAGCGATTGCCAAGGCCACGGTCTGGTCGCATCCGATGATCCCGGTGGCGAGCGATCCTGCGCCCTTCGCCGGCACTCCGGCCATCAGCTGATCACCCAGGTCTCGTTTGTCGCCGCCGCTCGGCTCATCTGACACCGGACTGCCGGTCGAAGAAGTCATCGGCGATGTCGCAGTCGCATTACGCGACACCGGTTCGGCGGTGCTCGTCGCTCCGCCGGGAGCGGGCAAGACCACGTTGGTCCCACTGCGCCTGATCCGTGAATCGTGGCTCGACGGTCGCAAGATCGTGATGCTCGAACCGCGTCGCCTCGCCGCTCGTGCAGCCGGTCACCGGATGGCGCACATGCTGGGCGAGGACGTCGGCGACACCGTTGGCTATCAGACGCGCGACGAGCGCAGGATCGGGCGCGACACCCGGATCGAGGTCGTCACCGAAGGTGTCCTGACCCGCCGTCTGCAGCACGACCCGGAACTGCCCGGAACCGGTCTCGTGATCTTCGACGAAGTGCACGAACGCAACCTGCCGACCGATGTCGGTCTTGCGCTCGCCCTGGACTCGCGTCGCAACCTGCGCCCCGATCTCAAGTTGCTGGCGATGTCGGCCACTGCGCAGGCGGACACGTTGTCGGCGTTGCTCGGTGGGCCGGCGGGTGCGTGCCCCGTCATCACCAGCGAAGGGCGTACGTATCCGATCGACATCCGCTGGTCGCCGCCCGGTAAGGGTCAGAAACTCGATGTCGCAGTGGCCGAAACCGTGCTGCTCGCGCTGCGCAACGACATCGGCGACGTGCTCGTGTTCCTGCCCGGGATCGGCGAGATCACGCGGGTCTACCAGGCGCTCGATCGGGTCGTGCCGGCCGATGTCGATCTGTATCCGCTGGCCGGCGCGCTGTCGCTCAGCGACCAGGATCGGGCGCTCGCTCCGTCGCCCGCCGGTCGTCGCCGGGTGGTGCTCAGCACCGACATCGCCGAGACATCGCTGACGGTTGCTGGAGTACGGATCGTGGTCGATGCCGGTCAGGCGCGGGTGCCGCGCTACGACATTCGGACCGGGATGACGAGACTGACCACGATTGCAACGAGTCGTGCCTCGGCCGATCAACGCTCCGGTCGGGCCGGTCGCACAGAACCCGGAGTCGCCTACCGGATGTGGAGCAAGCTCGAACACTCCACCCGCCGCGCTCATCTCGAAGCCGAGATCACCCAGGTCGACCTCGCCGGGCTGGCGCTCGAACTCGCGGCGTGGGGCACGCCCGCCGACCAACTCGACTTCCCCGATCCGCCACCGGCGCGGACGCTGGCCCAGGGAGCCGAGTTGCTGCAGCTGCTCGGCGCGTTCGACGCGGAGGGGTCGATCACTGCGACCGGGCGCTCGATGTTGAGCGTCCCTGCCCACCCGCGGCTGGCCCGGATGGTGGTCGATGCCGTCGGTGATCGTGACCGGTCGCTCGCCTGTCTGATCGCCGCGCTGCTCGACGATCGCGACATCCTGCGCGGCCGCGCCGACGATCTACCGGCCGATCTCTCGCTGCGGCTGCGGGTGGCGATCGGCACCGAACACCACTCCCGCGCCGACCGTGGAGCGGTCGATCGGTTGATCCGCCGAGCTCGCGACATCGCCCGCCGGGCCGGCATCTCGCTCGACCTCGACAGCATCAACCCCGATCGCGCCGGAGCGGTTCTGGTCCTCGCCTATCCGGATCGGCTCGCCGTCCGTCGCTCACAGCCGGGCCAATTCCAACTTCGCACCGGCAGCGGCGCGTGGGTGGCCAAGGATGATCCACTCGCCCACGAGGCGTTCGTCGTCGCGGCCGATGTCGACGGCGATCGCAAGAACACCCGGCTCCGGCTGGCGGCGGGTATCGATGCCGACGAGGTCGCGGCCACCCTCGGCGATGCCGTCGAAACCAGCTACGCGTTGGTGTGGGACAAAGTCCGGGGCGACATCGTCGAGCGGATCGAGCGACGTCTCGGCAAGATGAAACTCGACGAACGGGTCCGTCGCCCGGGCCCCGGCGACGAAACGGTCGGGGCGTTGATCGATCGCCTGAGGGTGACCCGACTCGCTGCCCTGAACTGGACCCCGAACGCGACGCAACTTCGCCAGCGGGTGCAATTCCTCCACGACTCCGACCCTTCGACGTGGCCCGATTGGAGCGACACCGGCCTCGTCAACACGCTCGCCACCTGGCTCGCCCCGTACCTCAACGGAATGACGAGCATCAGCGAGGTCTCGTCGATCAACCTGACCATGATCCTGCGCGCTGGGTTGGCGTGGCCGCTCGGATCGCAGGTCGACGAGCTCGCCCCGACCCACATCGAACTCGCCAGCGGGCGATCGATGCTGCTCGACTACCGCGGCGAGCAACCATCGGCGTCGGTGCGGGTGCAGGACCTGTTCGGCACCACCGTGCACCCCGTTGCGGCGGGGATGCCGGTGCAGTTGCACCTGCTCTCCCCCGCCGACCGCCCGATCCAGATCACCGCCGACCTGCCCGGCTTCTGGGCCGGCTCGTGGACCGAAGTCCGCAAGGAGATGGCCGGCCGCTACCCCAAACACCAATGGCCAACGGACCCCGCCACCGCCGCCCCCAAACGGATGAAGGACCGCTGAGGCGGGTGCGCAGCGGCAGCTCTGCGTCACAACAAATCCCAGATTCGGGATATGCGGTGACCCAGACCGTCGGAGGTCCGGGCTCAGCGCCTCCCGCCGTATTCTGCGTCACGACAAATCCCGGATTCGGGATGTGTGGTGACACAGACATCGGCCCGGCAAGGGCGCGATCGGATGCTGCCGATGTTGGGTCGGTCGTTGTCGTGCGATTGACTTCGGGACATGACCCTCACCGGTCGCTCCCTCGGAGCGAACGCGACAGGTCAGCGCGAAACTACGTTTCGTCGGTTCAACGCCGGTGACGTCTCCGACGCCACGCTTCGTAGCCGAGACCAGAGCGGCCACCGAGTATCCATCACCCAATTGCATGCACTGACTGAGCTGATGGTCGACATCGGCCCGCCGGTGAGAACGTTCGGACCCACGTCTCTCTCGCTGTCGGGCTACGAAGGGTTCAGGCTCGCCAAGCCGTTTCAACTCGTCGTACCGCGTGGTCGCAACATCAGCCGGATCGGTCACGTGATCCACACCTCGCAGACGCTCGATCCCATCGACTGCGAGAGCGCGTTCGGACTCGACATCACCTCGCCGACCCGGGCTGTCATCGATCTCGTGCGAGTCGCGTCGATCGACGAGGTGCGAGCTGCGCTGCTGTTCTTGCAGCGCGACGGGCTCTCGTCGCAATCGTTCCTACACCAGCGCATTGCGGCGCTGCGAACTCGTGGGCGGTACGGCATCCCTCGTCTGCTCGATCTCATCGCCGAGATCGAGGCCGAGAGCGGTGACAGTTGGCTCGAACAGCGCATGCTGGAGCTGATCGCCGCTGCAGGACTCCCGAGGCCGCTCTGCCAGCAGGTGCTCACGCGAGCCGGCAACCGGTTGGTGCGAGTCGACTTCTTCTTCGAGGGCACGAACTTGGTCATCGAGGCCCTCGGCTATCGCTGGCACCGCAGTCGCGAGCAGATGCAACGCGACGCCGACCGGATGAACCAACTCACGCTCGATGGATATCGGGTGCTGCAGTTCACGTACCAGGCGGTCACTCAGACACCCGCGCTCGTAACCACCCAGATCAGGGCCGGCCTCGACCGGGACCCCTTCGCCCCGCTGATCCTGCCTGCATCTGTGTCACCGCACATCCCGACCAAGGGCTTTGTTGTGACGCAGACGGGCGCTGGTTCGTTCGTCTGAGCACGTCAACCGGTTCTGCGTCACTGCATATCCCACATTCGGGATTTGTTGTGACGCAGACGGCTCGCACGCTCCCGGCGCAACCAGGGATGCGGGTGGGGACACGGGTGGACGGTACGGTTTTCGTCATGCCTGAGTTCGAGTTCAGCGAGATCCTTCCCCTCGGCCACGACGACACCGAGTACCGCTTGATCAGCACCGAAGGCGTGTCCACGTTCGAGACCCCGGAGGGCACGTTCCTCAAGGTCGCGCCTGAAGCGATCACTCTGTTGACCCAGACCGCGATGCGCGACATCGCCCACCTGCTGCGCTCGGCGCACCTCCGGCAACTGGCCAACATCCTCGATGACCCCGAGGCCAGTGACAACGACCGGTTCGTCGCCCTCGACCTGTTGAAGAACGCCAACATCGCAGCCCGAGGGGTGCTGCCGATGTGCCAGGACACCGGCACTGCGATCGTCAAGGCCAAGAAAGGCCAGTTCGTGTTCACGGGCAACGATGTGCAAACCGGCGGCGACGAGGAAGCGATCGCTCGCGGCATCTTCAACACCTACCAGACGAGCAACCTGCGCTACAGCCAGATGGCGCCGATCAACATGTACGACGAGGTCAACACGGGCAACAACCTGCCGGCCGAGATCAAGATCGCCTCGATCGACGGCGACGCCTACAAGTTCCTGTTCATGGCCAAAGGTGGCGGTAGCGCCAACAAGAGCTATCTGTTCCAGGAGACCAAAGCCCTGCTCAATCCGAAGACACTGCTGCCGTGGATCTTCGAGAAGATGAAGACGCTCGGCACGGCTGCTTGCCCGCCGTACCACCTCGCTGTGGTCATCGGCGGTACGTCAGCCGAGTTCGCGGTCGAGACGGCCAAGTTGGCGAGCACCAAGTACCTCGACCAACTGCCCACCGAGGGCAGCAAGCTCGGCCACGCGTTTCGCGACATCGAACTGGAAAAGGCCGTCCTCACGCTCAGCCAGGACACCGGGATCGGGGCCCAGTTCGGCGGGAAGTACTTCTGCCACGACGTTCGCATCATTCGCCTCCCCCGCCATGGAGCGAGCTGCCCGGTGGGGATGGCCGTCAGCTGCAGCGCCGACCGCCAGGCACTCGGCAAGATCACCAAGGACGGCATCTTCCTCGAGAAGCTGGAAACAGATCCGGCCCGGTTCCTGCCCGATGTGACTCACGAGCATCTCGAGGCCGAAGACACCCCGGCCGTCGTGATCGATTTGAACCGGCCGATGGACGAGATCCGGGCCGAGCTCAGCAAGTACCCGGTCAAGACCCGAGTGATGTTGAACGGCCCGATGGTCGTGGCTCGCGACATCGCCCACGCGAAGTTGAAGGAACGGCTCGATGTCGGGCTCGGCATGCCGCAGTACATGAAGGACTACTGCGTCTACTACGCCGGTCCGGCCAAGACCCCCGAGGGGTACGCATCAGGTTCGTTCGGCCCCACCACCGCTGGGCGGATGGACAGTTACGTCGACGAGTTCCAGGCCAACGGCGGCTCGATGGTCATGCTCGCCAAAGGCAACCGCAGCAAGCAGGTGACCAACGCTTGCCAGACCCACGGCGGCTTCTACCTCGGCTCGATCGGTGGCCCAGCAGCGCGCCTCGCGCTCGACTGCATCACCAAGGTCGAGGTGCTCGAGTACCCCGAACTCGGCATGGAGGCCGTCTGGAAGATCGAGGTCCAGGACTTCCCTGCGTTCATCGTCGTCGACGACAAGGGCAACGACTTCTTCGCGCTCGTCGACCGACCCTATGCAGGTACACCCGTCACGATCAGCTGACACCACCCAGCTGACACCGCCCAGCTGACACCGCCGACCCTGGCGTTGGTCAGCAGTTGGCGATCAGTCGTTTGCGAAGCGTCACAAGGTCGGGAGACTCGACTCCGAGCAATTCGTGCACGATCAATCGCTCGTCGGCATTGTCGACCAAGGCGGCGGCGACGCAATCGACCTGCGCGGCGGGCACACCCTGTCCCGCGAGCAGCGGCGTGATGCCGTCGATCGCTCGTCCGCGTTCGATCGGCTCGAAGATTCGGTCGGCCCGCTCGGCAACCGTCGCGGCACCGACCACGAACGCGCACGTCTCGCCGTCGGTCGGCACCACCTGATCGACGATGTACGCAGTCACCGTGTCGGTGATGCAGATGCTGGACAGGAACGCGGTGTGGCCTGCACCCTCCCATTCGATGTCGACGGCATCACCGAGCGCATCCGCGAGCTGATCTGCATATCGACCCGGTGTGGCGGGGTCGCCGTTGGTGCCGACGACCACGATCGGATTGGAGGCATCGATTGTCGAGATCACCGGCAATGGTTCGGCCGATTCGGGGAACTGTTCGCACTCGTACGAACCGCTGCCGCGGCTGGCGAAATCGGCGCATCTGATCGCGATGTTGGCGATTGCGAAGTTGGCCTCGCTCTCCATGTCGGCCGGATACCCGAACTGCAGCCAACTCGCCATCGCCGCGATCGTGGATGCGTCACCGTCGTCGGCATCACGCAGTGCAATGGCGAGCACCGGCCAGTTGGACGCGCTGTACATCGATCCGTAGATGACGTCCTCGACGTCGGATCGACGCAGATCGGTGCCGCCGGCGAAGTACGGGGCAGGCGTGTCACGCACGGTGTCGTACACCCGCTCGGTCAGCGTTGCGCTGTGCGGCCCGGCAGCGCACTCCGTCGTCGCGTCGCAGAGCGTGTGGAAGATGTCGACCGTGCCCTCGAAATCCTGTTGGGCATAGAAGTCGTACCCGCCACCGCTGACGTTCGATTGGCCGGCATCGGGATCGATCGCGCCGTCGAGAACCATCGCCCGGACTCGATCGGGGAACATGTCGGCGTACACCGCGCCGAGTGCCGTGCCATAGCTGAACCCGAGATACGTCAATTGCTCGTCTCCGAGCGCCTTGCGAACCATCTCCAGATCACGAGCGACGTTCGGTGTCCCGAGATACGCAAGCAACTCGCCCGTGAGGTCGATGCACGGCTGGAGGTCGGACTCGACGGCCACGTCGAAGCCGTCCGGGCAGCGCACCGCGGTCGATGCCCCGACACCGCGCGGGTCGAATCCGACGATGTCGAACCGAGCCCTGATCTCGTCCGGAAAGGAATCGCCCTCGTTGAACGCGATGGCCAGACCGGATCCGCCGGGGCCTCCCGGGTTGAGCACCAGTGAGCCGATCCGCTGCGAATCGTCGGTGGCCGGCAGTCGGTTGAGCGCGACCGCGATCTGCTCGCCGGTCGGGCGCAGGTAATCCATTGGGACCATGATCGAGCCGCACTGCCACGGGTCGGGCGCGGCGTCACACGGACCCCAAGCCACGGCGTCGATGGCCGGCAGATCGTCACCGGTCGCGGTCGGCGACGTGGTGCTCGGCGAGGTCGGATCGGTCGTGCCCGGCTCGGTGGTGGTGGATCGCGGCGGCTTCTGCTCGATCTGATCGGATCGGGTGATCCGCACACCGACGGATGAGCAACCCGCCACGAGGACAGCGACTACCGACCAACCCAGGACGCTGGTAGAGAACCGTGCGCCACACCGTTGCATTGCAGCGAGCCTACGGTTCGAGGGTGGTCGGCGTCAGAGCAGGCTCTTCAGCACCGCTCGGGTGCGGACAACCTCATCCGGGTTGCCACCGAATTCGGAGGCGGTGAAGTCGGTCACCCCGATATCGGCCAGAGCCATCACCCGGTCGGCCACTTCGGCCTCGGTGCCGATGATCGCGATCTCCTCCGGGCCGCCGACGCCTTCCTTGTCGAGCATCGCCCGGTAGCTCGGCAGCTGTCCGTAGACCTGGAAGACCACAGCAGCCCGCTCGAGCGCGCCAGCGCGATCCTCGGTGACGCAGACCGGCAGCGCTGAAATCACCCGTGGTTCGGGGCGCCCGGCCGCCTCGGCCGCGGCGCGCAGGGTGGGAACGGTGTGGTCCCGCAAGGTCGCTGGTCCCGTACACCAGGTGACGGTGCCATCGGCCATTGCTCCGGTCACCCTCAACATCTGCTCGCCGAGCGCAGCGACGAACACGCCCGGGCGCGACGATCCAGGGACGTTGATCCCGGCGTGGACCTGATAGTCCTCGCCGACGAAGCCGACCGGGTTGCCCTCGACCAGCGGCATCAGCACGCTCAGGTACTCGCGCAGATGACGCACAGGCTTCGAGTACGACATGCCGAGCATGTTCTCGATGACGATCTTGTGGCTCAAGCCGATACCGAGCGCCAGACGTCCCCCTGATGCTGCGTTCACCGTCAGCGCCTGCTGGGCCAGCATCATCGGATGACGGGGATAGGTCGGCACGACGCCGGTGCCGAGTTCGATTCGAGCCACCTCACGACCGATGATCGCGAGCACCGTCAGCGCGTCGTGACCGAAGATCTGCGAGGTCCAGAAGCCGGCGAAGCCATCGGCTTCAGCCGCTGTGGCCTCTTCGACGAGTTGATCGATGGTGCCGTCGTTTGTCGTGCCGCTGAAGATTCCGATGCGCATGTTCGGCACCGTAGCCGGGGCGACGCGTCAGGGACTTCAGCGGACGCTGTGGCCGAAGCCGTCACGACTGTCGACACCGTGGCGGGGACCAACGATCGACAGCATGGCGAAGAACACGAGTGCACACAAAACGGACATTTCATCAACTCCAGCGATTAAGATTCCCTACATTATCGCTCATCGCTATCCATAATGGAAATGCATATTCATGGCAGATTCGATCGCAAACCAAGATTTACCCCTCGGAGTCGAGGTTCGCCACCTCGCCGCACTGGAGGCGATCGCGGCCACGTCGTCGTTCTCGCGTGCCGCGCACCTGCTTGGCTACGCCCAGAGCGCTGTCTCACAGCAGATCGCAACGTTGGAGCGGGCAGTCGGCCACAAATTGGTCGAACGTCCCGGTGGCCCTCGACCGGTGTCGCTCACGCCGGCCGGCGAGGTGTTGCTCGCCCACGCGTCGCACATCACCGCTCGCCTCGGCGCAGCCAAGGCCGATCTCGACGCACTCGCAGCAGGAAATTCCGGCTCGCTCAGGGTCGGCACGTTCCAGTCGGCGAGCGCGCGGTTACTGCCGCCCACTCTCAACCGGTTTCGCGAGTTGTTCCCCAAGGTCACGGTCGAGCTTCGCAACGAGCAGTCGGGCAGAGTCCTCGAAGACCTGATCCGGGCCGGCCAACTCGATCTCGCGTTCTCCGACAGCGGCAGCCAGGTCGCACCGCTCGCCTCGACTGGTCTGATCGAAGACGCATTTGTGGTGATGGTGCCACCCGGCAGCCCGCTCGCCGGCGCAGAATTCGTCCGGCTCGACGACCTCAAGGACATGCACATCATCTCCGGTTCTGCCGACAACAGCAGCGAGGCGATCGTGTTCAGCGCGCTCGAACAATCAGGCGTCCGGCCGCAGACCGTGTTCCGCAGCGACGACAATCTCACCACGCAACGTCTCGTCGCCTCCGGACTCGGCATCGCGATCACCCCGCTGCTCGCCGTCGAACTGTTCGTCCCCGATGCAGCCGTTGTGGTGCTGCCGATCGTCGACGACATTCTCAGCACTCGCACGATCTCGATCGTCTGGCACCAAGACCGCTACCGATCCCGTGCCGCCGAGGCCTTCGTCGAGACCGCAGTCGAGGTCGCGGCCCACATCGCGATTCCCTCGGTCCCGGTCGTCACCTCCAACCCAGCGCCGTCGGTCTACGTCTGACCGCTCCCTACCCCCGCCCGGCTCGCAGCGACGATGGCGGCGACCGCATCGGCGGCGGTGTCGACGAAGCTCATGATCCGTTCCGTCGCGTCGTCGAACAAGCCGTCGAGCAGCAGTCGGACGGGGCGGAGCACGGTCCAGAACTCGTCGATGTCGAGAAAGACCATCGGGCTCTGGGTGCTGTCGACCGACGAGTAGAAGTTCTGGGCGGCGTCTTGGAACACCTCCTGCAGCGTGCCGGCGCTGCCCTCGGCGAAGATCACGCCTGACTTCGCGATCGCAAGCAGGCCATCCTCGCGGATTGAGTTCTCGTAGTACTTCGCATGCCGCGTTGCGAGCGGCGTCGGTGGTTCGTGCCCGTACAGCCAGGTCGGAATGCCGATGCTGGGTCCGGCGACATTCACACCCCACTCGGCCGCAACCGCGAACGCGGGCGCCTGCCACCGGTGCAGTTCGGCGAGCAATGCCTCGTCGTAGTGACCAGCGGCGTCGATGAACTCGGCTGGTTTGTAGTGCGGAAACTGACGAGCCTGATCGTCGAGGGCGATCAGTGCCATGGCTCGATCCAGTTCGCTGCGCTCGAACGGAGCCAGTCGAGCCCCGAGGTGGGCGGCTTCCATTGCACCCGGACCACCACCGGACACGATGAGAAACTCCTGTTCGTGGCGGGCGAGCGTCCACGAGATCTCGGCGACCATGGCATAGGTGACCGAGCCCCGGACGAGTTGATGCCCACCCATGAACGCCACGACCCGGCGACCCTCGGTTGCTCGGCCGAGAGCGCGGGTGATCTGCAGATCGTGCATTGCTCGATCGCGGGCGACAGCGGTGGTGTTCGGCACGCGTAGGCCCTCGACCGATGCTGCTGCGAACATCCGCAGATCGTGGGTTGCTGCATACGAGAGCGGGTCATCGGCGGACCATCGACCCAACAATTCGGCCACGGTGTAGAGCTGCGCAGCAGCGTCGTCGGAATCCCCCATGGACGGCGACTCTATGCGCCGTTGCAATCCGACCCGATCAATGAGAACATGTGTTCGTGTCGACGTCGCTGTTCGAACTGAGCTCGGTCCCCGAACGCCGACTTGCCCGACCGACCCGGTCGCGCACCGGTACCGGTACCGGAGCGACGATCCTGCACGCGGATCTCGATGCCTTCTACGCGTCGGTCCACCAACGTGACGATCCCAGCTTGCGCGGCAAACCCGTCATCGTCGGCGGCGGGGTGGTGATGGCGGCCAGCTACGAAGCCCGAGCGTTCGGCATCCGGGCCGCGATGGGCGGAGCCAAAGCGCACCGGATGTGTCCCCACGCAATCGTCGTCGAGCCCGACTTCGCTGCGTACATCGAGGCCAGCCGGGCGGTGTTCGAGGTCTTCCGCGACACCACGCCGCTGGTGGAAGGGATCTCGATCGACGAGGCCTTTCTCGATGTCGGCGGGCTGCTCAAGTTGTCCGGGACACCGACCGAGATCGCGACCAAGCTGCGCGCCGACGTGCGGGCCAAGGTCGGTCTGGCGATCACCGTCGGCGTGGCTCGCACCAAGTTCCTGGCCAAGGTCGCGAGCGCCGTCGGCAAACCAGATGGACTGCTCGTCGTTCCGCCAGACGGCGAAATCGGGTTCCTCCATCCGCTACCCGTCGAGCGGTTGTGGGGCGTCGGCAAGGTCACGGCCGACAAGTTGCACGATCGCGGCATCGCCACCGTCGGCGAACTCGCGCTCGTCCCACCTGAAGCGCTGATCGCAATGCTCGGCAAGGCATCAGCTCATCATCTCCATGCGCTCGCCCACAACCTCGACCCGCGTCCGGTCACGGTCGGTCGGCGGCGCAGCTCGATCGGATCGCAACACGCACTCAACCGCAAGCCGCGGTCATCGAGCGAGATCGACACGTTGCTGGTCGGCATCGTCGACCGGGTCACCCGTCGGCTGCGCAAAGCCGACCGCGCCGGGCGCACCATCGTCCTGAGTCTGCGGTTCGACGACTTCACCCGGGCGACTCGGTCACACACGTTGCCCCGAGCAACGGCGCAGACCGACACGATCCTCGACGCAGCGAGATGGCTGCTGGCCAGTTCCGAGCCGTTGATCGCCGACCAGGGTCTGACCCTGATCGGGTTGTCGATCGCCAACCTCGACGACGACGACACCCTGCAGATGACGCTCCCGTTCGACAGCAATGCCGACGGCGCGATCCTCGACCTCGCGCTCGACGGTGTCCGGAGCAAGTTCGGCTCGGCTGCAATCACCCGAGCCGTCCTGCTCGGCAAGAACCTCGACCCACAGATGCCGATCCTGCCTGATTGATCCTGCCGGATTGATCAGCATCGGATCAGTCGGGCGGCGAAACCCGGTTCTGTTCCATCCATTCGACAGCGAAGTCGATCAGCCCACGCATCCAACACACCGTGATCCAACCGTTGCCGAGCGGGACCTGAGTCACATCGCCGCCGTAGTCTTTGTAGGCCGCGCCGATCGTCGGGAAGTCGTCCTCGTCGAGCGCGAGATCATCGAACGCGACCCACCGTCGTTCTCCATCGACCATCATCGGAACTCCGTGGCGAATCGAGTGCTTGCCGGCGAAGTTCGCGCGATGTTCGGCGAGATGCAGCGATGTGTTGTTGGCGTGGCCGACACCGATCAACACGATCCGTGCATCCAGTTCGTACAGGACGCCGAGTGGTGAGGCGTCGCCGAATGCCATCGGCAACGGATGGGTCGCGACGATTCTGTCGGCGAGCGGTCCGTTGGCGACGAACGCGCCATTGGGATGGCCGCTGTGACGTGCCGTCGGCAATCGTGCGAAGCACTCGGCGACGCGGCCCATGCCGCGCAACGGCGTCAGATTCGGGTCGAAGGCAGGCGCGTGGATGTGGAACGACTCAACCCAGTCCGACGGCACCGGCGGATTGGCCCAGTCGGCCGGGTCGCTGAGGCCAGTGTGGGCCGGCATCACGATCGTTCCGGCTGGGCCGATGGCATCGAGCAACCCGTTCACCACCGCATGCGCCTCGCCGGCGATCCAACCGAGCGCTGACATCGACGAGTGCACGATGATCACCGATCCCGATCCGACGCCGGCTTCGGTGAGCGCGGTGGCGATCATCCCTTGAGTGATCGGCGTGGCCGTGCGCCCGATCACGGCTGCCTCACCGGTCGGCCCAGGCAACGGCTTGACCATGACTAGCGCCGGCGTGCCCGGCCACAGATCGATCATCTCCTCGAGTTCGAGATAGCCGAGCGCTGCGTAGAACTGTCGCGTCCTGGCATACCCGGCGTCAGAGTCCAAGGGGCCGAGCGTCTTGACCTGGACGAGAGGGATCCCACGCCGGATGACGTCGGCCTCGAAAGCCTCGACCAGCGCTCTGCCAACGCCGCGTCGATGCCACTCCGGTCGCACTGCCAGCAGATGGATTTCGCTCGACTGGGCATGCTCGTGGGGCGCGAGCAGACCGATGACCACACCATCCGAGTCGACCGCACTCCACGCCGGGTGCTCGGCCACGAAATCGACGTACTCGTCGTTCGCCTCCGGGATCCCGAACCACGCAGGCAACCAATCGAGCACCGAGCGTGCAGCGGCTCCGAGCCCGAGGTGGGGGGCAACGATCGTGAATGGATGGACCACCACTGCATTCTTGCCGAACTTCGCGTCGCTGTCTCGGGCCTCACTGCAAGGCGGAAATTATCAACGCCTTGAAATGTACCGCGATGACAGTTGTCGGCGACCTCCGAGTATCTTCCCGTGGCCAGATGAGTTTGCCAGCGGCTGCACGCCGTCGATGGGGACTCGCTGACGGAGGCGACGTCGGCTACCTGGATCTCGGCGACGTGATGGTGGTCGTTCCAGGTGGGATCGAAGGAGTTCGTCGAAGGCTTCTCGACGCGGTCACCGCTGCTGATTGGGAGATGGCCCGTGCCGGCTTCGGGGACGAGGAACTGGCCGACCAATGACCAACGTACTGATCGACGATCAGTACCTCGGCGCCGTACTGCGCGGCCGACGGCCCAGACCGTTGGTCGGCAAGGATCTCTACACGACCGGGCACTGGTATGTCCGCCTTTGCCAGGCCGTGCTCGGGTCGAACGAACGCACGGGCGTGTTGTCCAGGCCATTTGCAGACTTGCCCGAGAACCTCCAACAGCGGGCTCTCGACGCCGTCATGGAGCTGCCAAACGACATCGGCTTGATCAGCCTCCGAACGTTGGCCCCGGGCATCGCTCGAGGGTCAGGCGAGGCTGACGAGTTCGAGCCAGTCGGGGCTGAAGAAGTCGACCTGGCCGTCGGGCATGAGCAACACCTTGGTCGGCTTGATCTGCTCGACGAACTCGGTGTCGTGACTGACGAAGATGATGGTGCCCTTCCACGCGCTGAGCGCGTCGGCGACGGCTTGGCGGCTGGGCGGGTCGAGGTTGTTGGTCGGTTCGTCGAGCAGCAGCAGGTTGTTGCGACCGACCATCAGCGTCGCCAGCGAGAGCTTGGTCTTCTCACCACCGCTGAGCGTGCCGCTGTCCTGGAACACCTTGTCGCCCATCAAACCGAACATGCCGAGCATCCCGCGCAGTTGGGTCTCTGTGAGTTGGATGTGTGATGGCACCGCGGCTCGGATGTTGGCCAGCAACGATTCCTCGGTTCGCAGGTTGTCGTGCTCCTGGGCGTAGTAGCCAACGGTGACGTTGTGGCCGAATCGGAACGCGCCCAGTGTCGGTTCGGTCTCGCCGGCGAGAATCCGCAGCAGGCTCGTCTTGCCGGCACCGTTGAGGCCGAGCACCAACAACCGCTCGCCCTTGCCGATGTCGAACGTGACGTCCTCGAACACCGGCTTGCCGGAGCCGTAGCCCTTGCACAACTGGTTGGCTGTGATGACGGTGGCACCCGATGACGGCGGCTCCGGGAACTTGACCTTCATCACCTTGTCGCCGTTGCCGACATTGACTCGCTGGGATTCGATCCGAGCGATCGCCTT
>JBDSDH010000117.1:0-62892 GCA_039920665.1 Ilumatobacteraceae bacterium
GGTGGCACTGACGCCTAGGCGGTCCGTCGCACCCCCGCGGGATTGACGGGGGTGGCACCGACGCTCTACCGGTCCGTCGCACCCCCGCGCGGGGGTGGATTGGGGGGTCTGGGCGTCGGTCCCATACACTCGCGGGGTCCCACCATCCCGGTGAGACCAGATCACTGTCCGCGTGCTTCCACGGTCGCCCTCTTAAAGGGTGCTGGCGCGCGGTCACCTCAACCGTTGGAAGGAGCCCTCGTGGCTGTCGTCACCATGAAGCAGCTTTTGGAAGCAGGTGTCCACTTCGGGCACCAGACCCGTCGGTGGAACCCGAAGATGAAGCGTTTCATCTTCGGTGAGCGCAACGGTATCTACATCATCGACCTCGACCAGACGATGTCGCGCGTCGAGACCGCATACAACTTCGTTCGCGACCTGTCCGCCAAGGGCGGCACGGTCCTGTTCATCGGCACCAAAAAGCAGGCGCAAGACCCCGTGCGCAGCTATGCCGAGAAGAGCGGCATGTACTACATCAACGAGCGCTGGCTCGGTGGCATGCTCACCAACTTCGAGACCATCTCCAAGCGCGTTGCGAAGATGCAGGAATACGAGCGGATGAAGCTCTCCGGCGAGTTCGACGCGATGCCGAAGAAGGAAGCCCTCCTCCTCAGCCGTGAGCTCGAGAAGCTGCAGAAAAACCTGGGCGGTATCCGTGGGATGCAGCAGCGCCCCGACGCCGTCTTCATCTTGGACACCAAGAAGGAGCACATCGCTGTCACCGAAGCCAACAAGCTCAAGATCCCGATCATCGCAGTCGTCGACACCAACGTCGATCCCGATGTCATCCAGTTTCCGATCCCGGGCAACGACGACGCCATTCGCGCCAACGCACTGATGTGCCGGGTCATTGCCGAGGCGATCGAAGAGGGCCGCTACATCGCGTCGCGCCGCAACCCGCAGGCCAGCCCGAAGCGCTCCGTCGAGGAAGACGCCGAGTTCATGGCTGCCCAGGCTGACGCCCGCAAGCAGGCTGCCGCTGCCCAGGCCGAGCGCGAGGCTCGTCTGGCTGCCGCCAAGTCCGAGCCGACTGAAGACGAAACTGCCGCCCCCGTCGCCGAGGCTGCCCCGGTCGCCGAAACCGTCGCCCCCGAAGCGGCGCCGGTCGCCGAGACCACCACTGAAACCCCGGTCGTCGAGGCCGCAGATGCCCCGGTCGCAGAGACCGCAGAAGTCACGGAGAGCTGAAGCAATGGCAATTTCCGCCAAGGACATTTCCGCCCTGCGCCAAACCACCGGCGCCGGGATGATGGACTGCAAGAAAGCCCTGGAGGCCAACGACGGTGACGTCGAGGCCGCCAAGCAGTGGCTCCGCGAGAAGGGTCTTTCGGCCGCCGCCAAGCGCGACGACCGCGAGAGCGCTCAAGGTGTCGTCGCACTGCTGATCGACGGTAACGTCGGCGGCGTCGTCAAGCTCAAGAGCGAGACCGACTTCGTCGCCAGTAGCAACCAGTTCAAGGCTGAGGCTGATGAACTCGTTGCACTCGTCGTCGCCAAGGGTGTCGATGCGGTCAGCGATCACAACGCGACGATCGAGGATCTCAAGATCGTGCTCAAGGAGAACATCAGCGTCGGCGATGTCGTCCGCTTCGAAGCGGCTGACGGCAACATTCTCGACAGCTACGTGCACATCCAGGGTGGTCGCGGTGTCAACGCCGTGCTCGTCGAGATGTCAGGTGCGACTGCCGAACTCGCCCACGACATCGCCGTGCACATCGCCTTCGCCCGCCCGAAGTACCTCGCCAAGGACGACGTCCCCGAAGACGTCGTCGTTGCCGAGCGGGCCACGCTGGAGACCATCTCCCGCAACGAAGGCAAGCCCGAAGCGGCGCTGGCCAAGATCATCGAAGGCCGCATTCAGGGGTTCTTCAAGGACGTGTGTCTGCTCGAGCAGCCCTACGCCAAGGATGACAAGGTGTCGATCAGTCAGCTGATCGGTGCCGCCGGGATCGCCCGGTTCGCCCAGGTCGAGATCGGCTGATCGGCTGATGGCCTCGCCCCGATGGAAGCGGATCGTCTTCAAACCATCGGGCGAGGCCTTGGCCGGCCCGTCCGGTTCCGGCCTTGATGGCGCCACGCTGGCCCACACCGCACTGGAGATTCTCGACGTGCGGGAGAACCTCGGAGTCGATGTCGCAGTCGTCGTCGGTGGCGGCAATTTCTGGCGAGGCCGCACTGGGGCGATGACCGGCATGGACGCGACTCAGTCCGACCACATCGGGATGTTGGGTACCGTGATGAATGCGCTCGCGTTACAAGATGCGCTGGAACGCGCCGGCCAACCGACCCGTGTGCAGTCGGCGATCGAGATGCCGCGGATCGCGGAGCCGTACATCCGGCGCCGGGCAATGCGTCATCTCGAAAAGGGTCGTGTCGTGATCTTTGCCGCCGGCACCGGTAACCCGTTCTTCACGACCGACACGGCAGCTGCGCTGCGCTGCGCTGAGATCGATGCGAACGCGTTGTTGAAGGGCACTCACAGTGGTGTCGATGGCGTGTATTCGGCCGATCCGCGAATCGATCCGACAGCGACCAAGTTTCACCACGTGAGCTACATGGATGTGATGACCAAGGACCTCAAGGTCATGGCTGCCACGGCCATTGCGTTCTGCCGCGACAACAAGTTGCCGATCGTTGTCTTCGACATGTCCGCCCATGGTGCGCTCAAGGCAATCCTGCAAGGCGAAGAAGTCGGCACGATCATCACCGACGAACCCAGCGGCTGACGCCCTCCGCTGCGGCTCCGGCGAGGCCCAGTTGTGGCCATGCGCGCATGGCGTCGCGGCTGGTAGGTACGATTGCCCACGTGATCGAAGAGACTCTCTTGGAAGCCATCGAAAAGATGGACAAAGCCATCGAGCACGTGCAATCCCAGTTCACCACGGTTCGCACGGGTCGGGCCACCCCCGCTCTTGTCGATCGGATCCAAGTGGACTACTACGGATCGAGCGTGCCCCTCCAACAGTTGGCGGGGTTCCAGGTGCCAGAGGCCCGACAACTGATCATCAAGCCGCACGACCGGGCCACGCTGGCAGCAATCGAGCGAGCGATTCGCGAGAGCGATCTCGGCGTGTCGCCATCCAACGACGGTGTCGTGATCCGGATCAACATTCCGGCGCTCACCGAGCAGCGTCGTAAGGAGTACGTCAAGATCGTCAAGACGCTTGCCGAAGACGGTCGAATCGCGGTACGCAACCTGCGACGGGACGGCCGCAAGCACCTCGAGGCAGCCGAGAAGGCTGGCGCGATCAGCGCCGACGATCTCGAGCGCGCCGAGAAGGAAATGGACAAGATCACCCATGATCATGTCGAGTTGATCGACAAGGCCTTCGGCCGTAAAGAGCAGGAACTGCTCGAAGTATGAGCCATCCACGAGCGGAATCGAGTTGGAAGTCGAACGTGATGGTCGAGATGAGGGAGTCCGGCAATGAGTGATGATCAGTGGCGCGCCAAGCGGCGCCGTGACGAAGAAACGGATTTCGGTCCACCACTGTTCGGCGACGACACCGAGAGCGCCGACAGTTTGTCGTTCGACGACAGCACCGGCCCGTTGCCGCATTGGACCGCACCCGCCACCGGCGAGATGCCGAAGGTGGTCGGTGCGGATCGAGACGGCACCGACGATCTCGACGTGTGGTCGAGCTTCTCGGGCCAGTCGCCGGTGTGGAGCGACGACGATTCTCCTGATCCGTCTGCCGGCTACGAGTCGGTGTCGGAGAATGTCCGTCTCGGCCAGATGGGCGACGTCACCGGCGGCCACGAGGCCTTCTCTGAAGATTCGGATCCGAGCAACCTGTCCGGCCCGATTCGGCGCGAGCCGGGTCGAATCACGATCGGTACCGATCCGACCGATGAGGGAATGGGTCGGCCCGGTCCGAAGGGCCGCGGACGTGGCCCGGGTTCGCCGGCATCGGCCAATCGTGGTGGTCGCCCGACAGGCGCGGTGCGCACCACTCCCAGCCAGGCCACAGCCGGTATCGGTGGGCGCGACATGCCGATGGCGATCGCGGTTGGGGCGGGGCTCGCTGCGGTGTGGATCGTCGCTGTCAAGGTCGGTCCGATTGCCGCGCTCGTCGTGGTCGTGCTCGTCATCACCTTGGCGGCGGTCGAGTTCTTCACCAAGGTGTCCGAGAAGGGCTACCAGCCAGCGAGTGTGATCGGCATCATCTCGTGCTTCTTCGCCCCGATCGTTGCCTACAACTATGGCGACGCAGCCGTGCCGTTGGTGTTCATGTTTGCGTTCATCGCCGGTTGCGTTTCCTTCATCGGAGCCCCGAACCTGAATTCCAGCCCGATGCCGAACATGGCGATCACCACGCTCGGCATCACCTGGATCGGCCTCCCGGGCGCGTTCGCCGGCCTGATTCTGCATTCCGAAGTCGTCAGCTCGTTCGCTCCGCCTCACCTCGGTACCGACACGTTGCTGATCGTCGCAATCGCTGTGGTGGTCAACGACATCGGAGCGTTGTTCGTCGGATCAGGCCTTGGCAAGACCCCGTTGCGGGGTTGGATCAGCCCCAACAAGTCGGTCGAAGGCTTCATCGGTGGACTCGTGCTCACCGTCGTTGCGATGGTCGTGGTCGGGCTCTTGAACAAGACCGCCTCGTGGGATGGCATCAATCTGATCGTCCTCGGCGTCCTGGTTGCGATCGCAGCGCCGCTCGGTGACCTCACCGAGAGCATGTTCAAGCGCAACCTCGACATCAAGGACTTCGGCAGCATCGTCAAGGGTCACGGCGGCGTGCTCGACCGGTTCGATGGCTTCCTGTTCACGTTGCCGGTCGCCTACTACACGATGCTGGTCCTCCAGCCCTGGGTCCCAGCAGCGCTCGAGTTCTACAAGTAGTGACGAATGCTGCGTGTCGGCTCCTTCGGGTGCCGACGCAACAGCAACGTTCACTGCCAGACTGACAACCATGAGCGCGGTCCGTGTCGCCATTGCCGGTTCGACCGGATCGATCGGTACCCAGACGCTCGACGTCGTGCGGGCAGAACCTGGTCGCTACGAAGTCGTCGGACTCGGTGTCGGCTCGTCGGTCGACGCACTGATTGCCCAGGCCAACGAGTTTCGTCCCAAGATCGTCGCCGTTGCCGATCCCCAGCAGCGCGCTCGGGTGGCTGACGCACTGCCCTTCGTCGAAGTCGTCGCCGATCTGGCCGATCTGGCCACCGACGCCGACATCGTCGTCAACGCAGTGGTCGGCTTTGCCGGCCTGCCGGTCACCATCGAGACGCTTCGGACGGGAAAGCGTTTGGCGCTGGCCAACAAGGAGAGCCTGATCGCGGCCGGGCCGGTCGTCCAGCCACTGCGCTCGACACCCGGCGCCGAACTCGTGCCGGTGGATTCCGAGCACTGTGCCGTGCATCAGTGCTTGCGCAGCTCGATCAACAACGATGCCGAAGTCGCTCGACTGGTCATCACTGCAAGCGGGGGACCGTTCCGTGGGTGCACGCTCGCCGAACTTGCCGACGTCGGGGTCGAGCAGGCACTTGCCCATCCGACGTGGAAGATGGGCCCCAAGATCACGATCGATTCGTCGACGCTGATGAACAAGGGCCTCGAAGTGATCGAGGCCCACGAACTGTTCGGTGTCAGCTACGACCAGATCGACGTGGTCGTGCATCCGCAATCGGTCATCCACTCGATGGTCGAGTTCACCGACGGGGCCACGATTGCCCAGCTGAGCATGCCCGACATGAAACTGCCGATCGCATACGCGCTGGCCTACCCGGCACGGGGGGCGGTGCCGTTCGGAAGAATCGATTGGTCGACGCTTGCCCGACTCGATTTCGAAGCACCGGACCCCTCGACGTTTCGATGTCTCGCGCTTGCCTACGCCGCAGGTCGGGTCGGCGGGTCTGCTCCGGCCTGGCTCAGCGCCGCCAATGAGCAAGCGGTCGAGGCCTTTCTGTCCGGTCGCATTCGGTGGACTCGGATCGCCGAGATCTGCGACGCCGTCCTTCAGCAACATCATGAAACTGCCGATGTCACGGCGATGACCGTCGACGACATCATCGCCGCCGATCAGATCGCACGGCGTCTTGCCAACGAGGAGATCCAGTGACCGACACCCGATTCGCGCCGCCGAAGGCTGCCAGCACCTACAGCAAGATTCGCGGCGAAGTGGTCGCCGGGGGAGCGCTCGGTGAACAAGATCCCGTCGCCGGTGGCCCGAAGGCTGTCCTGGGCCTCAGCATCCTCGCCGGGCTGCTCGTCGTGCTCGCGTTCGCCAGTATCTGGGCGTTCGTGTTCGTCGTTGGTCTGCTGATCAGCATCTTCCTCCACGAACTCGGTCACTTCGTCACTGCCCGTCGCTCGGGCATGAAGGTCACCCAGTTCTTCCTGGGAATGGGGCCCAAGATCTGGAGCTTCCGTCGCGGCGAGGTCGAGTACGGCGTGCGGGCCCTGCCCATTGGAGCGTTCGTCCGCATCATCGGGATGAACAACCTCGACGAGACCGACCCAGCCGACGAGCCTCGCGCCTATCGGACCAAGTCGTACCCCAAGCGAATGATCACCATCACCGCCGGCTCGTTCATGCACATGATCATCGCGATCGTGTTGCTGTTCGGGGTGTATTCCACCTGGGGCAAGAACCAGGCGACCGGTCGAATCGGCGTCGGCCAAGTGGTTGACGGCGGCGCTGCGCAGGCAGCCGGGGTCGAGGCCAACGACATCTTCGTCAGCGTCGACGGTCGGGCCGTGTCCAACAGCGAAGACGTCGGAACGATCGTCCGTTCCCACCAAGTCGGCGATGCATTGCCGCTCGTGGTCGAACGCGACGGCGGCGAGGTTTCGCTCGTGGCAACGCTGCGGGCGAACCCGGACCCGGAGATCCCCACGCCGTACCTCGGCATCAGCTCCGGTGAAGAGCACGACTTCGTTCACCAGTCGGTCGGCTCGGCGTTTGTCGACAGTTTCACCGATCTCGGCAATGCGGCCTGGCAGAGCGTCGGCGGAGTGATCAAGGTGATGAACCCGGTCAACATCGTTCAACACCTCACCGGCGCGAACACGGACCAGTCCACACAGCCGGTCACGGTCTACGGCATCAGCCGGCTCAGCTCCGACATCGGCAACGAGACCGGATTGCCCGGCATCCTGCTGACCCTGGCTGGGGTCAACGTCTTCGTCGGTCTGCTCAACATGGTGCCCTTGCTGCCGTTCGATGGTGGCCATGCAGCGGTTGCGACATATGAGCGAATTCGCTCACGGAAGGGTCGCGAGCCCTACCGGGCTGACGTGGCCAAGATGGTGCCCGTCGCAATGGCGGTGATGTCATTCCTGGTCTTCGTGCTGTTCGCAGGTCTCTACCTCGACATCACGAACCCAATCCGCTGACGCACGAACCCGATCCGTTGACGCACGAAGCAGCAGCGGGACTGGCACACTGAACTCGATGTTCGAACGCCGAAAGACCCGCCAACTCTTCGTCGGCAAGGTGCCCGTCGGTGGCGATGCCCCGATCACGGTGCAGTCGATGACGATCACCAAGACTGCCGATGTGGAAGGCACGCTGCAGCAGATCTATGCGCTGGCAGCGGCCGGATGCGACATCGTGCGTTGCACGTGCAACGACGAGGCGGCTGCGATCGGTCTGGCCGAGATCGTGCCCCGGTCGCCGATCCCGATCATCGCCGACATCCACCACCAGTACAAGATGGCGCTTGCGGCGATGGAGGCCGGTGTCCACGGGCTACGTCTCAACCCTGGCAACATCCGCCGTCCCGAGCACATCAAGGCCGTCGCTGCCGAAGCTCGCGACCGAAAGATCCCGATTCGGATCGGCGTCAACGGCGGCTCGCTCGACCCGGCGCTGTACGAGAAGTGGGGTGGAATCAAGCCCGAGGCAATGGTGGAATCTGCGATGCAGGAGTTGCGCTATTTCCAAGAGGTCGACTTCGATCTGGTCAAGATCAGTGTCAAGGCCAGCAGTGTCCGGCTGATGATCGAGGCGTACCGTCAGCTCAGTGAAGTCACCGATATTCCGTTGCACCTCGGCGTCACCGAGGCCGGGCCGCCGCCCAACGGGCTGATCAAGGCGACCGCCGGCATTGCAACCCTGTTGATGGAGGGCATCGGCGACACCATCCGTTACAGCCTGACCGCCGATCCGGTCGAGGAGGCCCGTGCCGGACGCCAACTGCTCGAGTCCCTCGGCTTGCGCGAGCGCAAGAACATCGACCTGATCGCCTGTCCGAGTTGCGGACGGGCCGAGATCGACGTGATCGACGTCGCCAAACGAGCGATGGAAGCATTCGGCGATCGAAAGATTCCGTTGCAGGTCGCAGTCATGGGCTGCGTCGTCAACGGACCGGGCGAGGCTCGCGAAGCAGACATCGGCATTGCGGCGGGCAACAAGCGCGGTCACCTGTTCGTCAAAGGCCGCAACGTCGCGGTCGTCCCCGAAGACGAGATGGTCGATGCACTCGTCGAGTGGGCCGAGTTCATCCACGAGCATGGCACCGAAGCGGCCATCGCCCGGGTCGACACGGCCAAAGCCGAGCGCGAGGCGGCCAAGGATCGCGCGGCGCTGCTCGACGACAAGGGTGCCGATGCCAATCATGCAAACGAGAGAATCGTCGAGATCCGCAAGACCATCGAACACTGACCGCCCGGATCGACCCACGTGTCGACCCCAATGGGCCGACGCCGCGACCAGCCGGTGGAGCAGTCAGTCGGCGGAGATCCAGGGTGCCCCGCCGACGCGGTACACCGTCGCGGTGCCGACCAGCTCGACCGCTTCGCCGTGTGTCGCAAGAACACATTCACCCTGGTCGAGTTCGACGGTCTCACCGTTGGTGCAGAGCAGCAACTCCGGGCCGTCGGCCACAAAGTCGATGCTGCCGTCGATGTCGTATCGGGTGACTCGGAAGTCACTGACCGGCACCGGATAGTTCGATCCGCCGTCGGATGTCAGCTCTGGCCAGACGACGGGCTCGTGCAACGGGCGAGTGTCGAGGACGCGGAGCACCTCATCGGGATCGACGTGTTTGTTGGTCAGGCCGGCGCGCACGACGTTGTCGGAACTGGCCATCACCTCGACGCCGGTGCCGTGCAGGTAGGCGTGCAGGTTGCCGGCGGCCAGAAAGATCGCATCGCCGGGCTGGAGCAATACGTAGTTGAGGAACAACACGAGTGCCGCTGATGGGTCGCCGGGATACTGCAGTCCGAGCTTGCTGAGCCAGATGCACCGTGGGTCGGGATGGGCCGACGCCGCCGAGACCAGCTCCTCGAGCGGCGGCCGATGGTGCAGCAACAGACCGATCACGGCATCGATTCCCCCGCGCCCGAGGATGGTGCGCAGGTTCGCGGCCGGCTCGCCGAGCTCGGCGAGCAGCTCATCGGTGTCGTCGAGTGGCGCGATGCCGCAGACTGCTTCGAATGGGGTCAGCGCGCACATGATCTCGGGTTTGTGGAACGGGTCTCGATAGGTGCGCTGGGGCGCATTGAGCGGGATGCCGGCAGCATCTTCGCGGTCGAACCCGGAGCGGGCCTGGGCGCTCGACGGATGCACCTGCAGCGACAGCGAATTTCCGGCTGCGAGCACCTTGAGCAGATACGGCAGCGGACCGACCTCGGACTCGAGCGTGCGGCCACCCGCCAGCGTGGATGGTCCGCCGGCGTGGGTGCCGAACCACAGTTCTGCCTGTGGCTGACCATCCGGCTCGACACCGAGCAAATGCGGGATCGCAGCGAGATCGCCCCAGTCGTATCGCTGGACCTGCCCGTGGACTCGTCTCATCGCCATCGAGACTAGAACAGACGCAGGTCGTCGGGCCGCAGGCCGCGGAGTTCGTCGTAGTTGACCTCCACCCACGTGAAGCCTCGGGCTTCTGCGAGCACTCGAGCTTGGGGCTTGACGACCTGGGCGACGAAGACGCCCCGAACCTGGCCGAGTGACGAGTCGAGGTGGAGCCGTTCGATGTAGCGGGCGAGTTGTTCGACGCCATCGATCTCGCCGCGGCGCTTGACCTCGATTGCGACGACCTGTCCGGTCGCATCGCGGCAGACGAGGTCGATCGGTCCAATGGCGGTTGGGTACTCGCGACGAACCAGGGTGAGCCCGACCTCGATCGAATGTGGCGTCGCTGCCAGCAACTCTTGGAGGTGGGCCTCGACACCGTCTTTTTGTAGCCCGGGATCCTCACCGAGTTCGTGGGCGGCCACATGCAGCACCTCGAGCAGGTTGATGGTCAACTGCTCGCCCTTGGGATTGGTGACGATCCAGTGGTCGGTGTGGTCGACGAGGGTGTTCGGGGCGTTCATCCAGTTGAGCGGTTTGTACGCACCGCCATCGGCGTGGATGGCCACACACCCGTCGGCCTTGACCATGATCAGCCGGATCGCCTCCGGGAGATGGGCCGAAAGCCGGCCGTTGTAGTCGACGGTGCAGCGGGCGATGACGAGACGCATGAGTCGTCCAGGTTAGTGCCACGTCAGGCGACGTCCGCCCGGTTGCGGGGTCGCCTGCCCGACCTCTGGGGTCAGTGCCCAGGACGGAGTCGACCGCTATCAAGCCGAATCACGATGCCGCTACTCGCCATCGACGAACAGACAGAAGGGGTGACCCGCCGGGTCGAGCATGATCCGAAGACGCGCGCGGTCGCGGTCCAATGGCTGCTGCAGTGCCTCGTTGCCTCCCCACTTGATAACCAGTCCCACGGCTGCATCGAGGTCGTTCACGAGCAGTTCGAAGTGCATCATCTTCGCCTGGTGTCCGGGCTGCTCGGGCCAGACGGGCGGCTCATACGCTTCCTCCGCCTGGATGTTCAGGCCGACGCCACCCTCAAGATTGCGGAGCTGCAACCAGCCCGCGCCGTCGCGAGCGGTGACCTCCCAGCCGAGCAGCCGCGAATAAAACGCGCCGAGTACTTCGGCGTCAGAGCAGTCGGCGGTGAGCGTCACCCACCCGATCGACGGGATCGATGTCATGACTCGAGTGTCGCGCCAGCCAACGAGGAATCCGCGCCGACGCCGCGCCGTGATATCGGCTTCCGTGAACGTGTCGTGCCGGGAAGACTGCCCATGACTGGTCGGGGATCAAAACACTCGACGTGAGGAGTCGTGACGTGCCGACGTCAGCGGCCGACGTGATCGCGCATCCGTTTTTGGATCAGGTCTCGACGCGCCTGCAAATCGCGGTAGGTGAGCGACTCGGTCGACACGTCGACGCCGAAGCTGGCTTTGACGCCGTCGAGGTTGAACTCGACAGCGGTGGGATCGACCCCGAGTTCGCGGCCGAGCCGCTCGCCGTGGCGTTCGGTGAACTGGACCGAGATGTTCGCGATCTCGGCGAGCACGTCGAGTTCCGGCGCGAGGCGAGCGATTGCTCCGTCGAGGAACACCATGTTCTTGACGTACAGCATCAATTCCTTGGGCAGCTTGGCGCCGTAGCCGAGCAGCGCCTTGATCACCCGCTGGACTTCTTTGACCATTTCCTCGCCGGACAGCGTGGTTGGATCCACTGGCGTCTGGTCGAGGCGGAGATCGCGGATGACCGCATCGAGATCGGTGTCTGCCGGGAGCGCACCGAGGTCGCGCAGTGCCGCGACCTGACCGCGAACATCATTGGTGATCGAGCCGAGCATCATTCGCAGGAACGCCATCCGGCGAGCGGTGGAGAGGCGGCCGACGATGCCGAAGTCGAGCAGCGCGGTGCGCCCATCGGCGAGTACGAACATGTTGCCGCCATGGAGGTCACCGTGGAAGATGCCCTCGATCATCGCGCCTTCCATGAAGGCGATCATTCCGGACCGAATCACTGCCTCGGTGTCGATTCCGGCGTCGTGCATGCCGACCACGTCGTCGAAGTTGAATCCGCTCAGCCGCTCCATCACCAGGATCCGGCGAGTGACGAGCTTGGGGTGTGGGCGAGGCACGACGAAGTCGGACTGCTTGAGGTTCTTGAGCACGACCGCCATGTCGAGCATGTTCGCGGCCTCCATTCGGAAGTCGAGCTCCTCGACGATCGTCTCGGCGAACAGCTCGACGAGCGCCGGTGGATTGGCGAGCGCGGCGATCGGGATCCGGCCGACGAGGTGCGGCGCAAGCCACGCCATCACCCGCAGGTCCTTGCGAACGAGAGTGCTCACCTGCGGCCTTTGGACCTTGACGACGACCTCCTCGCCAGTGCGCAGCGTCGCGGCGTGGACCTGGGCGATCGACGCCGCAGCCAGCGGCTTGGTGTCGAATGACGAGAAGATGTCCTCGATCCGGGCGCCGAGATCTGACTCGACCGTCTGGCGGACGTCTTCCCACGATTCGGGCGCAACCTGGTCACGGCACAGTTTGAACTGACTGACCAGTTCGGCGGGGAACAGGCCATCGCCGCTCGAGATGATCTGGCCGAGCTTGATGTAGGTCGGCCCGAGTGCTTCGGCGGCGAGACGAAGTCGCAGCGACACGTCGGCGCGGCTGTCTTCGGTGCTCGCGAACTTGCCGCGCTTCTTGCGCAGCGCCCACGGGATGAGGGCCTTGCCGAGCCTGCCGGCGACGGTGAGCACCCTGGTGCCGGGCGGAATCTTCGATGGTTGGGTCAGGCTCGGAATCTCTGCGATCGCGGCTGCACGAAGTTTGGCGGCGACGGCGAGCCAGGTGACGTGGTCTCGATCGATCACCCACGGTCCGGCGTCGGTGAAGGCGCCCCATCGTTGGTCGGCCGCCTGCCCGTCGTCGTGCTTGTCGTCGTGCTTGTCGTCGTGCTTGACGTCGTGCTCGTCGCGGCTCTGGTCATCGGCCGTCGGTGCCTGCTGTGCCATCTGAGCAGTCTTGCGGTTCGATCGGAATTGCACACGCTGCTGCCGGAGTTTGTTGCGACACGTTCGCACGGTCGAGTCGCCGTTACGGTCGGGCCCGATGAGCACCGTGGCCCGCAGGGAACCCAAGCGCGTGCTCGGGATCGAGAGCACCGAACCGGTGCGGATCTTCGGACGCGACATCGAATACAAGTGGATCGTTGCCGCCGTGCTGGTCTCGGCGCTGTTTCTCGACATCCTCGACACCACGATCGTCAACGTCGCGCTACCCACTCTCGGCCGCGAGTTCGGCGCCGATCTCACCGAGTGGGTGGTGATCGGATACACGCTGAGTCTGGCTGTCTTCATTCCTGCAGCCGGTTGGCTGAGCGACCGGTACGGCAACAAGCGGATCTTCCTGTTTGCCCTTGCGGTCTTCATCTCGGCCTCAGCACTGTGTGGCGCGGCGCAGACGATCGAGCAACTGGTCGGGTTCCGGGTGCTGCAGGGTGTCGGCGGCGGCATGCTCACGCCCGTCGCGCTCGGGATGCTGTTCCGGGTCTTCCCGCCGGCCGAAAGGGCTCGGGTGTCGACCCTGATGATGGTGCCGACCCTGGCCGCTCCGGCGCTCGGTCCGGTGATCGGTGGTGTCCTGATCACCAACCTCAGCTGGAGGTGGATCTTCACCATCAACATCCCGATCGGCATTCTCGCATTCGTCGTCGGGCTCAAGCTGTTGCGCGAACATCGCGAGCCGACGGCAGGTTCGTTCGATCTCGCCGGCTTCGCCCTGTCCGGCGCTGGTTTCGCTGCGGTCGTCTATGCAATGAGCGAGGGGCCTCGGGCGGGATGGACTTCGGTGAGGGTGATCGGCTTCGGCGCAGCCGGGCTCGCGATGGTGGTGACGATGGTGATGGTCGAGACCGGCAAGCGTCAGCCGATGCTGCAGCTGCGTCTGCTCGGCGACCGAATGTTCCGTCAAGCCAACATCGTCAGCGCGTTCTCGATCGGCAGCTTCATCGGGTTGCTCTTCGTCTTGCCGCAATACCTCCAGAGTCTGCGCGGTCTCACGGCCCAAGAATCGGGTCTGACCACATTTCCTCAGGCAATCGGCGTCGGCATGTCGTCGTTCATCGCCGGAAGTCTCTACAAGCGGATCGGCCCACGTCGGTTGATCGCAGGTGGACTGTTCCTGGCCTCGCTGACGATCTTCGCATTCCACTGGCTGACGCTCGACACCAACCTGTGGTGGATTCGGGGGTTGGTGTTGTTACGCGGGTTCTGTATGGGGTTCGCGTTCGTGCCGATGCAAGCCGCGAGCTATGCGACGATCAAGTCGGCCGACAACGGCCGGGCGGCCTCGGTGTTCAGCGCCCAACGCCAGCTCGCGGTGTCGGTGGCCGTCGCGATCCTGGCCACCGTCCTCGCCAGCTTCGTCGACTACGGCGATCGTGGCGTGGTCCAGAATCCACAGCGGGCGCTTGACGGGTTCCGGGTCACGTTCTCCGTGACGGCGGCGCTCGCGATGGCTGGATCGATCGCGGCGATGTTCATCCGCGATCGTGACGCAGCTGCGACGATGGCCGCTCGCAGCTGACCGAGAACTCGAACGCGTCGATCAGCCGCCGTGGACGTGGTCGCAGAGCCGTACTTCGCCGTCCTGGATCTGGCCCGCACCGACACCCTCGAGCGCGGCGAACGGACCGCACGGGGTCGACTCGATCCACACGTGGATCATCGGCGCCTCCTTGCCCTTGACCAGCCCGGCGCGGCACGTGCCGTCCGGACTGGTGGTGCCTGCAACTTTCGGAGCCACCGGATCCGGCGTGTAGCAAAGGTTGTCGTGGATGTGCCACTGGGTGAGTGAGCCGCCGATGTCGGGCACCTGGTCGAGCGTCATCGTGTCCGGGATCATGTACATTGCCGAGACCAGCTTCTTGGTGCCATCGGGTTGCGGCTCGTAGACGAGACTCTCCGGGAAGTCGGGGTTGAGCCACACGTCATCGTTGATCCAGTCCCATTGGACGTAGTGCTCGTGGCCGGTGACACCGTCACCGATCGAATGAAATCCTGCCGCCTCGGCGACGGCAGGATCACTCCACTGCGGCAGCCGGATCAAGGTGATCGCGACCAGGTTCTCCGCTCGGGCCTGCTCCTCGGGCGTCACGCCCGGCACGCCACCGAGGTCGATCGGCTTGGTCGGGTCGTACGGCACCGGAGCAACTGCTTGTTCGGCGGCGGCGTGGTTGTGCACGGTCGTCTCGGTCGTTCCATCGGCGCTCACCGTTGCCGTGGCCGGATCGGTCGCGGCGGCCGTGCCGTGATCATGCGGCACGGACTCGTCGATCACGGTGATCGCGGTGATCGCGGTGGCCACCGTGGTCGGGGTGACACTCGCGTCATCGACAGCGACAGCGGCACCGTCGTCGTGACTGTGGGGGAGCGATTCGTCGATGACGCCCGCCGCTCCGGTTGCAGCGGCCACGGTCGCCGTGCCGTGGCTGTGAGCCGCACCTTCTGCGCCGTGATCGTGGACGTGGTTGGCGCTGGCGAGCATCGCCGGGATGGTGATCGCGGCAATGACAAGTCCGGTGATCGACAGACTGAGCGGCCGGGTCGCTCGCGAGCCGATGACGGCCGCTGAGAACGCGAGACCAACAGCGGTGACGCCCAACAACGCACACGCCGTGTCTGCGAATTGAGCGGGCTCGCGCGTTTCCAACCCGGAGATGAAAGCAATGCCCGACACCCGGGTCAGCAGCCAGCCGCCGACGAGGGCGAGGTTGCCGACGGCACCGATGACTGCCAGCCAACGCGCCGGGTGGAGCAGCACGATCAGTCCCCAGCCCAGTTGGAACACTGCGGTTGCAATGAACACTCGGGCGAGCGTCTGATTGTCGGCGTGCAGCCCGATCGCACCGGCATGGATCACGCCGGCACCCAGTGATGCAGCTGCTGCGATCGCCAGACCCGGCATGCGCTCGACGGTGGCGGCAGCGACGACGGGTCGCGCCGGTTCACCGTCCGGATTGTGGATCGCGATCGTCATGGTGCCCCCTCGCAGCCGAACGGCGGCAGTCTAGAGCCACCGTCTCCAGACAGCGGCTCAACCGAACCGAGGTGGTCGCTTCTCCCGGAGCGCCGCGACTCCCTCGCGATATTCCGCAGTGGCCATTGCGTTGTTCATCAACTGCTTGGAATCGGCGATGGACTGGCCGACATCGTGGCGGAGCAGGTCGTCGTACAACTGGCGTTTGGCGACAGCAACAGCATGCGGACCTGTGGTCGCAGCGAGAGATCGGGCATAGGTGATCGCGTCGTCGAGAGTGGATTCGCCGTCTGCAGTGACCCCATTCCACAGTCCCCACGACTCGGTCTCGGCCGCGGTGAAGATGCGGCCGGACAGCAACAGATCAGCGGCCCGGGTGACCCCGACCAGCCGTGGAAGGACCCAGCTCATGCCGTACTCGGCAGGCAGTCCGAGCTTCGGCGCGGCGGTGGTCATCTTGGCGGTCGCAGACCCAAATCGCAGGTCGCAGAACAGCGCCAGAGCGAGCCCGATGCCGGCGCACGCTCCGTTGACGGCGGCGATGATGGGGAACCGCATTGCGTACTGGAATGCGAAGTCCTGGTCGAACTCCGGTCGGACCCCGAACCCGGGTGTGGCGACGGTGTCGTCGAGGCCAGTGACGTATCCGCCCCGATCGGCGTGACCGGCCAAGGCATCACTGTCGCCACCGACGCAGAATGCCGGTGGCGTGCCGGTGAGCACCACGACTCGCACGGTGGGATCGGCATCGAGCGTCGCCAACACCCAGCGATACTCTGCGTGCATCCGCCCGGTCCACGCGTTGTGCCGGTGCGGCCGATGGAGCCAGATCGTTGCGACGTGACCGTCGATCTCGTAACGGGTGGCGCGGAGGTCCATGGGTGTGTCAGCGCCAGCCGCGGTCGCGACGGGCGCGCCACTTGTCGCCCCACAACGCATCGAGCACTGGCTCGGCGAACTCGGGACGGCAGACCATGAAGTCCGGCAGCCAGGCGTCGCGTTCGTTGTAGATCAGCGGCGAACCGTCGACCCGGCTGACGTGCATGCCTGCGGCCTCGGCGACCGCTGCCGGCGCGGCAGAATCCCACTGATACATCCCGCCGTCGTGGATGTAGATGTCGGCCTCGCCGACCACGACAGCCATCGCCTTCGCACCAGCCGAGCCGAGCCGAACGGCTTCGCAACCGAGTTCGTTGGCGACGATGACGGCGGCATAGGGAGCGCGGTTGCGACTGGTGATCAGCCGCGGCTTGTCGAATCGACGGTCGGGCATCGATGGTGCCGGATCTGTTGCGAAGACCATGTCCATGGCGGGCAGGCTGACGGCGGCGGCGGTCATCCGGTCCTTCTCCCACAGCGCGATGTGGACAGCCCAGTCGTGGCGGCCGCGCTCGCCGTATTCGTTGGTGCCATCGAGCGGATCGACGATCCACACCCGGTCAGAGGTGAGCCGCTTACGATCGTCGGCCCCCTCTTCGGACAGCACGGCGTCGCCGGAGCGGACGTCGCCGAATTCTTTCATCAGATAGTTGTGAGCAGCGAGATCCCCGCTGTCCATCACCTGCCACGACGGCGAACCAGCGGCGAACATCCGCTCGCGCAGTTCCAGCAGCAACTGCCCGGCATCGACCGCGAGTCGGATCGACAGTTCGGCGTCGGTCTCGATCGCGGCGGCGGGCATTGGGCCATTCTCGCAGTGGCGATCGTGTCAACGACGCCCCGAGCCTCGATTTCCCGGCTCGACCGGCGGAGGTTGGATGGTGGCTGACGGGACGCGAGCGGCTGTCGGCAGCCGCCCGAGTCCCACGTGGGCGCACGGAGGCTGTCGACAGCCTGCGCACTCCGGGTCTCGCCATAAGCTGCCCCGATGCTCCGTCGCTCACTCTCGACGGTGCCCTCGGGGGCGAATTCGACGGTGATGCGCTGGGTGTCGTCGGCAGCGATGTCGTTGGTGCTGATCGCCGTTGTGAGCGCCTGTTCGAGTGACACCTCATCGAGCGGGATCACGACTTCGGTGGCGGCAGCGGTGCCGATCGACTCGGCCGTGGCGACCACCTTGCCCCTCGGCGTGACCTCGACCGAGTCGGCAGCGCTCGCTCCCGGGTTCGAACTGGGCGCAGATGGCGTCGGCGACATCGGTTTCGGCGCAGCGACGGACGTCGTCGTCGCCGCCGTTTCGGCCTCGCTCGGTCCCTCGATCAGCGACGCCGTGGCGACTTTCGCGACATCGATCGACGGGATCAACGTGGACGAGGTCGCAGGGCTCGGATTCGCCCACCCCATCGCTCGCACGGTCTGCTGGCCTGCGTTCTGCGCGTTCTTCGGCGGTGCCGACCCGAGTGCAACGGTGTTCGTCGGCTGGGATCTGAGTCACGTGCCGGCGGTCCCGCTGACCACCGTCGACGGTGTCACGATCGGCACTCGATGGAGTGAAGCGTCCGACGCGATGACCGTGCAGCCCGGCGGCTGCCCGACAGCGGGGTTCGGATCGACGATCAGTGGCGTCGAACTGCGCGTCTCGGGCGGAGCATTCAGCCGAACCGACGGCGACGGCGAATACGTCGAACTGTTACCGGACCGGACCGAGGTGACGGTGATCGGCCTTGCGGCGGGCAGCCGGATCATCGCCCTCGAACAGGGCTGCTGACCCGGCTGCAGCCGGCGCACCTGCTCAGCGAGCGAGTGGCTTGTACTTGATCCGGTGCGGCTGCTCGGCGGCCGAACCGAGTTCCTTGCGCCGCCACGCCTCGTACTCGCTGAAGTTGCCTTCGAACCAGCGGACCTGGCTGTCGCCCTCGAAAGCAAGGACGTGCGTCGCGATCCGGTCGAGGAACCAACGATCGTGGCTGATGACGACAGCACAGCCGGGGAACGCTTCGAGCGAGTTCTCGAGCGCCCGCAACGTGTCGACGTCGAGGTCGTTGGTGGGCTCGTCGAGCAGCAGGACGTTGCCGCCGGTCTTGAGCAGCTTGGCCAAGTGCACCCGGTTGCGCTCGCCACCGGACAGGTCGCCGACCCGCTTCTGTTGATCGCTGCCCTTGAAGTTGAAGCTGGCGACATATGCCCGGCCATTGATCTCGCGGTTGCCGACCTTCATGTACTCGATGCCATCGGTGATCTCTTCGTAGACCGTCTTGTCCGAATCGAGGCTGTCGCGGCTCTGGTCGACATACGCCATCTGGACGGTGTCGCCAATGGTGACCGTGCCGGAATCCGACGGCTCCTGGCCGGTGAGCATCTTGAACAGGGTGGTCTTGCCGGCGCCGTTGGGGCCGATGATGCCGACGATGCCGGCCTTGGGCAGCGAGAACGACAGATCCTCGACCAGCAGCCGATCGCCGAACGCCTTGGCGAGGTGATCGACCTCGATGACCGTGTCGCCAAGTCGCTTGCCCGACGGGATCATGATCTCCAACTTGTCGGGACCGCGCTCGGCTGCTTCGGCCTCGGATGCCAACTTGTCGTATGCCGACAGGCGGGCCTTGCCCTTGGACTGGCGGGCCTTGGGCGACATCCGCACCCATTCCAACTCTCGTTCGAGTGCCCGACGTCGGTTGTCGTTGCCCTTTTCTTCGCGGGCCACGCGCTCCTGTTTCTGCTCGAGCCAACTCGAGTAGTTGCCTTCGAATGGGAAGCCCTTCCCACGATCAAGTTCGAGGATCCACTTGGCGACATTGTCCAGGAAGTAGCGATCGTGGGTGATTGCGACCACCGTGCCGCTGTAGTCCTTCAGGAACCGTTCGAGCCACTCGACGCTCTCCGCGTCGAGGTGGTTGGTGGGCTCGTCGAGCAGGAGCAGATCCGGGTGGCTGAGTAGCAGCCGGCACAGCGCGACCCGGCGGCGCTCGCCACCGCTGAGCGTGGTGACATCGGCGTCATTCGGCGGGCATCGCAGGGCGTCCATCGCGATCTCGACGTTGCGCTCGAGGCTCCAGGCATCGGTCGCGGCGATCTTGTCCTCGAGTTCGGCTTGCAACGCACCGATCTTGTCGTAGTCGGCGTCGGGGTCTGCCCACATCGCCATGACCTCGTTGTAGCGATCGAGCACACCCTTGACCTCGGCCACGCCGTCCATCACGTTGCCGAGCACGTCCTTGTCAGGGTCGAGTTGCGGCTCTTGAGCAAGGTAGCCAACGCTGAAGCCGGGCGTCAGCCGCGCCTCACCGCTGAAGCCGTCGTCGAGGCCGGCCATGATCCGCAGCAGGCTCGACTTACCGGCACCGTTGGAGCCGAGCACGCCGATCTTGGCACCCGGGTAGAACGACAGCGAGATGTTCTCGAGAACCGTCTTGTCCGGGGGATAGTGGCGAGCGAGTTTGTAACAGGTGTAGATGTATTCGTGGGCCATGAGGGTGCTCAGGCTACCCGTGTGCCCGAGATGGGCAGGGTCTCGGTCGGATCTCGGAGTGATCGGCGAGCTGTGGCGACAGCCTGCGTGCGCGAAGTTGCTACCGTGGCGCCGTGGCCTTCAACATGACTCCGATGCGTGTTCCGCACGTCCCTCGGCTACGGCTGCCGATGCGACTGCCGCCAGGCGTGAAGGGTCTCGGCGCACAGGTCGTCGCGGGCATCTTCGCGATCGCGAGCGGGTCCGTCGCGGCGGTTCCTTTGGTCGATCACTTCGACATCATCTCCAACTACGCTCGCGTCGCTTCGGTTATTTCGGTCGCCGCAGCGGTCATCGGGGGAGTGCTCACCATCGTCCGTTTCGCGTTCGGTCCCCCGCTCGCCGTTGGAGGTGTGGCCCTGTTCATCGGCGCGGCGGTGCCGGTTGCGATCTCGCGGATCGACTCCCCGACTGCGTTCTCCACAACCGACGTCAAGCTCGTCCTTGCCGCCGGTGCGGCGGGGCTGGTTGCGTTCGTGCTGTGTGCAGCGTTGCTCGTCGGACGGGCGATGTCGGGAGTCGGTGGCATCGTTGCGGTGCTTGCGCTCGTGGCAGTCGCATCCATCGCTGCGCTGGTCCATGTCGACGACAGTCACCATTGGCAGCAGGTCGGTGCGATCCTCGGATCGCTTCTCGTCGCGATCGTGATCATCACCGGTGCCGCCAAGGGCCGATGGGGATCGATCGCGGCGGTCGTCGCAGCCGGGGCACAGGCACCCGGTTGGCTCGATCTTGCGCTGCACAACAATGACCGCAAGGCAGCATCGGTCGCGGGGCTGATCGCCACCATCGGCATCATCGGGCTTGCCGCGATCGCCGCGATTCTCGCCGCGACGGGTGCAGCAGATGGTGCGTTCGGGCGGGGCCCGGATCACGCGATCGTCGGGCCGGTCGTTCGCCCGATGGTGAGGCCCTACGCCGTGCCCACCGATCTCGAGCCACGGGTCGGGCCGGTGCTGATGCCGGTGAGTGTCATGATTCCCGAGGTCGCCCCGCCGAACAGCGATCGTCGCGCCGCCGAGCACCAGGCTGCGGTTGCCACCATGACCGCCGCTCCAGCACAGTGGTCTGCCGATCCGTATCGCCACCATGAGATGCGTTATTACGACGGTTCACGATGGACCGAACATGTCAGTGACCTCGGCGTGGCATCGCTCGATCCGGTCGACTGACCCGTCCCGGCCAACGGCGAGACACCGGTCGGGGGCGCCTGACCATGCACGTTTCGGTTGCTACGGTGTGGCGATGATCACTGCGCCGCCACCCATCAACACCGTGCAGCAGACACCTCTTGCGTTGTCGATCCTGTGTGGACTGGCAGGCGTGTCGGTTGCCGTGGGTGCCGGGGTCAGCGGGTTCATTCAACAACTCGCCTCCCGCGGCCAGAGCACGTTCTACTGGGGAGCGACGCCCCAAGTCGTCGCAGGGTTGGCTCTCGCGGGGGCAGTGCTGGCGCTGATGCGTCATGAGGCCGGGCCGCCGCTCGTCGCCGGCTCGGGCGTCGTGTTCGCAGTGGTCGTTGCCGTCACGCTCACCAGCGATCGCCTGAGGGTCAGCGACTTTGTCGACGCCTACGACTGGCGTGGGCTCGCCTTCATCGTGGGGGGACTTGCGGCCGGACTCGCCTCCATCCTCGGCCTGGTGTCGCTGCGCGGCCGCGGGAAGCCAGCGTTCGGTGTTGTCACGCTCGTGGTCGGTGGCGGCCTACTGGCATGCCACGCCGCGTACTTTCGCCTCGACGACCGCCAGGTCGCGTTCAATGTGTGGCCGATGATCGGCATCGCCGTCGCGATGGCGGTGATGGTGCTCGGAAGCTTCATCGGTCGCGCTGGGGCGTTGATCGCAGCTGCGGGTGCGTTGTGCCTGTTTCCTGTTTACGCCGACGCTGCCGAGTTCCCCGGATCCGATCGCCGGACCTTCGTCATCCTCGCTGCGATCGGGTTGGCCGTAATCCTCGTCGTGTCGGTCGTCGCTGCAGTCAGTGCGTCTCGTCAACCAGTGGTGCAGTACTTCGCTTCCCCGGCCGGCGGCTGGAGCGGCTATCCCGTCGAGCCGACCCAGATCCTGCCGGTCCAGGGAGGCGACACTTCGCCGTATGGCACGCCGACCACGTACGGTGCCCCGCCGGCGGCCACCTACCCCGCTCCGCCCGCAGCGTCGTACGGTGCGCCGGAGATGGTGGTCGGACAGTACGAATCGACCCAGCAAATCCCGTCGATCAACGAAGCGACCGCCGTGATGGGGGCCGTCGACGAACCGACGCGCGCCAACGATGCAGTCCCGTCGACGCCGATGACGTCGGCGCCGCAGTGGGTGAGCGATCCGTACGGTCGCCACCAAATGCGCTACTGGGACGGCGAACGATGGACCGAGCACATCTCCAACGGTGGCGTCGCCGGCACCGACCGAGTGTAGGCATCGCGATGGTGGCCCGATGAACGGCGGGATCAGCCTCGGCGTCTACCTCGCCGCAGGAATCGTCCTCGGGTTGATTTGCATGGTCGTCGCGATGGGCAAGGGCCAGCAGGCATGGGTTGGCTTTCTGCTCGGCTTCTTCCTCTCGTGCGCAGGTCTGATCGTGGTGCTGTTGATGAAAAACGGCAACGCCCCTGTCGCAGGAATTCCGCCCCCACACCCCAACAGCCAATGGTTCCCTGACCCGACCGGACGCCATCAGTACCGATTGTGGGACGGTCAACGTTGGAGCGGCCACGTCAGCGACAGCGGCCGCGCTGGATTCGACCCATTGGCGTGAACTCCAGGCGCAGACGCGTTGTCGATACCCGGTCGTGAATACCCGATGAGCAGCGCACGCGCTGCTACGTTCGGCTTCGTTCGACGACAAGAAAGACGAGGGTGCCTGTCATGGAGCTCCTGAAGCAGCAGGGTTTGGCATTTGGGTTTCGTTGGTTGCACGTGTTGGGCGGCATCACGTGGATTGGTTTGCTGTACTACTTCAACTTGGTCCAGGTGCCCGCGTTCGCCGCGTACGGCGACGAGGGTCGTGCTCGCAACATCGCGATCGACAAGGTCGCCCGCCGTGCGCTGTGGTGGTTCCGTTGGGCGGCGGCGTTCACCCTCGGCACCGGCTTGCTGATCGTCGGCGTCACCCAGAACGCGATCGGCGACAACTACATGAAGAACTTCATGTCGAGTGACAGCAACTTCGGTCCAGGTCACGATGCCGCGATTTTCGTCGGGATGGTGTTCGGCGTGACGATGGCCGCCAACGTCTGGATGGTGATCTGGAAGAACCAGAAGGTCATTCTGGCCAATGCGGTCAACCTGCTCAATGGCGGCGTGGCCGACCCTGCCGCCGCTGGTGCGGGCCGTTCGGCGCTGTTGTCCAGCCGTCAGAACACCATCTTCTCGGTCGCGATGCTGTTCTTCATGGTCGGCGCATCGCACTTCTATTCTGGTGCGTTCGCCGACGCGAGCCGTGGGCAGGCATGGACCTTTTCGCTCGTCGCGATCGCGATTGGTGCGGTGTTGCAGGTGCTCTCACTCGGCTTGATCGGTGGCAAAGCCACGACCAACAAGTTGCTGTGGCCCTACGAGAACCACAAGAACGCAATCATCTCGGCGTTCAGCCTGTGGGCGGTGCTCTGGATCTTGAGCGAGATCATCCTCGGCTGAATAGCGACTCCTACGCAATCGGGACAATGCTGTCGGCCACGGTCGGCTGTCGACAGGACCTCAGCCGACGGTGAGCGTGGCCTTCATGTTGTTGTGGCCAGGCACCAGACACAGGATTTGGTACTCGCCGGGAGCGAGCGTGAACGTTCCGGTGTCGACGTCGCCGCCCTTGCCCACTTCGAGTTCCGGGCCCTGAGTCTTTTTGTTCCCGTCGACGATGACCAACGAGTGCAGCTGCGAATCGCGGTTGACCATCGCGACCGTCACCTCGCCGGCCTGTGCCGTGTACTGGCTCTGACCCCACTTCAGTCCCGGACCGGCGTCGATCTCGAGCGCGCCGACTGGTATCGATGCAGCAGGTTTGGCGCTGTCGCTGCCACCGCAGGACCCGAGGGTCACCAGCGCGACCAGACCAACAGCAAGTCCGATGCGATTCTTCATCCTTCGGATCGTACAAGTGACCGGTCGGCAAACCCGGCTCTCGGAGCATCTGGTTCTGCCCGGCCTGAGCATGCAGGACATTGGGTTCTGCTCGGTCGCTCGCGGCGGTGCCGGGTACCATCAAAGGCGATGTCAACGCAACAGGAAACTGCCCAGTCTTTCGGCGCGAACTCGTGGCTGGTCGACGAGATGTACGAGCATTACCGGGCCGACCCCAATGCCGTCAGCGAGGCATGGCAGGAGTTTTTCTCCGACTACAAGTCCAACGGCCCGACCCCGTCGGCGACGGGCGCCAACGGAACCGCACCATCAGCGCCGCCAGTGTCAGCTCCGCCAATGTCAGCTCCGCCAATGTCAGCGCCCGTCGCAGCGCTCGCCCCCGTGGTGGCCACGGCAGCGCCCGCAGTTGGCGCGCCCGCTGCCGCCGACGAGCCGCTCGGCGAGCCCATTCGCGGCGCCGGTGCCGCGATCGCGGCCAACATGGAACGCAGCTTGACCGTCCCGACCGCAACGTCGTTCCGCAACGTCCCCGCCAAGCTGCTCGAAGTCAACCGCAAGGTGATCAATGGCTACCGTACCCGGGCCGGCCAGAGCAAGATCAGCTTCACCCACATCATCGGCTACGCCATCGCACGCGCGATCGGCGACACGGTGCCGAACATGAACAACTCGTTCGTCGAGGGCAGCGATGGCAAGCCGCGGATCATCCGCAACAGCGGTGTCAATATCGGCCTCGCCGTCGACGTCTCCAAGTCCGATGGCAGCCGCACGCTCGTGGTGCCGGTCTTGCGCAATGCGAACACGCTCGACTTCGACGAGTTCCTCGCGGGCTACGAAGAAATCATCCGTAAGGTCAAGAACAACAAGCTGACGATCGCGGACTTCCAGGGAGCGACGATCTCGCTGACCAACCCCGGCACCATCGGCACCGTGCAGAGCGTGCCCCGGCTGATGCCCGGCCAAGGCGTCATCGTCGGCGTCGGGAGCATCGACTATCCGGCCGAGTTCCAGGGCACCGACGAGCGCACGCTCGGCTCGCTCGGGGTCAGCAAGGTCGTCACGATCACCAGCACCTACGACCACCGCATCATCCAAGGCGCCGAGTCGGGCACGTTCCTCAAGCAGATCCACGAACTGCTGATGGGTGAGCACGGCTTCTACGAGCGGTTGTTCAGTGACCTCGGGGTGCCGTATGAAGCCGTCAAATGGCGCACAGACGTCAACCCGATCAACAGCGAAGAGGCGATGCTGCACAAGCAGATGCAGGTCGCAAACGTGATCCGGGTCCACCGAGTCCGCGGACATCTGATTGCCGATCTCGATCCGCTGCAGTGGAAGCAGCCGATGATGCCCAAGGAACTCGATCCAGCCACCTACGGTCTGACGATCTGGGATCTCGATCGCGAATTTCTGACCGGTGGCGTCGGTGGAGTCGAGAAGCAGAAGCTCGGTTCGCTGCTCGGCGTGCTGCGCGATGCGTACTGCCGCACCATCGGTATCGAGTACATGCACATCCAGGACACCGACGAGCAACGCTGGGTTCAGAGCCAGGTCGAGGGTGTGCACCATACGTTCACCAAGGACGAGAAGCGCCGGATCCTCGAGCGTGTCAATGCCGCCTAGGCATTCGAGAAGTTCCTCGCGACCAAATACGTCGGCGCCAAGCGCTTCGGGCTCGAAGGCGCCGAGTCCGCGATTCCGATCCTCGATTCGATCCTCAGCGATGCGGTCGAGGCCGGCCTTGATTCGGCCGTGCTCGGCATGGCCCACCGCGGTCGCCTCAACGTGCTCGCCAACTTGATGGGCAAGAGCTACGAGAAGATCTTCCGAGATTTCGAGGGCCACGTCGATCCGACCTCGGTGCAGGGCTCCGGCGACGTCAAGTACCACCTCGGCGCGACCGGCAAGTACGAGAGCCCGACAGGCGGCGACATCAAGGTCGAGCTCGCCGCCAACCCGAGCCACCTCGAAACCGTCGATCCGATCGTGCTCGGTATCGTTCGGGCCAACCAGGACCGGATCGAGCCTGCTGGCTCGTACCCGTCGCTGCCGATCCTGATCCACGGCGATGCCGCATTTGCGGGCCAGGGCTTGGTCGCCGAGTGCCTCGCGATGAGCGACATCAACGGCTACCGCGTCGGTGGCACGATTCACCTGATCATCAACAACCAGATCGGTTTCACCACCAGCCCCAAGTTCGCCCGCAGTTCGCTGTACTGCAGCGACGTCGCCAAGACGGTCCAGGCGCCGATCTTCCACGTCAACGGTGATGATCCCGAGGCGTGCGTGCGGGTCGCACAGATGGCCTTCGCATACCGCCAGAAGTTCCACAAGGACGTGGTGATCGACATGGTGTGCTACCGCCGCCACGGTCACAACGAGGGCGACGATCCCAGCTACACCCAGCCGCTGATGTACAAGGCGATCGCCGAGCGGCGCAGCGTGCGCAAACTGTACGTCGAGGCGTTGGTCAAGCGTGGCGAACTGACGGTCGACGAAGCCGAACTCGCGCTGCAGGACTTTCAATCGAAGTTGCAGGTCGCGCTCGACGAAACCCGTGCTCATGCACCCGAGACGGTCAAGGTCGCCAAGCCCCCCAAGGCCCAGGGCGTGCTTCCCCATGTCGAAACCGGTGTCGATCGGTCCACGCTCGATTCGATCTTCGATCACCTCACCGATTACCCGGCCGGCTTCACCCCGCACCCGAAGCTGGTTCGCCAGTTCGAGGCCCGGGCCAAGCTGTACCACGAGAGCAACCTCGTCGATTGGGCCACGGGCGAAGCGCTGGCGATCGGCACACTGGTGCTCGAGGCCACGCCGGTTCGGTTCAGCGGCGAGGACACACGCCGGGGCACGTTCAGCCAACGTCACGCGGCGTTGATCGACTACGAGAACGAGGCCGCATGGATCCCGCTCGCCGATCTCCCCGACGCGGGCGCGAAGTTGTGGATCAACGACTCGTTGCTCAGCGAGTACGCCGCGGTTGGTTTCGAGTACGGCTACGCCCACGCCAACCACGATGCGCTCGTGCTCTGGGAAGCCCAGTTCGGCGACTTCATCAATGGCGCCCAGATCATCATCGACCAGTACATCGTCGCCGCCGAGGACAAGTGGGGCCAGGGCAACGGTGTCGTCCTGCTCCTGCCGCATGGCTACGAGGGGCAGGGACCCGAGCACAGTTCGGCCCGGATCGAGCGCTTCCTGCAGAGCTGCGCCGAGGACAACATCCAGGTCTGCAACGCGACCACTGCAGCTCAGTACTTCCATCTGCTTCGCCGCCAAGTGCGTCGAGCGGTCCGCAAGCCGCTGATCCTGTTCACCCCGAAGTCGGCGCTGCGGATCCCACAGAGCCGTTCGAATGTGGCCGACCTCGCCAGCGGCTCGTTCCAAGAGGTGCTCGACGACCCCACTCCCGGTCTCGATCGCAATGCGGTCCAGCGGATCGTGTTCTGCAGTGGCAAAGTCGCATGGGATGCCTTTGCCGAGCGAGACAAGCGCAACGCGCCCGCTGCGATCGTGCGAGTCGAGCAGCTCTACCCGTTCCCGCAGGAGCAGATGGTGGACGTCTTGCAGCAGTACCCCAACGCCCGCGAGCTCGTGTGGCTGCAGGAAGAGCCCGAGAACATGGGGCCGTGGAACTTCGTCGAGGCGCGCACCTGGCGGATCAAGGAACGCGGCTACGACCTGCGCCACGTCGCACGTGTCGAGAGTGGCAGTCCCGCGACCGGCAGCAAGACGATCCACGACCAAGAACTCGCCGACCTGATGGATGAGACCTTCACCGGCCTCTGACCGATTGGCTCCGGCCAGCTTCCGGCCGGTTTGTGTTTCGCGAAGACCTGTGACCCCTCCAGGGTCACAATTCGTGCGAACAACAGCAAGTAGCCCGCTGCCTGCAGCAAGCGCGTCGGCTCACAGAAGTTTCCCGAAATCGTGCGCCTCCTGCGGGGTCACATTCCGCGCAAACTCTTGCAAGCAGGCCCGAGCTCGGTAGATCTTCAGGCTCTGCTGGGCGCACGCCATGACATTGCGCAACTCGACCTCGTCGAATCGCAGAATTCTCCAACCGATCTCATCGCAGGCTCGGTCGCGGCTGTGATCGGATCTGATCTTCTCGTCGCCACTGTGCCAGAACGTTGCGCCGGGTTCGAGGCCGAGTTTGGCATTGGGCCAGGCGAGGTCGAGGTGAATCAACTCGCCGTTCGACAAGGTCAACGGAAACTGGCGGAGTGGGCTCGGTGCGCCGATCGCTTCGAGAGCTGCTGCGAGGTCGACCTCCAAAGTGCTCTGGCTGGGCCGAGGTCGCTCGATCGCCTGCTCCAACCATCGTTCGAATCGCAGGACTCCATGGCGACCCTGGCGGCGCACCAGTTCGAGATACGAATGGGCTTCGGACGGTGTGATCAATCTCCGGTGCCACATCTGCTCGGCGATCTTTTCGAAGCGGACGTCGCTGCACGTCGCCCCGCACCGGAACAGGGCGCGCAGTGGCGATGCCACGTTCACCCCGTTGGCCAGTTCTCGGCGATCGTCGTCGATTCTCCACGCGGTGCGGGTCGATGTGGCCCAAGCCGGGAGATGCGGGTCCTTGCGGTCGCTGATCATGACCTCGTAGTACTCGATCGGAACGCACGAGACGCCGAGTTGCCGCGCCGCCGACATGCCCGACACGAAGCCGCTGTCGCCGGCATACAACGACAATGCCGAGACCCGCATCGGTGGTTCCTCGGGAACCCCGGCCAGTCGACGAACTCCGGGCAATTCGGTGATGAACAATCCAATCGCAACCGCCCGTCGAATCTGGCGGCGAGTGACGTGGTCAAGCAGTTGGCGGTCAGCGGCGACGCCCTGCTGACGACCGAAGAGGTGGAGCAATGCTGCGGTGATCACGTCCTACTGAGTGCTTCGAGATCGCGAAATTGGAAAACGCGTCGAGTTGCTTGCAGTAGTGAGCGGAGTGCTTGCTGTTGTGTGCGCAGATTATGACCCTGTCGGGGGCACGATCTTTCGCGAAACACTCAGGGAAGGGGGAGGGCCAGGTGGGTGCTCAGCTCAGCGAGAGCCTTGGCAGGATCGACAACTTTGATCGTGGTCATGCCCATTGCCGCCGCCGGCTTGAGGTTGATGCCGAGATCGTCGAGAAAGATGCATTCCGTGGGCTGTACGTCGAGCAGTTCGCAGGCGATCTCGTAGAAGCGCGGCTCGGGCTTGCGGACACCGACCTTGCTCGACTCGACGATCGCGTCGAAGCGGGCCATGATCGCTCCGATCGTCGCCATACGGTCGCCGTCGAAACCGCCCGACGGACCGTCGTCGCGGTCCCCGCCGTTGCTGTTGACTGACACGACGTTGTTGGTCAGACACGCGGTCTTGTAACCAGCGGCCTTGACCGCATCGAGCGCGGCGACCATTGCCGGGCGCACCTCGCCAGCGAGCAACGCGAGCACGTCGGCCCCGCGAACTTCGTGGCCCAGCGCTCGGGCATCGATCGCGAATGCCTCGTCGAACTCGGCGGGTGAGATCTCGTTGCGCTCGAGCAATGCCCACGCGTTGCCGTGAGGATTGGTCGCATTGACCGAGCGGATGAAGTCACGGGGAAGGCCTGTCTGGGCCTCGTGATGGTTGAACGCTTCGAATGGACTGGAGAGGATGACCCCACCGAAGTCCCATAACACTGCAGTGAACACCCGACGATCGTAGGTGGAGACCAGCGGAGATGCTTGACTGGCAGGGTTATGCCTCTCCACGTCATCATCGACGGATCGAATTTGGCCACTGAGGGCCGAACCCTTCCCAGCCTCCAACAACTCAACGACGCTGTCGCCGCATATCGCGATGATCATCCCGACACGCTAATCACGGTGGTCGTGGATGCAACGTTCGGCCACAGGATCGATCAGAAGGAGTCGGCCGAGTTCGAAAAGTCGATCGAGACCAACGCGTTCGTTGCGCCTCCGGCCGGTGCTGTCGGACGTGGCGACGGTTTCATCCTCAGCATCGCTCAGAAAGCCGGCGCCTCGATTCTGTCCAACGACAGCTTCCAGGAGTTCCACGGCGAATACGCCTGGCTGTTTGATGAGGGTCGTCTCATCGGCGGCAAGCCGGTTCCGCACGTGGGCTGGGTGTTCGTCAATCGGGTCCCGGTGCGCGGCCCGATCAGCCGACGGTCGGTCAAGGAACAAAAGATCGTCGACAAGTCGCCGTCACGGGGTCGTGGGCGCAAGTCATCTGCAGATTCTGTGCCGGCAATCTCTGCTGACGGACCAATGCCCGTTCCCAAGATGCCTCCGCCCGGAGCCGTGATGGCCGGCGGACAGTCGACACGCAACGGCCGTCCGAGCGAGCCACGACACAAGCCGAAGTCAACAGCGTCTGGCGCAACCTCGGGGGCCGGTGATCCGCAGGGTGGCGCCGATCCGCGTAGCGCCGCGTCGGCCGCCAAGTCGACCAATGACCTGCTCGAGTTCCTGTCATTCGTCGAACAGTCACCCGTCGGCACCGCCGTGACGGCCGTGGTGGAGTCGTATTCATCTCATGGTGCCTACGTCGCGATCGGCCGGGCCAAGGGATACGTCCCGTTGCGTTCGATGGCTGATCCGGCGCCGCGCAGCGCTCGTGAGGTGATGGCGATCGGTGAGACCGTCACGCTGGTGGTCAGCAGTTTCGGTCCCTCTCGGCGCAGTATCGATCTTGCCGTGCCGTCAATGGCGCCGCCCGCTCCTGCGGTTGCCGCTCCGAAGACGCGCAAGAGCGCGGCCAAGAAAGCCGCCGCTGGTGCCGCCAAACTTGCCGCCTCAAACCAGGTCGCGACCGAGGCCATCGCCGTCGAAGCGGTGCAATCCGCGACCGCCGCTGAAGTGGACGCCACCGGTGCGGCCAAGCCGTCACAGGGTCGTCCGATCAAGAAGGCCACTGGCCGCGGATCTCGATCGAAGGTGGCCGCCATCGCCGGCGAGACACCCAGCCGAGCGACCTTCGACACCGTGTTCGACGAACCCGTCGCCGCGGTCGAAGTCTCGGCGCCTGCCAGGCCGACCAAACAGCCCAAGCCGAGTCGTCCGCGCAAGTCTGCTTCGGGCGCGCCTGCCGCTGCTGTGATCGCTCCTCCCGTTCCGGCGTCGGCGGCCGACACCACGACCGGCTCACAGCCCAAGCGGGTGAGCAAGGCCGCTGCTACGAGGGCAGCGACTGACCCGAAGCAATCGGCGAAGCAGCCCGGATCCAAGAGGCGGGCGACCAAATCGTCAGACCCTGCAGCGTCTGCCGGGCCGGCAATCACGTCGACAGCCAAGACCTCATCGCCGTCGGCCGCGTCCGCAAAGCCATTTGCGAAGGCGGCTCCCAAGTCGAAAGCGGCTCCCAAGTCGACAGCGGCTCCCAAGTCGAAATCGGCTCCCAAGTTGAAATCGGCTCCCGAGTCGAAATCGGCTCCCGAGTCGACAGCGGTGCCCAGGTCGACAGCGGTGCCCAGGTCGCCCAAGTCACCCACGCCGACATCGAAGGCCACCCCCAAAACAGCGGCGACTCAACCCACGCCCACAGCCAAATCCGTCCCGGACACCGGTGCAGCATCGGAATCGGCCGCTGCAGCGAAGAGGAGCGGCGGTCGCCGTCGCAAGCCTGACAGCAGCGGAGGCTCCTGATGGTGCGCATTGCCACCTGGAATGTCAACTCGCTCAAGGCTCGCCTCGGTCGGGTCGAGGAGTGGCTCGCCGACGTGCAGCCCGATGTGTTGTGCATGCAGGAGACCAAGCTCAGCGACGAAGCGTTTCCGGCGCTCGCGTTCGAAGTGCTCGGATATGAGTCGGCCCACCACGGACAGGGCCAGTGGAACGGCGTCGCAATCCTGTCCAAGGTCGGGCTCACCGATGTGGTCCCCAATTTCGCTGATGGGCTCGAACCTGATGCCGAAGCTCGCCTCATCACCGCCACCTGTGGTGGTGTGCGGGTGACGTCGGTTTACGTTCCCAACGGGCGGGCGCTCGATCACGACCACTACCGGTACAAGTTGGCATGGATGGCTCGGCTGCGCGATCACGTCGACAACACGTCATTGCCCACCGACGACGTGGTTGTCACCGGTGACTTCAACATCGCTCCCGACGATCGCGATGTACTCGACCCGGCCAAGCTCGTCGGCGCGACACATGTCAGTCAACCCGAGCGCGACTCCCTCAGCCATCTCTGCGATTGGGGACTCACCGATGTGTTCCGCCAGTTCCACGACGAGGGCAAGCTGTTCTCGTGGTGGGACTATCGCGCCGGCGACTTCCACATGGGTCGCGGGATGCGGATCGACCTCGTGCTCGCGACTCAGTCGGTGGCCGAGCGCAGCACGTATTGCGTCGTCGATCGCAACGCCCGGAAGGGAACCTCACCGAGTGACCATGCGCCGGTGATCCTCGATATCGACAACCTCAAGGATGTAGCCCGATGACCGAACAGCGCACCGGCCTGCCGGCGGATCATCCGTTCACGAGCAGTGCCGGCCCGGCCAATATGCGCGCTGCGCTCTACGAGCGGGCTCGTGGCAGCGGTCTCGCTGGTGGCTCCCGGTTCGAACTCGCAGGCGCGATGCGTCAGGTGATCGAAGCGATGATGAGTAGCACGGATGACGATCCGACCATGGAGTCGGCGGCAGCGCTCGTGTCCCAGGCGGCTGCATTGCTGACCCGGCCCGACGGTGCCCGCGAATACGTCGGAGTCGCCGAGGGATCCCTGGCCGACGGTCCTCAGAACTTCATCGACTTCAGCCCCTTCATCGGTGTGCTCAACCCGCTCGCTCCGCCCATTGCGGTGTCGTTCGACGACAACGGTGACGTGCTCGGCCACTGCACATACGGCGCTGCCTATGAGGGACCTCCTGGGTGCGTGCACGGCGGGTTCATCGCTGCCGGCTTCGACGAGGTGCTCGGCTTCGCGCAGGCCTACTCGGGCAAGCCCGGTATGACCGGCAACCTGAACATCTCCTACCGTTCGCCGACTCCGCTCGGACGCGAAGTGCGATATGTCGGTCGACTCGATCGGGTCGAAGGTCGCAAGATCTATTGCAGTGCAACCCTCAGCCACGGCGACACGTTGTGTGCAGAGGCCCAAGGCCTGTTCATTTCAATGAAGCCGGCGGTGTTCGAACGGTTGCTCAAGCTGCGCCTCGACGAAGCAAACGACTGATCTCAGCTCACACCGCTCGGTTGAGCGCCGCGAGCAACCGTGGCGCGACGCGAGCAGCTGCGATCGGGCCGAGGTCGGTGAGTGCGGCAACTCCGTCGACGGTGGTCGGTCGGGCCTGGGCGATCGCCCGAAGTGACTCGTCCGAGCAGATGGTGGTGGGGTCGACCTGCGCTGCTTTGGCGGCGGAGCGCCGCCATTCGACGAGCGCGACGTAGACCGGGTCGGGTGCCGGACGAGGCAGCCGACGCAACGGGGGAGCGACGATCACGTCGTCGGCTGATTCGCCGATGTCGCTGATCAGCGGTGACGGCTGGGTCGCGCGCCCATTGCGACGCTCGACCCAACTGATCACGAGCTCTTCTTTGGCGCGGGTACACGCGACATAGAGCAGCCGAGCTTCTTCGTCGCGTTGGCCAGCGGTGGTGGCGGTGTAGTGCGGGACCATTCCTGCGTCGACTCCGGCGACCACGACCATTGGCCACTCGCGGCCCTTTGCACCGTGGAAAGTGAGCAGGTCCACCGCGTCGTCGGCTTGTTCGGTTTCGAGGTCGTCGAATGGCGAGTGCAGTTCGACCCAGGCCCTGAACGTCAGACCGGTGCCTTGAGCGATGAAGCGGTCGGCGGCTTCCGCCACCCGGGCCCGGATCGGGTCGGCTTCGGCATCGCCGGTGATCCGCTCGATCCAGGTGGCGAGATCGGCAGGATTGCGCTGGGCGAACGCTTCCGACAGCGCCGATCCGAGCGCGCTCGACTTGCCTGATCGACCCTGCATCCGGGTCGGTATCCCCAGTGTTGCGAGTGCGTGGGCAACCTCGGTCAATTGGGCGACGGTGCGAGCCAGCACTGCACAGCTCATCCATGGCCGCTGGACGCCGACATGTTCGCGCAGGATCGCGCCGATCGCGGCGGCCTCGGAGCGTTCGTCTACGAACGCTTGCAACCGGATCGCAGGGCCGTCGGCTGCGACCGCGATCGAGTCGTCGACCAGTCCGGCGTTGTGCAGGACGCGTGCGCCGCCGGCGATGATCTGGGGCGAACATCGATAGTTGCGCCGCAGACGCACGATGGTGATGCCCGGATACAGACGTTCGACGGAGTTCATGATTTCTGGATCCGAACCGTTGAAGCCGAAGATCGCCTGGCGTGGATCGCCGACGAGACACAGATCGACTCGATCGCCGCGGATCGCTTCCAGCAACGCGTGTTGGAGCGGGTTGAGGTCCTGGGTCTCGTCGACGAACAGGTGCCGGAACCTCCAGCGAACTCCGGCCGCCCACAGCGGGTCGGTGCGCATCGCCGACAGGCAATGCTCGAGCAGGTCGTCGAAGTCGACCACGCCTCGACGACGCTTGACGAGCGCGAACGCGTCGGCCGCAGCGCCGAGGCGATCGACACCGAATGCACTGCGTCGGCCTGCTTTGCGGAACGCACCAGGTGCGTCGGCGAACGAGACCTGTCGGGATCGACACCAGTCGAGGTCGCCGAGCAATGCCACGATCTCGTCACGCGACGGAGCGGATCGGGTACCGGCCGCGGCGATCATCTTGGTTGCTTCGCTCAACAGACGGACGCGATCGGACGCGACGATCGGCAGCGGATGCCCCTGGTCGGCAGCACGCTGGCGCAGCAGGCGCAGCGCCACCGCGTGAAAGGTTCCCGCTTCGATCCGGTCCCGCAATCCCAGCTTGCGCAACCGACGCTGCAACTCGCGTGCGGCCTGGCTGGTGAACGTGAGCGCAAGAACATGCTGCGCGTGCACATCGGGGTCGATGAGCACCCGGTGGGCGATGCGACGAGTGAGCACCGTGGTCTTGCCCGAACCGGCGGCCGCGACGATGGCCAGTGGATACGAGGGTTCGGTGACGGCCGCGAGCTGATCCGCATCCAAACCCACGAGCAGCTCGGTGATGTCCACCGCTCCAACGCTACGTCGCTGAATCGGACCATGTGCGTTGTCTAGAGTGGCTGCTATGCCGTATCCCAAGAAGCTGTTGAACCCTGACGAGACCGTGGCGCTCGACCTGCATCCGCATTGGTGGTTCTTCGCCCAACCGGCATCAGCCTTGATCGCGAGCATCGTCGCGGCGATCGTGATTCGGATCGCTCTGGATGGTGACGTCGAGAAGTACCTCACGTATGCGGCGCTCGCTGCCATCGTGATCACTGCGATCTGGACCTTTCAGCGCTATCTCAAATGGATCACGACCAACTTCGTGATCACGAGCGATCGGCTGATCTTCCGCCATGGTGTGGTCGGCAAGATGGGCATCGAGATTCCGCTCGAGCGCGTCAACAACGTCAACTTCAACCAGTCGGCATTCGAGCGACTCATCGGCGCCGGCGACTTGTTGATCGAGTCCGGCGGTGAGGATGGCCAGCAGCGGTTCACCGACGTCCGCAGGCCGCAGCGAGTGCAGAACCTGGTGCACTCCCAGGTCGAGGCCAAGTCGCGTCAACGTGGTGGCTACGCAGCCTCTGCCACCGGCGGGTCTGTCGACGTTGCCACCCAATTGGAGAAGCTCGAGGGGCTGCATCAGCGCGGCTCGTTGACAACCTACGAGTTCGAGGCGCAGAAGCAGCGACTGCTCGGCTCCTGATGACACCGTTTCGGCGGCCGAGCAGGTGATCCGGGTCGTCAGCCTGGTCCCGTCGCTGACGGAGTCGGCCATTTCGCTCGGAGTCACGCCGATTGCGTGCACTCGGTTCTGCGAGCAACCGACGCTTGCCCACGTCGGCGGTACCAAGAACCCGGACATCGACGCGATCATCGCCCTGCGGCCCGACCTGGTGTTGCTCGACCGCGAAGAGAACCGGGAACAGGACGCAGACGCACTGAGCGCCGCGGGTTTGGCGTTGCACGTGACCCAGGTCCGGGCCGTGTCCGATGTGTCGCCGATGTTGGCCGATCTCGCAGCTGCGTTGGGCGTCGGTGTCGGAGCGAAGCCGCCGGCCCTGCAGGCGCTCGGCGATTCGTCGACCGCTGCATTCGTGCCGATCTGGCGGCGGCCCTGGATGACGATCTCGGCCGCGACATACGGATCGTCACTGCTCAGTGCGATCGGCGTCGCCAATGTGTTCGCCGATCATCCTGACGCCTATCCAACCGTCACGCTCGACGTGGTTCGCGAACGGTCACCGCAACTGGTGCTCCTACCGAGTGAGCCCTATTCGTTCACGTCCCGCCACGAGGACGAGCTCCGCGACGTCTTGCCCGGTGTCGAGATTCGGTCGATCGACGGCCAGGATCTGTTCTGGTGGGGCACCCGCACCCACGCTGCCATCGGACGACTGCGGGCATCGATCGGTCAGATCGACGGGCCGAGTTCTCCGTAACCCGTGAATCGTCCGGAGCCATCGCGGCGTACGGCCTGCACGCCCAGCACCGAGTCTCGATCGATCGGTCCGTAGACGTGCGGAAACGACGGAGCGAACGATGGCCCGGTGTGACCCGCCGGGTGCGACGGCTCCTCCCAGACGCACCGGCTGGTGAGTCGATCGACCTCGACGTGGAGCACGACGAACTCACCCGGCTGGGAGGCGTACACCGCGTTGGCGACCTGCAACATCACCGACGGATCGTCGGTGCAGTGGATGAATCCCTCGGTGTCGAGCGATGCGGCGGTGACTGGTTCATCCTCGGCCAGGCGCTCCCAGGTGGCGGATGGCAACAGGTGCAGGACGATGCTCACGTCAGTGCGAGCGCGACGCTGAGCCGCTCGATCGCATCGAGATCGAACGGTGCGCGCAACGCGATGTTGACCTGATCGGCTCCCGCGTCGACGTACTGGCCGATGCGGTCGAGCACTTGCTCGTCGCTGCCGGTGAGGCATCCTTCGCGAACGTAGTTGGCGAGCTTTCCGAACTGGGCCTGCAGGCTCTCTTCGGTCCATGCCAATGCGACGTTGATCGCACACGTGATCTCCGACGGATCGCGGCCGACCGTCTCACAATGTCCGAGCAACACGTCGCGCTTTCGACCGAATTCGGCCGGCGGGACGAACGGGACGTTCCAACCGTCGGCATAGCGGGCAGCGATCTTGAGCGTGCGCTTCTCGCCGCCGCCGCCGATCCAGATCGGCATCTTGGACTGCACCGGACGGGGCTCGTTGCGTGCCTCGACGAGCGAGAAGTGTGACCCGTCGAACGTCGAAACGTCATCGTGCAGGAGTCCTCGCAGAATCTGGATGCCCTCTTCGAGTTGATCGAGACGGGTCTTGGCATCGGGATAGGGAATGCCGTAGGCGTTGTATTCCACCTCGGCCCATCCAGCGCCGATACCCATCGCGGCTCGGCCGCCGGAGAGGTGATCGATCGCCGTGATCGCCTTCGCGAGCACGGCTGGATGGCGATAACCGATCGAATACACGAGTGAACCAATCGTCACCCGAGAGGTCTCACAGGCGAGCGCAGCGTGCAGCGCAACCGCTTCGAGGCACTCGGCATCGTCGGGCTGGCCGGTCGCGCCGTAGAAATGGTCCCAGATCGAGATCCAGCCGTAGCCGAGATCTTCGATCTTTCGCCACGACGCGCGCAACTCCGCGGTGGAGATGTGCTGAAGACCCGTATGAACACCAAATACCGTCATGGGCGAAACCGTACACATGGCGGACCGTGGCGGTGATGTTGGCCAGGTCTCTCGTCGACGCCGAGGTCCGAGCTGAGGTCCACGTCGGGGATCAGGTTGCGGTCCACGTTGACCAGTGACCCATCGTCAAACGAGACTCGTGCCCATGCCCCAGGCCGACGTCAACACCACCGCATCCGGCGAGAAGATCTCGCTCGAATACGAGACCTTCGGATCCCCCGCAGACCCAGCGCTGTTGTTGATCATGGGGTTCACCGCTCAAATGACACTGTGGCCGGAGGCCTTTTGTTCCGAACTCGCCGAGTGCGGGCGTTTCGTCATCCGGTTCGACAATCGCGACTGTGGACTGAGCACCAAGCTCGACGGTGTCCAGGTCGACGTCGGAGCGGTCGTCGTCGCTGCGCTGGCCGAGGATCCGGCGGTGATGCCGGCGGTTCCCTACACCCTCAGCGACATGGCCACCGATGCAGTGGGGCTGCTCGATCACCTCGGCATCGCCGCTGCCCACATTGCCGGAGCCTCGATGGGTGGAATGATCGCCCAGACGTTCGCGATCGAACATTCGGATCGCACGCTCAGCTTGATCTCGATCATGTCCACCACCGGTGAACCCGAAGTGAGCACGCCGTCGCCAGAGGCCGGGGCAGCGTTGCTCGCCGCGCCACCGACCGAGCGCGAGGCGTACATCGAATCAGCGGTCGGTTCGATGGTGTGGAAGTCGAAGAAGTACGGCGACCTCGACACGACCAGAGTCGAATACGCCCGCGACTACGACCGCAGCTTCTACCCCGACGGCTCGCCGCGGCAGTTGGCCGCCATCTATGCGAGTGGGCGCCGCACCGACGCGTTGGCTGCGCTGGACACACCGACGCTGGTGATCCACGGACGCGACGACACGCTGATCCCGATGGAGGGCGGCTTGCGGACATCGGAACTGGTCTCGGGCTCGAAGTTGCTGCTGCTCGCCGACATGGGCCACGATCTGCCCGAACCGCTGTGGCCAACGGTCATCGACGCGATCATCTCCCACACCAACCTCTGACACCTCTGATTCGCTGCCACATGGCAGCGGACAATCGATCGATCATCACAACACTTCAGGAGCATGACCATGTCCGGACCACTCAGCGGCTATCGCATCATTGAAATTGCCGGTATCGGGCCCGGCCCGTTTGCGGCGATGATGCTCAGCGACATGGGCGCCGAGGTCATCCGCGTCGAGCGCGCCCAGGCGGTCCGCCCGGGTGCTGGACCGAACAAGGATGTGCTCCAGCGCAACCGTCGCAACATTGCGATCGACCTCAAGAGCGAGGCCGGTCGTGATGCGCTGATGCGGCTCGTCGAGAGCGCCGATGCGTTGATCGAAGGTTTCCGCCCGGGGGTGATGGAGCGACTCGGTATCGGCCCCGATGAATGCCTCGCCCGCAACCCGAAGCTGGTGTTCGGTCGGATGACCGGCTGGGGCCAGACCGGCCCCTACGCACAATCTGCGGGTCACGACATCAACTACATCTCGCTTGCCGGATCGCTGGCCCACTTCGGCCGGGCCGGAGAGGCCCCCGTGCCGCCGCTCAACATGGTCGGCGACTTCGGTGGCGGCGGGATGTTCCTCGCGTACGGCGTGGTCTGTGCACTGCTCGAAGCGCAGCGCAGCGGCAAGGGTCAGGTGGTCGACACGGCAATGGTCGACGGGGCAGCCGTCTTGATGAGCATGTTCTGGGCGTTCAAGCAAATGGGTGCGTTCAACGAGAATGCGCCGGGCACCAACCTGCTCGACACCGGCGCCCACTTCTATGACGTCTACGAGTGCAGCGATGGGACGTACATCTCGATCGGGTCGATCGAGCCCCAGTTCTACGCCGAACTGTTGCGCCTCACCGGCCTCGACGGCGATGAAGAGTTCGCCAAGCAGATGGACAGCGGCGGGTGGACCCACCTCAAGTCCAGGCTCACCGAGTTGTTCAAGACCAAGAGCCGCGCCGAGTGGTGCGAGTTGATGGAGCACACCGATGTGTGCTTCGCACCAGTCCTGACCATGAGCGAGGCGGCAGCCCATCCGCACAACCGTGAGCGCGAGACGTTCATCGAATTCGATGGCATTGTCCAGCCGGCCCCGGCCCCGCGCTTCAGTCGTACCAAGCCGATGATCACGCTGCCGCCGGCCCGAGCCGGCGAGCACACCCGTGACGTGCTGGCCGATTGGGGATTCGACGCGTTGGCGATTGACTCACTCTTCGAGTCGGGCGCGGTCAAGTAGCCGCACCGGGTTTCGACCCCGGCGACGGAGCTGACGACCCAACTCGCGACGCAACCGACGACACACGAGAGACGAGTTGATGTGGGCACCCTGGTCTGTCTTCACGCACATCCCGACGACGAATGCATCGGTACCGGAGGCACCATTGCCCGCGCATCGGCTGAGGGACACCGCGTCGTGCTCGTGGTGGCGACCAACGGCGACTTCGGGGAGGTGCCGGACGACCTGGCCGATGGTGAGACGCTGATGGATCGCCGCCGCGACGAAGTGCAGCGATCCGCAGCGGTGCTCGGCATCCACCGCATCGAATGGCTCGACTACAAAGACAGTGGCATGACCGGCTGGGAGCAGAACGCGGATCCCGCCTGTCTGTTGCAAGCCGACCTCGACGAAGCGTCCGAGCGGTTTGCGGTCATCCTGCGCGAAGAGAATGCCGACGTCATCACCACCTATGACTGGCACGGAACCTACGGCCATCCTGATCACATCAAAGTCCATCAGGTCGCCCACCGTGCCGCGGAACTGGCGGGGGTCGGCAAGGTGTACGACGCGACGATGAATCGGTCTGCAATGAAGCGGTTTTCCGATGCAGCCCGCGACAGTGGCGTCGAAGCCGACTTCGATCCCGATGGTCCCTCCGACGACGGCAATCCGTTCGGCGAGCCGGAAGAGGTCATCACCTACGCAGTCGATGTGACGCCGTACCTCACCGCCAAGCGAGACAGCCTCCGCTGCCACGCCAGTCAGGTCACCGACAGCGGATTCTTCATGCAGATGCCCGACGAGGTGTTCGCGGCCGTCTTCGGCACCGAATATTTCATCGATAGTTCTGCCGAGGCAGGCATGCAGCCGGGTTGGTTGTTCGACTGATGGCCCGGATCTACATGGTTCGTCATGGACGGGCGGCAGCCGGTTGGGACACCGATCCCGACCCCGGTCTCGATGACCTCGGCCGTCACCAGGCCCAACTGATGGCCGACATCCTCGCCCTTCGGGGACCGTTGGCGTTGCTGTCGAGCCCACTGCGACGCTGTCAGGAGACGGCAGCCGTGCTGGGGGATCGTTGGGGGTCGACGGCCACGATCGAGCCGATGGTGGCCGAGATCCCGTCGCCAGAGGGTGTGGCGATGGGTGCCCGGATCGAGTGGTTGCGCCAGTCGATGGCCGGCAGTTGGTCGGCGCTCGGCGACCGCTACACGACGTTCCGCGACGGTGTCGCCGATTGCCTGCGTGCAATCGACGCCGACACGGTGATCGCCAGTCACTTCGTTGCGATCAATGCAGCAATCGGTGCCGCCACCGACAACGACGCAGTGGTGATCCGCAGCCTCGACAACTGCTCGATCACGATCTTCGACGTCACCGACGGCGAACTCACCCTGGTCGAAGGTGGCCATGAAGCAGACACCCTGATCCGTTGATCTCGATGCTGTTGCAACTCCGCAGATGCCGTGGAGCGAAGGGAGCGGTAGGGCAAACTCTTGGGATGCGTTTGCCGCGGCAGTTGGTTGCACTTTCCCTGACTCTCGGGATTGCGTTGGGTGTGGCTTCATGTAGCAGCGACACCGAGGTGACGGCCACGACAGTCGCCGACACGCTGCCGGCGATCGCCACCACGACGACGACCACGGCGGTCTCAACGACGACGACGGCTGCGCCGACCACGACGATCGCATCAACCACCACGGTCGCCCCGACCACCACTGAGGCACCGACAACGACGGTCGCCCCCACGACGACGGTCGCGCCGGCCGGGGCATCGATCTCGCTCGATGACGACGGCATCGGCGACGCTGTGTTCGGCGAAGATCCCGACGACGTCGTGTCGTACCTCAACGACATCATCGGCGAGCCGGACGATGATTCAGGATGGGTCGATGCGATCTCGCGGACCTGCCCAGGCACCGAGGCACGGTTTGTGCGCTGGGGCGACTTGACCCTGTCATTCGGGGACGACAGCACGGTCGCCAACGATCGCCGACATTTCTTCGCATGGTCGTTCGGCCCGCCGACAGATATCGCAGCAGTTCCAGCAGGGCTCGCCACCAGCACTGGAATCAGTATCGGAAGTTCGGTCGCCGAGGTCGGGCGGGCCTATCCCGGCGCAAGCCTGTTCGACGGTGACGAACTGTCTCCCGCCGCGATCCACATCAACGACAATCTGTTCGCGTTCGTGACCAGCATCGACGACTCCGGCGTCGTCCTCGAGATGCTCGGCGGACGCGGTTGCGGCGGATAGCCGTGAACGCGCAGTCGTTGCACGACTTTCACGAGTCGTTCGGGTGGGTGACCATTGCCAGCAACGGTCTGGCCGGAGTGTGGGCGCTCGCCGCCCATCAGTTCCCCGTGTTCCGCAGGCGTGCCCTGTGGTGGTTCACCGGGGTCGCCCAGTTCACGATCTTCGTCCAGGCTCTGCTCGGCGTGATCCTGCTCAACAAGGGTTACAAGCCGCACCAGTTCCACGAGTTCTACGGGTTCGTCGCGATCATCGCCGTTGCCATCATCTACAGCTATCGCAATCAGCTCAAGGGCAAGACGTACCTGTTATACGGCGTCGGCAGCCTGTTCGTGATGGGCCTCTGCATGCGGGCGATGTACCTCCGCCGCTGACGAGAACCCGCCGACCGCAGTGAATCGGGTCGACGGTTCTCACCGAATCAGCCAGTCTGCAACGGCCTCCCGAACGCCTCGACCTTCGCTACTAGGGTTGCCGCGGACGACAGGGGGTTTGCAATGACTGAAACCAAGGCTGGCCACTCGACGGCGGGTGCGTCCACAGAGTTGTCGTACAGCTCTGGCACCTCGACAGTGCCGTTGCTGGGTCGGACGATCGGGCACGACCTGCGCCGGACGATCGAACTGTTCGGAGACCGGGAGGCGGTTGTCGACCGTCCGAGCGGACAGCGATGGACCTACGACGAACTCGGTCGCGACGTCGACGCCCTCTCCCGAGCGCTCATCGCGGTCGGCATCGCCAAGGGCGACCGGGTCGGGATCTGGGCGCCGAACTGCCCGGAGTGGATATTGCTGCAGTATGCGACCGCCCAGGTCGGTGCGATTCTGGTCAACATCAACCCGGCCTACCGAACTCACGAGCTGGTGTTCGTCCTCCGCCAAGCGGGCGTGCGGTTGTTGGTCTCGGCGACGGCATTCAAGACCAGTGACTATCGGGCAATGGTGGCCGAGGTATCGGGGGAGTGCCCAGCACTCGAACAGATCGTCTTCATCGGTGGTGACTCCTGGAGTGCGCTGCTCGCTCGATCGGCTGGTGCCACCAGCGCCCAGCTCGACGACCGGATGGCGACCCTGTCATGTGATGACGCGATCAACATCCAGTACACCTCTGGCACCACCGGCTTTCCCAAGGGTGCGACCTTGTCGCATCACAACATCCTCAACAACGGCTTCTTCGTCGGTGAGACGATCCACTACACCGAGCACGATCGGGTCTGCCTTCCGGTGCCGTTCTACCACTGCTTCGGAATGGTGATGGGCAACCTCGGCTCCACCTCACACGGCAGCTGCATCGTCATACCCGCCCCGGGATTCGATCCGGTTGCAACGCTGCAGGCGGTGGCCGCAGAGCGATGCACGTCGCTCTACGGCGTGCCGACGATGTTCATCGGGATGCTCGACCATCCGTCGTTCGCCGACCACGACCTCACGTCGTTGCGGACCGGAATCATGGCTGGTTCGCCGTGCCCGGTGGAGGTGATGAAGCGAGTGATCGACGAGATGCACATGTCCGAGGTGTCGATCGCCTATGGGATGACCGAGACGTCGCCGGTCAGCACCCAGACCCGCAGCGACGACACGGTCGAGCGGCGGGTGAGCACGGTCGGGCGAGTGATGCCCCACGTCGAGATCAAGGTGATCGACCCCGACAACGGGGTCACCGTGGCTCGAGGTGTTCCCGGCGAACTCTGTACTCGCGGCTATTCGGTGATGCTCGGCTATTGGGATCAGCCGGACAGGACCGCCGAGGCAATCGACTCGGCGCGTTGGATGCACACCGGCGACATTGCGGTGATGGATGCCGACGGCTACGCCAACATCGTCGGCCGGATCAAGGACATGGTCATCCGTGGCGGCGAGAACGTGTACCCACGCGAGATCGAGGAGTTCCTCTACGCCCATCCCTCGATTGCCGATGTGCAGGTGATCGGCGTACCCGACGCCCGCTACGGCGAGGAGTTGATGGCGTGGGTTCGGTTGCGTGACGGCGCAGCACCGCTCGACGCTGACGCCGTGCGGGCGTACTGCAGCGGCAAGCTCGCGCACTACAAGATTCCGCGCTACGTGCACATCGTCGAAGACTTCCCGATGACTGTCACTGGCAAGGTTCGCAAGATCGAGATGCGCAAACGTTCGATCGAACTGCTCGGGCTCCAGGCAGCGGCCGCCACCCGCCACGCCTGACGGCATCCGAACGGCCGGGCACCATTCCGCAGTTCTGTGTCACCGCAAACGCCAGAGTCTGAGGTTTGTGGTGACACAGAACAGGTTCGACAGACGGTGTGCAGCGTACGAACTCAGGCGGTGGCGAGGTTCGCTTCCAGCGTGTCGAGCGCGATCAACAACTCGTCAGGGAGCGACTCGCCGAACCGGGCGAAGTGCTCGCGGATCTGGGGCAGCGCGTCGGTCCAACCAGCAGCATCGACCGAGAGCAACTCGCGCAGGTCGGTCGCGGCGATGTCGAGGCCGTTCAGGTCGAGGTCCTTCGCGGTCGGCAGGTAGCCGATCGCTGTGTCGACGGCATCGGCGGTGCCGGAAACACGCTCGAACACCCACTTCAGGACGCGGCTGTTCTCGCCGTAACCGGGCCACAGGAACCGTCCGTCTTCGTCGCGGCGGAACCAGTTGACGAAGAAGATCTTCGGCAGCTTGGCGGCATCGGTGGCATCTCCGACCTCGAGCCAATGGGCAAAGTAGTCCCCCATGTTGTAGCCACAGAATGGCAGCATGGCCATGGGATCGAAACGCAACTTGCCGACCGCTCCAGCCGCGGCAGCGGTCGTCTCCGACGACATGATCGAGCCGAGGAACACGCCGTGCTCCCAGTCGAAGGCCTGGGTGACGAGCGGCACCGTCGTGCGACGGCGGCCACCGAACAGGATCGCCGAGATCGGAACGCCGGCCGGATCCTCCCACTCAGGTGCGATCGACGGGCACTGTGAGGCCGGGCAGGTGAAGCGGGCGTTGGGGTGCGCGGCCGGGGTCTCGATCTCGGGGTTCCAGTCGTTGCCCTTCCAATCGGTGGCCCGAGCCGGCTTCTCGTCGCTCATGCCCTCCCACCACACGTCGCCTTCGGAGGTCAGCGCTGTGTTGGTGAAGATGCTGTTGCCCCACAGGGACTCCATCGCGTTGGCGTTGGTGCCGTAGCCGGTGCCGGGCGCGACACCGAAGAATCCGGCTTCGGGATTGATCGCGTAGAGCTGGCCGTCAGCGCCGTACTTCATCCAGCAGATGTCATCACCGATGGTCTCGGCTTTCCAGCCGGCGATGGTCGGGACGAGCATCGCGAGGTTGGTCTTGCCGCATGCCGACGGGAATGCGGCGGCGATGTACTTGTGCTGACCCTCCGGGTTGGTGAGCTTGAGAATCAGCATGTGCTCGGCCAACCAGCCGTCGTCGCGGGCCATCACGGATGCGATACGCAGCGCGAAGCATTTTTTGCCGAGCAAGGCATTGCCGCCGTAGCCGGAGCCGTATGACATGATCTCGCGGGTCTCGGGGAAGTGGACGATGTACTTGTTGTCGGGGTTGCAAGGCCATGCCGAATCGGCCTCGCCGGGCTGCAGGGGAGCACCGACCGAGTGAACGCACGGCACCCATTCTCCCGTGGCGCCCAGCACGTCGAGAGCGCCCTGGCCCATCCGTGTCATGATCCGCATGTTGGCCGCGACGTACGGCGAATCGCTGAGCTGGACTCCGATGTGGGCGATCGGCGACCCGAGAGGGCCCATGCTGAACGGCACGACATACATCGTGCGGCCCTGCATCGCACCGCTGTAGAGACGCATCATCTCTGCGCGCATCTCGGCCGGTTCGCGCCAATTGTTGGTTGGGCCGGCGTCGGATTCCTTGGTGGAGCAGATGAACGTGCGGTCCTCGACGCGGGCAACATCACCCGGATCGCTGTGCGCCCAGTAACTGTTCGGCCGCTTTGCTTCGTCGAGCTTGGTGAACGTGCCGCTGTCGACGAGCGACTGGCAGATCCGCTCGTATTCGTCTGCACTGCCGTCGCACCAATAGATGTCGCTGGGCTGGAGTACCTCCGCCCAGTTCTTCACCCATTGTTGAAGCCGTTGATTGTCACTCGTGCCACTCATGGAGAAAGTCTCCACCGTCGAGTAGCCGTGCGCCAAATGGGCCTGACAAATTGTCTGTCGGCCCGTCAGTTCATTGTTGGATTCAGTCGACGCCCGGCGTCGCCATGTCGATCTCGCTGCCGAGGCTCAGCCCCGTGGCACGGCCGTCGGCATCGAGCCGGAACACTACTCGCTGGCCCTGACGGACCATCCGAAAAAGTGAACCGACGAGCGCATCGGCTGCGAGGTCGTAGTCGGCGAGATCGGTATCGCACATCACGACACCATCGCCGGTGCCGGGATCATAGGATTTGATGACTCCCTGCATCGAAACGTCAGCTGACCTTGACGACCTTGCCGGACTTGATGCAACCGGTACAGACGTTGAGACGGGTCGGGGTCTTACCGACCAGCGCACGCACCTTTTGGATGTTCGGATTCCAGCGCCGCTTCGTACGACGGTGGGAGTGGGAAACGCTCATGCCCCAGGACGGGCCCTTGCCACACAGTTCACATACAGCTGCCATCAGAATCGCTCTTTCCCGGAATCCACCCGACCGCAAGGCGCGCACGGGTACTCAACAAACGCCTTGAGACGCTATCAGCGCCAGCGCAGTCTCCAACGGGCGGAGCAGCCACGTTTCGTTCGGGCCACGTGAGTGCGAACCGGGTACTGACGGTGGACCCGGCGGTGGAGACGCGTCGCTACGATACTCGGGTGCCCACGCTCGAACGGCTCTCGGCGGATGCCCTGCGCAACACTGTCATCACCTTTCGCGACACGATGAAGCTGCACGCGGCCGACATCAATCGGATGAACGTCTATCCCGTGCCCGATGGGGACACCGGCACCAACATGGCGCGCACACTCGATGCCGTGGTGGCCGAACTCGAAGAGGCCGATACCGATCTGGGTGCCACGTGTGCGGCCATCAGCCACGGATCGTTGATGGGCGCACGCGGGAACAGCGGAGTCATCCTCAGTCAGATCTTGCGCGGCATCGCCAATACGCTCAGAGACGCAGCGCACGCTGCCGAGGGCACGGCGAGCAAGGTCGCCGAGAGCCTCAAGAACGCGTCGGCGGCTGCCTACCAGGCGGTGCTCAAGCCGATCGAAGGCACCATCCTCACTGTGGTTCGCGAGTCGGCCGACGCCGCGCACGCGTCGGCGGAGTCCGGAGCGTCCCTCGCGGTCATGTTGCGCGCCGCGCGCGATGCCGGCCGCGAGTCGCTGGCCCGCACGCCGGAGTTGCTCCCGGTGCTCAAAGATGCCGGTGTCGTCGATGCCGGCGGTGCCGGGTTCCTGTTGCTGCTCGACGCCGCCCTCCACGTGGTCGACGGCGACCCACTGCCCGAGCCGACCGTGATCGACGAATCGGCAGTTCTCGCCGGCGCCCAGTTCCAGGCCGTCGCCCATCGCAGCAGCGTCGATGGCACGGTCGACGTCAGCGAACTGCGCTACGAGGTGATGTATTTCGTGGATCTGCCCGACGAGAACATCGAGGCGTTCAAGCAGTCATGGGGCGAGATTGGTGACTCGATCGTGGTCGTCGGTGGAGACGGCATCTGGAACTGCCATGTCCATACAAACGACATCGGTGCGGCGATCGAATCGGCGCTCGACAATGGCGGTCGCCCCCACAAGATCCGGGTGTCCGACCTGTTCGAGGAAGTCGCCGAAGAGCACGCCCAGCGCGAAGCGGCCATCGGGGCAACGGCGGTCCACTTCGCATCGGGGTTGCCGGCCGTGACGTGCGCGATCGTCGCTGTGAGCAGCGGCGATGGTCTCACCGATCTCTTTGCCCAACTCGGTGTGCAAGGCGTGATCTCCGGTGGTCAGACGCTGAATCCCTCAACCGCCGAACTGCTCGATGCCGTCGAAGCGGTGAATGCGCAGCAGGTCGTGATCCTGCCGAACAACAAGAACATCATCCCCGTGGCCGAGCAACTCGATGCACTCACCACCAAGACCGTGATCGTGGTGCCCACTCGCAGTATGCCCGAGGCGCTCGCGGCGCTGGTGGTCTATGACCCCGAGGCTGATGCAGCGACCAATGCCCGAGAGATGAACGTATCGGCCGAATCGGTCGCCACCGGCGAGGTCACCCAAGCTGTCCGCGACACCGCCAGCGATGCCGGCCCGATCACCGCGGGCGACTGGATCGGCATCGTCCGCGGCGATGGGATCGTGTCGGTCGACGGCACCTTGCTGGGAGCGGCGACGGCATTGCTCGAGCTTCTCGTCACGGATGATCGTGAGATCGTGACGTTGATCGAGGGTTCGCAAGCAACGGGGGCGAACACAGACGCCTTGCGGGCGTGGCTGGCCGACGAACGACCGGACATCCAGGTCGAGGTACACCGTGGTGGTCAGCCGCTGTACCCGTACCTGTTCGGGGTGGAGTGACGGGCATTGGTCCAGGGCGCGTCGCCGGACAGCACCGGTTCTTCGATCACTGACCGCGGCGGCATCACCCTGCGCGAGTTGCAGGCGATTCCTGTCGAGCGGCTGCGGGGCGTGGGCGACAAGAAGCAGGCTTCGCTGCGCGACGTCGGTGTCGAATCGGTGCTCGATCTGCTGACCACGTATCCACGCCGTTGGGTCGACCGCACCAACGAAGCTCGGGTCAGTGATCTCGTTCCGGGCAAGGAAGCGCTGGTGCTCGTCACGGTGCGCAGCGTCACCAAGCGAACGACGCGCAATCGCAAGACCATGATCGAAGCCCAGGTCGGAGATGGCTCCGGCCGCCTGCACATCGTGTTCTTCAACCAGCCGTGGCGCGAACGTCAGCTTCGCGAGGGTCTCAACATCATGCTGTTCGGCAAAGCCGACGTGTACCGCGGCGGGTTGCAGATGACGAACCCCATCGTCGACCTGATCGGCGATCGCACCGGCAAGATCGTGCCGATCTACCCGCAGAGCGAGAAGGCCAATCTGAGCACGTGGGAGATCGCGGGCTGGGTCGAGAACGCGCTCGAGCGATGCGCGATCCGCAGCTTCGCCGATCCCGTTCCGTCCAAGGTTCGGGCTCAGCTCGGTCTGGTCGACCGAGCGACGGCGATGCGCGGCATTCATGCCCCGGAGACAATGGGCGAGAAGGAACTCGCTCGCCGACGGCTGGCGTTCGACGAATTGCTGCGGGTCCAGACCGTGTTGGTGATGCGCAAGCGAGCCTTCGAGCGAGAACAGCGCGGCATCCGTCACGACATGGGTGGCGAACTGGTCCGTCGATTCCACGAGGCCTTGCCGTATGCACTCACCGGTGCGCAGGCGCGGGCCATTGCAGAAATCGACCAGGACCTTGCCGGGCCGCACCCGATGCATCGGTTGCTGCAGGGTGATGTCGGCGCCGGCAAGACCGTCGTTGCGGTGTCGGCGATGCTGTGTGCGGTGCAGGGCGGTCATCAGGGAGCGTTGATGGCGCCCACCGAGGTGCTCGCTGAGCAACACGCAACCGGAATCCGGGCGCTGCTCGCGGATTTGAAGGTTCCGGATCCCGACAACTTGTTCGGCGATCGTGCGCTCAAGGTGTCGCTGCTCACGAACCGGATCACGGGTCAGGAACGGCGCGATGTGATCGCCGGCCTCGCTGACGGATCGATCGACATCGCCATTGGTACCCATGCGCTGATCCAGGATGCAATCGAGTTCGAGAGCCTCGGTGTGGTCGTGGTCGACGAGCAACATCGCTTCGGGGTCGAGCAACGAGCTGCGTTGCGAATGAAGGGATCTGGTGCGTCCGACGAGGAGCGCGTCGTTCCCGACGTGCTCGTGATGACGGCCACGCCCATTCCGCGTACTGCTGCGATGACGGTGTACGGCGACCTCGATGTCAGCGTGCTCGACGAGTTACCACCCGGCCGCACCCCGATCGCCACTCACTGGGCCAACGGCGGTTTGATGGAACTCGCTGCGTGGGCCGACGTCAAACAGGCAGTTTCCGAAGGGCGCCAGGCCTATGTGGTCTGTCCACTGATCGATGAGAGCGAGAAGCTCGAGGTTGCGTCAGCCCAGGAGACCTACGACCGGCTCGTTCACCAAGAGCTGAAAGGGATGCGGATCGGGCTGTTGCACGGCCGGCTGCCGTCGGCCGAGAAGGAACAGGTGATGAATGCGTTCCGCGCTCGCGAGCTCGACGTGCTGGTCGCGACCACCGTGATCGAGGTCGGCGTCGATGTTCCCAACGCGACCGTGATGGTGATCGTCGATGCCGATCGGTTCGGCATCGCCCAGCTCCATCAGTTGCGTGGACGCGTCGGCCGCGGCGCTCACGCGTCCACGTGCTGGCTGGTGACCACTGAGGTCGAGGGGCCGAGTCCTCGCGTCGAGGCCCTCGTGAAATCGACCGATGGTTTCGAACTGGCCGAGGTCGATCTGGATCTGCGCGGCGAGGGCACGTTGATGAACACCGCCCAAAAGGGCCGCAGCGACCTCAAGTTGGCGTCGCTGCGTCGCGATCGCGAGTTGGTCACACTCGCACGCGATGCCGCATTCGAGATCGTCGACCCGGATCCGCTGCTCGACAAGCACCCGCAACTGCTCGACGAGATCCGCCTGATCCTGAGCGCCGAGGACGAGTCGTTCCTCTTCAAATCCTGACCAACCCCGTGTTCTGCGCGTCACAAGTGACGCGTCAGGGGGCCGGTGTCTTCGCGAAACAGCCGGAGTCACCAATCGGTGGGGGAGTCACCAATCGGTGGGGGAGTCACCGCGATCGTCGCCGAGTTCGGGCAGCACGAGATCCCAGCGGTCGCGGCAGTCCTCGCAGCGGTAGGCAACGAAATCTCCGGGATACCACTGACCGTCCTCGCGTGGCGGCGTGAGCAGAAAGCAGCGCCCACCGCAGTCGACGCAGACGATCTCGGGTTCTGGCACCAACTCACGTGCGGACATCGCCTCCAGTCTCCCCCTAACCTTTCCAGAATGCGAGTGATTTCGGGCGAGTTCGGTGGACGTAAGTTGATCGCGCCGGATGGTTTGTCCACCCGGCCGACGACCGACAAGGTGCGTCAAGCGGTGTTCAACTCGCTCGGCAGCATGGGGGTGCTCGAAGGCGCAACGGTCGCGGATCTCTACGCTGGCAGTGGAGCGCTCGGCATCGAAGCGCTCTCGCGCGGTGCCGAGTCGTGCATCTTCATCGAGCGTGACCGCTCTGCATTGTCGGCATTGCGAGAGAATCTCAAAACCCTCGGCATCGATGATCGGGCCCAGGTCGCGGCGACCGATGTCTTTGCGTACGCGCCGGCGATCCCGGCGGTCGACATCGCGTTGATCGATCCGCCGTACACGTTCGACCACTGGGATGAATTGCTGACCATGCTCGAGGCCGATCTCGTCGTCGCCGAATCCGGCCGTGAGGTCGCAGCTCCCGACGGCTGGGACCAACTGCGGGTGAAGCGGCACGGCCGCACCGTGATCACCACCCTGCAGCGTCTGCCCTGACCCGAACCGATTACCCTGTCGGCGATGAGTTCTGAGACCAGGAGCGGGCGAAGCGCTGACCGCTCGACGACCGTGCTGTACCCGGGCAGCTTCGATCCGATCCACCTCGGCCATGTCGATGTGATCGAACAGGCAGCACAACTGTTCGGCAACGTGGTGGTTGCGGCGATGTACAACCGTGAAAAGCCGAGTGGGATGTTCACGATCGAGCAACGGGTCGAGATGATCCGGATCAGCCTCGCTCACATCGATGGCATCCGGGTCGAGCCGTACACCGGACTCGCGATCGACGCCGCCAAGGAGTTCGGTGTCGACTTCGTCGTCAAGGGTTTGCGCAACGCGGGCGACTTCGACATCGAGCAGCAGATGGCCCACATGAACCATTCTGTGGCCGGTGTCCGCACCGTGTATCTGCCGTGTCGACCCGACCAGGTGTTCCTGAGCAGCCGTTTCATACGCGAGATCGCCCAGTACGGTAGAGATGTTTCGCATCTCGTTCCGTCGGCGGTGACCGAGCAATTCGGCCGAATGTTCCCGGCCGACAGTGGCCATCAGTGACGGCGACAATCAGATGGAGCGCCAACCAGCAACATCGGCAATCAGCAACAGCGGCAATCAGTAGAGGCAAACCATGAGCTACGACGACAAATACGAAGAAGACTTCGACGACATCACCGACGACACGGATGCCTATTCGCGAATCGGTCAGGTCGGCGACGCCGAGACGTTGGTGCGCCGGGCGGCCGACATCATCGCAACGGCGCCGACCATGCCGTTGTCGTCGTCGCCTCGTATCGATCGCGACGAGATCAACGATCTCCTCGAATCTGCACTCGAGCGACTGCCCGACGAATTGCGCCAGGCGCGGTGGATGCTCAAGGAGCGTCACGAGTTCGTCGCCAAGACACGTCGCGAGGCTGACGAGCTGCTCGAGGCGGCACGTGTGCAGGCCGAGCGAATGGTGCAGCGAACCGAAGTGGTGCGCGCCGCCGAGCAGCGGGCGCGCCAGATCATCGAGGCCGCAGAGGCCGATTCGCGGCGCTTGCGTCACGAGACCGAGGATTTCCTCGATCAGCGGCTCGGTAGTTTCGAGATCCTGCTCGACAAGCTCGGCAAGACCGTCAATGCGGGTCGGGCCCGGCTGTCCATCGGCGCTCATCGCGAGCAGGCCGCCACCGACGACGAAGATCCCACGAAGGGATTCTTCGACCAGGACCGCGGATGACCGGGCGACCATCACCAGCCCTGCGCACGTTCACGTTCAATGCGACAGAGTTGCTTCGCCGACCCGGCCAGGGACGCCAGATCGACGCCAGCGTGACGACGGCCGAACTCGGCCTCGACGACGATCGATTCGTTGCCGACGAACTCGTCACGGCCTCGCTCACGCTCGAGAGCCTCAACGACGGCATCGTGGTCTTGGGGCAGATCGACGTGCCGTGGCACGGCACCTGCCGACGCTGCCTGAAGGTCCTCGACGAGCACGAGGTCTCGTTGGTCGACGAGTTGTATCAGACAGTCGTCACCAACCCCGATGCATTCGAGATCGTCGGCGACCAACTCGATCTGTCATCGATGGTCCGCGAGCACGCGCTGCTCGATGCCCCCGAGTCGCCGTTGTGTCAGCCGGACTGTGCGGGTCTGTGCCCGATCTGCGGGATCGACCTCAACAGCGGCAGCTGTGATTGTGTCGCCCCGATGCTGGGCTCGCCATTCGACGCACTGAACGCGTTGCGCGACCAACTCGATTCGGGCGACGAGGCTGTTTCGACGCCCGACAGCGATGAAACCTGAGATTTCGGCGCTACTCTTCCACGGTCGTTTGAGAAGCCTGGAGACCTACGGTGGCCGTTCCAAAGAAGAAGAAGTCGAAGATGAAGACCCACAGCCACCGTGCTGGTTCGTGGCGTCTCGCTGCTCCCGCTCGCAGCAATTGCCCGCGCTGCGGCAACGCCAAGCTGCCCCACACGGTCTGCCCGTCGTGCGGTTGGTACAAGAACCGGGTCGTGGTCGACGTCGGCTGATCGCTGCTCGTCTCACCACTGACTGCATTCTCTGAATCATCGATTGAATCGATTGCCTGCCATCGACACCCCGATGCTGCCCATCGCCATCGACGCAATGGGCGGCGACAAGGCCCCGAGCGAGATCATCGCTGGCGCGCTGCAAGCGGCTGAACTCGGTATTCCCGTCGTGCTCGTTGGTCCCGAGGGACTCGCCGGCATCGGAAACATCCCGCTGATCGTCGCCTCCGAGGTCATCGAGATGGACGACGATCCTGCTCACGGCGTGCGCCGTAAGAAGGATTCCACACTCGTCAGGGCGGCCGAAGCGGTCCGCGATGGCAAGGCCAGCGCAATGATCTCGGCCGGAAACACCGGTGCCACAATGGCTTCGGCACTGTTGCGAATGGGTCGGATCAAGGGTGTGAACCGCCCGGCGATCGCAACCGCGATCCCTGTCCCTGGATCGACGCCGACGGTTCTGCTCGACTCTGGCGCCAACGCCGAGGTGCAGCCCGATTGGCTGGTCCAGTTCGCCCAGATGGGCTCGGTCTATGCCAACCATCGGTTCGGGATCGACAACCCGAAGGTCGGCCTGCTGTCGATCGGCGAGGAGCCGGGCAAAGGCGACACGCTCCGCAAAGAGGCGTTCCCGCTGCTCGAAGCTGCGCCGGGCATCAACTTCATCGGCAATGTCGAAGGACGCGATGTCATGACCGACATGGTCGACGTCGTCGTCACCGACGGTTTCACCGGCAACGTCGTGTTGAAGACCCTCGAAGGCGCGCTCCGCACCGTGATCAAGGCCTTGTTCGCGGCGTTTGCCAGCGATGAGTCCTACAAGCCGCACGCCGATGCCTTGATGCCTGCGCTGTTGCCTCTCTACGCAACGCTCGACCCGGAGACCTACGGCGGAGCGATCCTGCTCGGCGTTGAAGGCGTCTGCATCATCTCCCACGGATCCACTTCCTCGAAGGCCATGGTCAATGCGATCAAGGTTGCCCAAGAGATGGTCCAAGGCGGGATGGTCGACGAAATCCGCGCTGCCATCGCACGCAACGCGTAGAGTCGTCCCGAATCACCCGTCACACCCTCAACAACACCAAACATCGCATCGACATGGGTGCGTCCGACGTAGGAGTCCGAACGTGGCCCCCAATTCCGAGGCTGGTCCGCTCGACCGCAAAGCCGTCTTCGCCATCGTCCGCGACAACCTCGCCGAGATCCTCGAGCGTGAACCGGGGACCATCGCCGAGGGTCAGTCGTTCGGCGACGACCTCGATGCGGACTCACTGGCGTTGATCGAACTCGTCGAAGCACTCGAAGAGGATCTCGCCGAGCGCGGTGTGGAACTGCGCATCGAGGACGAGGATCTCGAAGATCTCAAGACCGTTCGCGACGCCGTCGACTACGTCTTCGCACGCGTCCAGGAGTCCTGAACCCTGGCCGGTCACGCCGCCCGAGCCGATTCCGCAGCGGGCAACCCCGACCTCGTCGCGTTGAGCGAACGGCTGGGACACACCTTTGCAGATCCGCAGTTGTTGCGTCGGGCGATGGCGCATCGGTCGTGGTGTGCCGAAGTCATCGGGGGTGAGCCGTCGAATGAACGCCTCGAGTTCCTCGGTGATGCGGTGCTCGGCTGGGTCGTGGCAGATCTTGCCTATCGTGAGTACGCAGACCTGCCGGAAGGCAAACTCACCGATCTGCGCAAAAGTGTCGTCAATGCATCGGCGCTGGCGGACGTGGCGGTCACGCTCGACATCGGCTCGTGCCTGCTGCTCGGACGGGGCGAAACGACGGCGGGCGGTCGCTCGAAACCGTCGATCCTGAGCGATGCATTCGAAGCGGTGCTCGGAGCGATCTACATCGACGCCGGCGCGACGGCTGCTTACGAGTTCGTGGAGCGCGTGATCGGCGAGCGTCTCCGACTGGCGATCGATCGTCTCGACCGACTCGACTACAAGACCTTGCTGCAGGAGTTGGCCGTGCGCCAATTCGATGCTGCCCCGGTCTATATCCTCAGCGAGCAGGGCCCCGACCACGCCAAGTTGTTCACTGCGACGGTTCTCGTCGCAGGCACGGTGTGGGGCAAAGGCCAGGGGCGGTCCAAGAAACTGGCCGAGCAGGAGGCTGCATCGGTGGCCTGCGCTGCATTGCGTGAAATCGCTTCGGAGTCGGTGGTGGCCGAACTTGCCGAACAGCTCGCAGACCTCTAGATCTGGCGGTCTCGGGATCTGACGGTAGACAGGCTCCATGCCCGAGCTACCAGAGGTGGAGACCGTGCGACGGGGTCTCGTCGATCGATTCGTCGGACGCCGGATCGATCGGGTCGAGGTCGGACGCGAACGTACCGTCCGGCGAACCTCGCGCGAGGCGTTGATCGACGGCCTGACCGGTGCGACCGCGGTCGCAGCCAACCGTCGAGGCAAGTACCTGATCCTGCCGCTCGACACCGGGGAGTCGATGATGATCCATCTCCGGATGAGCGGACGGGTCCTGATCGACCCGGTCGACAAACCGCGTCTCGACCACACCCACGTCGTTCTGCGCCTCGCAAATGCTGCCGGCTCTGAGGTCCATGAGGAACTGCGCTTCGTCGACCCACGAACGTTCGGTGAAGTCGTGGTTTTCGACCCGCGCAACGCTGCTGTCGAAATGCCCGAGTTGACTCGGCTCGGCATCGACCCCATTGCGGATGGGCTCGGACGTCGACAGCTCGCGCAATTGCTCAGCAGTCGTGCCCGGCAGATGAAGGCGTTACTGCTCGATCAGAGCGTGATCGCCGGTATCGGCAACATCTATGCCGACGAGATCCTGCACGCCAGCAAGGTCCGCCATGACCGGCTCAGCAATTCGTTGAAGTCGGCCGAAGTCACCCGACTCCACGCTGCGATCGGCGCCACGTTGACGGCCGCAATCGACGCAGGCGGGTCGACGTTGAAGGACACTCAATACGTCGATATCGGCGGTGAAGGTGGCTGGTTCCAGGTGTCGCACCGGGTGTACGACCGAGCCGGCCAACGCTGCATCACCTGTGCCAAGGCAACGATCGAGAAGGTCCAGTTCGGTGGCCGAACCACCTCGTTCTGCCCGCGCTGTCAGCGGTAATCCGACGTTCTGACTCCGAACCGATTGGCGTAAGCCCTGTACTGCCCTCTCGCCATCGTTTCCGATGCGCAGCAGCGGACGGGTCCAATCGTTCACTACCGATCATCAAGCGGAGCGAGGTGCCCGCGGTCGGTGGGTGACAACACAACAACTCGGAGGCTTGAGTCCATGCGTTATCGATCCCGAAAGAAATTTGCCCTGGGGGCAACGGCAATGGTGATGGCACTGGCCGCAGGTTCCGTCGCCCTGACGGTCACCGAGTCCTCGGTCAGCGCCGCACCCGTCACCCTCACCTTCCTCAGCTTCAACGACTTTCATGGTCGGATCAATCAGGCCACCGGAGCAAATCCCAACACTGCGAAGTTCGCGACCACCATCGAAAACTTGCGATTGGCTGCTCCCGGCGGAGAAGCCAACACGCTGTTGGTGAGTGCCGGCGACAACTTCGGTGCATCAGAGTTCGCATCGTCGTCGGCCAACGACCAACCGACGATCGACGTCTTGAAGGCGCTCGATGTCAGTGCCTCGTCGGTCGGTAACCACGAGTTCGACAAGGGCTTCAGCGACCTCAAGGATCGTGTGATCAACGGCGCGAACGGGGTCGATTTCCCGTACTTGGGCGCCAACGTCTACGCCAAGGGCACGACTGGACCGGCATTGCTGCAGGAGTACGCGATCTTCGACATGGGTGGGATCAAAGTCGGTGTCGTCGGTGCCGTCACGATCGAGACTCCCGCACTGGTGTCGCCACTCGGAGTCGCGAGCTTGGACTTCGGTGATCCTGTCGTGGCCGTGAATCGCGTCGCGGACCAGCTCACGGACGGCAACGCCGCCAACGGTGAAGCGCAGATCATCATCGCCGCGTTCCACGAGGGTTCGCCCGTCACGACGAGCGTTGCCGATGGCGTCGCAGCGAGTTCGACGTTTGCGAACATCGTCAACAACACCTCGGCCAAGGTCGACGTGATTTTCAACGGACACACCCATCAGGCCTACGCCTTCGACACCTCGATCCCGTCGAGCGCCAGCACCCGACCATTGGTCCAGACCGGCTCATACGGAGCGAACATCGGCAAAGTCGAAGTGACCTACGAGCCCGACACGGACACGGTCAGTACCTACACCAGAGCAGTGGTGCCGACGAAGGACACGGTCGTCAACCTTGCGCTGCCCCGCGTCGCCGCAGTGAACACCATTGTCACGAACGCATTGGCTGCCGCAGCAGTCATTGGAAACGTGCCGGTTGCGACGGTGTCTGCTGACATCACCACGGCTTGGAAGTCGGGTGGCTACACGGGCCCCAACGGCACATTCGTGTCCGCCAACGTGCCGGTCGATCGCGACAACCGGTCCAAGGAGTCGTCGCTCGGCAACCTGGTTGCCGATGCGTTGCTCGACACGCTCGACGATGTCCAGTACGGGTCGGCCACAATCGGTGTCGTCAACCCCGGTGGGCTGCGCAACGAGCTGTATTACGCCCCGGACGGAGTGATCACCTATGGCGAGGCCAATGCAGTGCTTCCGTTCGTCAACAACCTCTGGACGACCTCGCTCACCGGGGTCAAGTTCAAGCAGATGTTGGAAGAGCAGTGGCAACGAACCAGCCCCGTCGTCTCTGGAACGAATCCCATTCCGAACAATCCGCTCGGGACGTATCTGCAGCTGGGTCTGAGTGACAACGTGACGTACACGTTCGATGAAGGCCGCGCCCTGAACGACAGGATCACGTCGATCGTGATCGACGGCGTGCCGATCGATCCTGCGGCCAGCTACCGAATCGGAACGTTCTCCTTCCTGGCGACAGGGGGCGACAACTTCTACGCCTTCCAAAGCGGCACCGCGGTCCGTGACACCGGCTTGATCGATCGTGACGGCTGGATCAAGTACTTGACGGCCAACTCCCCGGTCAGTCCGGACTTCGCTCGCCAGGCTGTCGCCGCTGGCGCTCTGCCCACGAGCGCCGTTGCAGGTTCGAACATCGCCCTGTCGCTCTCGGCATTGAACCTGACGAGCCTCGGCTCGCCACAGAACACGTCGGTCGAGGTCTTCCTCGGTGGCATCGACATTGGTTCCACCCCCGTTGCGGCCGATGGCAGCGTCTCGATCAACTTGCCCGTGCCGAACACGGTGCCTGCGGGCCAGCAGCCGCTGCAGGTCGTCGCCCAACCGTCGAACACGACGGTGACGATCCCCGTCACGGTGACCAGTACGACCCCCTCGAAGCCGTACAAGCCGCTGATCTTCAGCCAGGAACCGCCGGCGTCGATTCAGGTGGTCCGACTCGCAGACAGCCGCGAGGGCGTCGGCTTCGCCAAAGCACCGCTGGTGCAGGGCAACGAGTACCAGCTCGTCGTCGCGGGTAAGTCGGGTGTGCCTGCAACAGCGAAGGCCGTTGCGGTCAATGTGACGGCGCTCAATTCGACGGTCGACGGTTTCATCAACGTCTATCCGTGCGGCACGAGCGCGACGAACCCGCTGGCCTCGGTGCTCAACCAGGTGCCCGGCAAGATCGTCGCCAACCTGGCAATCGTCGACATCGGTGCGGGCGGTGCGATCTGCTTGCGAACCAACACGGCAACCGACGTCGTGGTCGACTTGCAGACGTACTACCGGGCCAACTCCGACCTCGAATCGCTGACCCCGGTCCGTCTTGTCGACACTCGGACAGCCGTTGGCTTGCCGAGCAAGCTGTCGGCGAACGTACCGGTCGCGCTCAAGGTTGCCGGCCTCGACGGCGTCCCTGCTGATGCCAGTTCGGTTGTGTTGAACATCACGTCGACAGAGTCTCCGGCCGGCTACATCACGGCCTATCCGTGTGGTACCGAGCCCCCGCTCGCATCCAACCTCAACACGTGGGAGGGCCACGCGATCGCCAACTTGGCGGTCGTCGGAGTGGGTGCGAATGGCGAGATTTGCTTCCGCTCGTCGAACACCACACATCTGGTCATCGACTTGCAGGGCTACTTCGGCGCCGGCGCGGACTACAACGCAATGACGCCGGTTCGAGCGCTCGACACTCGCGTCACCCAGAAGCCGCTGGAATCGAACGTCTTCCGTGAGATCCCGATTGCTGGTCTGTACGGCGTGCCGAAGATCGCCGACCAAGTCACGGTCAACGTCACAGCCGTCGGCGCCACCGGCCCGGCGTTCATCACGGTGTACCCCTGTGGCGCGTTGCCATTCGTGTCGAGCGGCAACGCCTCGCCTGACCGAATCGTGGCCACGCTGGCGGTGGTCGACCTCAGCAAAACGGGTTCGATCTGCGTCCTGTCCAACCTCAAGACCGACCTTGTGGTCGACGTTCAGGGCTGGGCCGGCTGATCCATCGAAGCTGAAAATCGCTCACTGACGGCCGGTCCGTCGGTCGATCGGTGAGTTCGCAACGTCCGCCCCAGCTGTGCCGGGGCGGACGTTGCGCGTCCGGCACGCGTTCACGAGATGGCCACGAACAGCGCCCAGGGATGGGAGCCATCGGCATGGGAACGATCGTGGACAGAGGGTCTGATCCGGGTCGATCCGGACTATCCTCGCTGTGCCGTGTTTCTCAAAGCGTTGACCCTCAAAGGTTTCAAATCCTTCGCCGACACCACCGTGATGCAGCTCGAACCGGGCGTCACCGTGGTGGTCGGACCCAACGGCTCAGGGAAGTCGAACGTGGTCGACGCGATTGCCTGGGTTCTCGGGGCGCAGGCGCCGAGCGCAGTGCGGAGCCAGAAGATGGATGACGTGATCTTCGCCGGAACGGCCAAGCGCCCAGCGCTCGGTCGGGCCGAGGTCATGCTCACCCTCGACAACTCCTCCGGGCTGCTGCCGATCGAGTTCAACGAGGTCACGATCAGTCGAATCCTGTTCCGAACGGGTGAGAGCGAATATGCGATCAACGGCGTCAGCTGCCGCCTGCTCGATGTACAGGAGTTGCTCAGCGATGCCGGCGTCGGTCGCCAGCAACACGTCATTGTCAGCCAGGGCCAGATCGACGCAGTGCTCAATGCCCGGCCCGAAGACCGGCGAGCGATCATCGAAGAAGCGGCGGGTGTGCTCAAGTACCGACGCCGCAAGGAGAAAGCCGAGCGACGTCTCGACGCCACCGAGGCCAGCCTGCTGCGGGTCCAGGATCTGTTGCGCGAGGTCCGTCGCCAGCTCCGCCCGCTCGAGCGCCAGGCCGAGGCCGCACGCCGCCACGGCGATCTGATCGGTGAGCTGCAGGGGCTACGGGTCTACGTCGCCGGGCAGGAGATCAGTTCGCTGCGTCACCGTCTCACGGCGCTTGCCAGCGACAAGATCACGAGCGGCGATTCCGAGCAGACGCTTCGTACCGAGCTGGCCCGACTCGACATCGAGGTCGCTGCGGCCGAAGCCGAGATGTCGGCTCGGGGCGACACCGATATCAGCGACGAGCTGGTCCATGTCGAGCAGTTGCGCGAGCGCGCCCGCGGGCTCTCGGCCGTCCTCGTCGAGCGTCGCCGCTCGATGGAGCGCGATCGCGGTCAGCTGATGGACGCAGGCGTCGTTGCCAACCTCGAGAACGACGCAGCCCGGTTCGCCAACGAACTCGCCGTCGTGCAGGGTGACCTCGTCGGGCTCGCCCCGCAGGCCGAGTCGTTGACCAACGACGAGGAAGAGTTCGCGCTCGAGCGGCAGCAGATGTCCACCGTGTTGCAGAACACGTCGTCGAACAACTCGGCATCGAGCGCCGCAGCCGAAGTGCGCGGCGAGATGCGGTCGCTGCGCTCCGGCCTCGAACGAGGTGAAGGCGAGTTGCGTCGCCAGAGCAGTCGGCTCGACAGCCTGCGCCAGCGGATCGACCGGCTGGAGTCCGAAGCGGTCCGGTTGAAGGGTGAGTGCGGGCTGTCGCAGTCCACAGAGGAGCCGCTGGTCGCCGAGGTCGAAGCGGCTGAGAGTCGACGGATCACGGCCGAAGCAGCCGTCGATGCCATCGGCGCCACCCGCCAGGTCGCCGCCGAAGAACTGTCTCGGTGGCGTGCTCGCGCCGATGCCCTGCAGCTTGCGCTCGACAGCGCCCGGGCCCGGGCAGGCGCCGAGAAGCTGGCATCACTCGACGGCGTTGTCGGCACCATGCTCGAACTGGTCGAGATCGGCGACCGAGAACGCGAGCATGAAGGCGAAGTACACCGCACCCGACACCAGCGCGATCAGAGCGACCTCCCCCGTCACGATCCAGTGGGCGAGCATGCCCGCCACCGTCACGAGGTAGCCGGGCAGCACGAGTCGGTTCGGCAGTCGGCGTTCGACCGCGTCGACGGCGCAGAGGGTCGGTGTCACCGCCGCGAGGTAGACCAAGGGTAGCGCTCGCACATCGGCGCCTGTAGCGACAATCGCGATCACCCCGAGTAGTGCCGCGGCGGGGAACTCCCACCACCCGCTCGAAACGACGGCACGGGATGATGCAGCACTCGACATGCGCCAGAGCGTAACCCTCAGCGAGCTAGCGTCACGTCAATAGTGCACAGGCACGTGGGTGCCGGGCCCGCAGCGGTCGCTGGCAGCTCGACGCTTGTCGCTAGTCGCTAGTCGCTCGAGACCGCGACCTCGCCGAGCACCCTGCCATCGAGCGACTCGACCGTGCGCTCACCGAGGGCCGCAGCCAACTCCAACGGAATCAGAATCGATCCGGTCACGGCACCGCCCGAGGCGCAATCGACAGCCAGGTCGCCGGTGGCGGGCGAGCCATCCGGCAGACCGTAGAAGACGCCGACCTTCACG
>JBDSDH010000118.1:0-4264 GCA_039920665.1 Ilumatobacteraceae bacterium
ACCGACCTGTGGTCACGCTTTCTGCTCGACGAGACGACCGCCGATGTACAGGCACGTTGATGGACGTCGAGGGTCGGGCGTGACGACCGAGTATCGGGCGGCCGTCGAGCCGTGCCGATGCGTTCCCCACCGTCAGACGGTCGCATGATCATGCGGACCTGACTCCTCGAGACTGTGGAGATTGGTCGACCGACGACGACGTGTTCGGCCGGGGCTGGTTCGAATGCTTGCGAGAGCTCGTAGTCGGCGCGCACGCCCATTCCGTCGAGGACCCTGGTGAACAAGCTTCTGGCGGCGATTGCGAACACGACATCGGCGATGTCGTTGTCCGACAAGCCCACCGATGTCGTCGAAGCCGTACCGCGCAAGCAGCTCGTCGCCTGCGCCGGGGCGGCCGAGCGAGACCATTGCGGCCCGGTTTGCAACTTTCGGGGCCAGCCAGGGACTGTCGGAATTTCGGTGTCACGTGCCGAGGCCGCCGTCATCACGAGCGGTTCGGCGAGCCGCAGCGTCAGCGTCAGCGTCAGCGTCAGCGTCAGCGTCAGCGTCAGCGTCAGCGTCAGCGTCAGCGGGCAGCAAGTATGCCGCGCTCGCGTGCTGCTGCGACTGCGGCTTCTCGGGTCGCGACGTCGAGCTTCATCAGGATCGCGGAGACGTGGTTCTCGACCGTACGGTGCGACACGAACAGCTCGTCGGCGATCGTCGCGTTTGGCAAGCCGTCGCCGAGCAGGTGCAGCACCTCGTCTTGGCGCGCGGTGAGGCCTGCGGGGTGATCCCGCGTCGCCATCGACCTGCCCCGCGGGACCCGCCTGCCCTGTTGGGCGAGTAAGTGGCGAACGTTGCTCGCTGCTGCCGTCGCGCCGAGGTCGTCGAAGATGCGGATCGCCCGGATCTGCTCGGCCTCGGTGCCAAGCATGAGGGCGAGTCCCTCTTCGTACGGGATTCCCTTTTCCCGCCAGAACTGCGCCGCTCGCCGATACTCACCGGTCATCATCCATCGGTAGCACTCGGCCGACCCTTCGGGCGCAATGTCGAGCAGTCCGAGCTTCCACATCCAGAACGCGAGCGGGCCACTCGGCCATGGCCGGCCGAGGGCGAGGCTGGCCTTCAGAACTTCCTGCAAACGTGCGACAAGTTCTGGGTCGTCATCACCCGACAGCCAGAGGTATTCGGCCATCGTCGATGCCGCAGGGTCGAGCGCCGACGGGCCTACTTCGACTTCGTACATCGCCCACATGTGCGTCAGGGCAGTCCGGGCCTCGTTTCGGCCGCGGCGGGCCTGGATGATCGCTAGTACTCGGGCTGCCGACGTGTCGACATGTTGACTGGAGCTCATTGCCTCGGTGGCCGCGTTCTCGGCCGCTTCCCAATCGCCTGTCCACAAAAGGAACTCGGCGTAGAGCGCCAGAGCGTTGGCAACCATCCATCGGATGTCGTAACGGGTCGCTGTGTCACGAGCGCGTTGCGCGAAGTCGATCGCGCGGGCGACTTCGCGCACGTCGCCGAACATCCCCGCGATGTTGATCAGCGTGGTCACCTCTCCCAATTGGTCGCCCGATCGTTCGGCGACATCGAGCGCCTCCTGCATCAACACCATCCCGCTCGCATTGCCGCGGCTGTCGAGCAGAGAGCCCTTCACGCTCAACGCCCTCACCAACGCCAGAGGATCGCCGACCTCTCGAGCGACAGAGATCGCCCGGTCGACGAGCGGAAGCACGGCGTCCTCCCGATCTTCGTAGGCGAACTCCAGATGCGCTCGTTGGCTGAGAGCTCGTGCGAGCTCTGGGGTGGGCCCGCGAGGCTCGAGGAGCGCTATGGCCTCGTCGGCGTACTCGAGCGCCTGGTCGGTGCGGGTGTTCCTCGGTGCGGTGTTGGACGTCGTCGTACCCGTCGCCCAGCTAGCTCTGCTCGCAGCGGTCAACGCACTGCCGAGTTGCAGATCGTCGTCCGTCAGCCGAAGCAGTTCGATCGAGAGTTCGAAGAGATCCGCCGCTGCCGGGTTGTCCAGTTGATCCTCCATTGTCGCCCAGTCGGCGAGCAGTGTGGCGCGCTCTGCGAAATCGATACGGTCCAGGTGCGGCTCGAGCATGCGGAAATGGGCAACCGCTTCGCTCGTGCTTCGGATCGCCATTGCTGCCCGTGCCGCGCGTGGCCCGTAGTTGACGATCGCGTCGACGTCGTGGGCCTCGGCGGCGTGGTGGACAAGCCTGGCCGGGTCTGCCGTGGCAGGCAATGCATCGAGCACTTGCTGATTGAACCGCCGTCGGTCGCTCGGCGACAACGATGATTCGATGGCGCGGCGCTGCAGGTCGTGGGGGAACGACAACGCGCCGTCGTGAACGACGAGCAGGCCCTGCCGTTCGCATTCCATCAGCTGTTGCTCAGTCGCCAGGGTGAGGACATCGATGAGCGAACGCTCCGCCTGTCCCGGTACCACCGAAACAACCTCCAACACCCGCCGTGCGGCGAGGGTCAGCTTCGCGGCACGGGCGAGCACCGAGTCGCGCACGGACAGGGGTACGTTCTGGGTGCCCGACGCGAGCACCTCGGCCACGAACAACGGGTTGCCGCCGGTGAGCCTCACTATCTGGTCGATGTCGAACGAGGTCGACTCGATCATCGACGACACCGCATCCGGCGTCAGCCGGTTCAGCGACATGCGCGCCACGTTCTGCTGCGGCAACCCGCCGATCACTCGGCGCAACGGATGATCCGTGTCCACCTCCACATCGCGATAAGTGAGCAGCAACAGCCCGTTCGTTCGCCCGATTCGCCGGCCGAGAAACGTGATCAGATCGAGCGTCGCCTCGTCAGCCCACTGCGTGTCCTCCAGCACGAGTACTGTCGGCCGCACCGGGCGCGAGAGCAGGGCGAGCATCGTCTCCATCACCGCCCGCCGATCGCCCTCAGCCAGCGGTTGTCGAAGCGACGGCGTGGTGCGGGCGACGTCCCAAATCGGGGCGAGCGGCTGCGGCGTCAGAAGGTCGTCGCACCCACCGAGCAACGTGTCTGCGCGATCCAGGGAAGTGACCAAGAAGTGGTTGATCAGAGTGCTCTTGCCGATCCCCGCCTCGCCGCGGATCAACACCACGCGACCGCCAGCCGATGCAGCGCTGTCGAGGAGCTGAGCCAGCTCGCCCAACTCGACTTCGCGCTCCAGGATCATGCGGTCCACTCCTCGAGGAGCAGCCTACGTGAGTGGCCCACGAGGCCTTGGAAGGCCCCCAAATTTGAGTGGTCACGCCGACAGATCTGGGTAGCCGACCCTCATGACGGCCCGCACTTCCGGTCGTACCTTCGCCTCATCGATCAACCGATGCCGAGGAGGCACAACGTGGCACTTTTCATGGACGTACACAACATCGAAGGCGGGGTCGCCGCCAGCGACGTCGCCGAAGCCCATCGCAAGGATCTCGAGACGCAGGGCAAATACGGCGTCTCGTACCTGCGGTACTGGGTCGACGAGAAAGCCGGCAAGATCTTCTGTCTCGTCGAGGCAGAATCGGCCGAGGACGCCAAGGCCGTCCACAAGGAGGCGCACGGGCTGTGCGCTGACAGCATCTTCCTCGTGAGCGAGCACACATGAGGGCGAAACTGATCGCCCTGATCACGGCCGGTTCGCTGGTCGGCACGTTCTCCGTCGCACAGGCCCGTGGCAACGATGGCGCTGAACACGGCAAGGAACATCAATTCGCCCAGTTGCGCAATGCCACCACACCCTACCATCGGGTCTCGAACGCGCTCGCCGACGGCTACACCGCGTTCAACATTCCGCAGTCCGTCGGTGGCACAGCGACCGCTGGACTGGGACTGCCGGGCGACCCGACCTGCTTCGACAACCATGTCGGAGGCATGGGGGTTCATTACGTGAAAGGCATCGACGGCATCGTCGACCCGACCCACCCGGAAGCGCTGGTCTACAGCGTGGGCGAGAACGGCCGCCTCAACCTCGTGGCCGTCGAAAACATCGTGCCCGACAGCCTCGTGGACCCCGCCAACATGCCGACGCTGTTCGGTCAGATGTTCCACCACCACCCGTACCTACCAGTCTTCATCTTGCACGTGTGGGTGTGGAGGCACAATCCCAGCGGCTCGTTCGCTGACTGGAACCCCCGAGTCGGCGCCTGCCCAGCGACCACGCCGTGAGGCGCTGAAGAACGAGATCGGGGCTCGTCACAAGGGACGACGAGCCCCGAACCAGCCCGTCGCCTGACAGCCCGGCTGTGATGGCCGCCGCGATCGTCACCCAACAAACCGCCAGCGA
>JBDSDH010000119.1:0-2546 GCA_039920665.1 Ilumatobacteraceae bacterium
GCGTCAACGGTCTGAAGGTGGCATCACCCGACAACGCCGAGATCTTCAAGATTTACGGCGACAACAACATGATGCGTTCGAGCGAGGGAGCGACCTACACCGCGGCCACATCGTTGATGTCGCGTGGCGCCATCAACGCAATGGTCGAGAACAAGCGCGAGGCGTTGGCTGCGGCGGAGAGCGGTGTTCAGGCACCACCGCCGCGGCCGGTGACCTCGATCGAAGAGATCATCGCTCGCTTCCCCAATCGAGTCATCGACGACGACGGTACCGAGATGTCGTTGGCCACATGGGCAACGGGAGCGCCGATGCGTAAGAAGATCGCTGCGCTCGTCAACGCCAGAACCGGCGATTTCGTCACGGGAGCGGTGCGCGCGATGTCGACGGTGAAGCAGGTGTCGAAAGGCCTCGACGCCTCGCACGGTCCATTCTGATCAGGGCCGGTTCTGATCAGGGTCGGGCGGCGTACTGCGCATACGCCTCGGACGACTCCCAACCGCTGTAGGTGGCGCGCTGCGGCCATCCGACCGGCGAGTCCTGCCACTCTTCCTGGCGGCCGTAGGGCAGCAGGTCGATCAGCGGAAAGCTGTGACTCAACTGCTCGGTACCGCGACCCTGAGTGTTGTACGTGCGATACACCGTGTCGTGGTCGCGGAGGAACACGTTGACCTGGAATCCTCCACCGAGCGGGGCGCCCATATCGGCACCGAACGAACTGTTGGCGGTGGAGTACCAGGTCATCCGGTTTCCGACCCGATCTCGATACGCCAGCGCCTCGCTGATCGGGCCCTGGGTGACGATCACGAATCGGGCGTCGTAGTTGTCGAGGAACTCGAGCCGGGTGAACTGGCTCGTGAACCCCGTGCATCCCGGGCACTGCCAGATCTCACCCTCGAACCACATGTGGTTGTAAACGATCAATTGCCGCTTGTCCACGAAGATGTCGGCCAGTCGTACCGGACCGTCAACTCCCTCGAGCGTGTAGTCGGGCATTTCCACCATCGGCAGCCGTCGACGTTGCGCTGCGACCGCATCGAGTTCGCGGGTGGCAGCCTTCTCCCGCTTGCGCAGTTCGGCCAACTCCGATTCCCACGTTGTGTGATCGACGATGGGTGGAATGCCCGTTGGCTGGTCGTTGGCAGGGTCGGTATTGGTCGACATGATCGATCCTTTCACAAGGTGGTGATGGCGAGGAAAGGACGGCTGCGGGGCCGAAAATTCATCGGTCGACTGATCACAGAGCGTGCACTGTCATCTCGAGGGACCGCCAACCACTCTGACGCTCAGCGTGACCCCCCGTCCGTCGACACAGGTGTCAGCGTCTACTCTGCAAACGTGAGCGTTTTCGATACTGGCGATTGGGAAGAATTGGATGTCGGCATCCTCGGTGACGGGCCAACGCGCACCGACTTCATCGTCACCGACCCGGGCATGGCCACCCACCGCCGCTACCGCAATCGTCAGACCGGCCAGGTCATCGTCGACCGGATCTGATCCGTCCTGGACCAGAATCTCCCGAAGCAGGAGGGGATGGTCGACGGGAGTACTCGATGACCGCAATCACGGTGGTCTTCCTGGACCAGCCTGCCCAAGCGCTGATGTTGTGGGTGAGGAGGTAATGCGAGCCGTTGGAGAATACTGGGTCGTTGAAACTGCTTCGCGGCTGACGGGAAGGCGAGCGAGGAAGGAATCCGCGTGCTTGCCGATCGCTTTCATGCCGGCGTGATTTGCCGTGCCGCCCACGAACGCACCGATTCCGAACGGCAGTGCCGTGCCGATCGCAACGGCCCCACGCTTTCGTCCGTACCGGGTCAGCAACATCCGGGCCATCGACGAGTTGACGCCGCGGATCATCGCGATCGGTGCACGCACCCCACCCCGCCGGGCGACCACTCTTGCTGTCTCACCGAAGAGTCGGTCGAATCCCTCGGCAGCCCCGCTGCCGAAGATCAGAACAGCCAGAATCCAGGCTCGGCGCTCGTCGACCGTCGCGTGATCGTGGCCGTGAAGCGCGGCGATGGACAGGATCAGTTCTGATGCCCTCACCGTGAACCAGCCGAATTCGGCGAGTCCAAGCGACAGCGCTGCGGCGGTCCCGACCGCCGGCACGGCTGCAGCAGCGCCCGTCGCAGCGCCGACCGATCCGAGTTCACGAGCGAAAGAGCGGGACAATGCTCGCACCTTGGCATCGGTCGAGCGGCCGGGCGCTTTCGCTGCCCGCTCAACGGCATCGTCCCAGCCGTGCTCGATCGCGACGTCGATCGCCTTGAGAATGACGCTGACGGCTTCGGCCGACAGTTCTTTCCCTTTCGACAGCACGCGTCCGGGCTGCAACACGTCACGTACAGTCATCGCACCGGCCTTTCAGGCCGCATCCGATTCGCCCTCGAGCGACACCTCGCTGACGGGGATCTGGGTGACCGCGCGGATTCGATCGGCGAGGTCGGCTTCTTTCCAGTGCGTGTCCGCACGCACGCCGAGCACGATTCGATCGTAGGTGTGGTCGAGCAGCATTCGCTTGACCGCTTCGAATGGGGGATCCGTGA
>JBDSDH010000120.1:0-48114 GCA_039920665.1 Ilumatobacteraceae bacterium
TGTTCATCGACGAGATCCACACCCTTGTCGGTGCTGGTGCCGCCGAAGGCGCAATCGACGCGGCGAGCATCCTCAAGCCGATGCTGGCTCGTGGCGAGTTGCAGACCATTGGCGCCACCACCACCGACGAGTACCGCAAGCACCTCGAGAAGGATGCAGCGCTCGAGCGCCGCTTCCAGCCGGTCAAGGTCGAAGAGCCCACCGTGGCCCACACGATCGAGATCCTCAAGGGCATCCGCGACAAGTACGAAGCCCACCACCGGGTCACCATCACCGACCAGGCGCTCGTCGCCGCGGCCAACTTGGCTGATCGCTACATCAGTGATCGCCATCTGCCCGACAAGGCCATCGACCTGATCGACGAGGCCGGTGCCCGGCTGCGGATCAAGCGGATGGGCACTCCCCCGGATCTCAAGGAACTCGAGACCAAGCTCGGCGAAGTCCAAGAGGCCAAGAAGAAGGCCGTCGAGGAGCAGCGCTTCGAAGAAGCCGGTCGTCTCCGCGATCAGGAAAAGACGCTGCTCGAAGAGAAGAGCACCAAGGAAGCCGAGGTCAAGGCCAGTGGCGTCGATCTGTTCGACGAAGTCGACGAAGAATCGGTCGCCGAAGTGCTGAGCATCTGGACCGGCATTCCGGTCTACAAGCTGACCGAGGAAGAGACCGCCAAGCTGCTCAACATGGAGGCCGAACTCCACAAGCGCATCATCGGCCAGGAGAACGCGATCAAGGCGGTCAGCCAGTCGATCCGTCGTACTCGTGCAGGACTCAAGGATCCTCGGCGTCCGAGCGGTTCGTTCATCTTCCTCGGGCCAACCGGCGTCGGCAAGACCGAGCTCGCCAAGACCCTCACCGAATTTCTGTTCGGTGATGACACGGCGCTGATCAGCCTCGACATGTCCGAGTACATGGAGAAGCACACGGTCAGTCGTCTCGTCGGAGCGCCTCCCGGCTACGTCGGGTACGAAGAGGGCGGCCAGCTCACCGAGGCGGTTCGACGCAAGCCGTTCAGCGTGGTGCTGTTCGACGAGATCGAAAAGGCCCACCCGGACGTGTTCAACACGCTGCTCCAGATTTTGGAGGAGGGCCGTCTGACCGACAGCCAGGGTCGCACGGTCGACTTCCGCAACACGGTGTTGATCATGACGTCCAACCTCGGCACCGCCGACCTGCGCAAGGCAAACGTCGGCTTCACCCGCAACGACGAAGCGGTCAGCTACGAGCGGATGAAGGACAAGGTCATGGAGGCCCTCAAGGGTCACTTCCGGCCGGAGTTCCTCAACCGGATCGACGACGTCGTGGTGTTCCACGAACTCGCCCAGGACGAGGTCATGCAGATGGTTGATTTGATGACCAAGCGCCTGATCGGACAGCTCGAGGGTCAGGGCCTCGGCATCGAACTCACCCAGAGCGCCAAGGAACTGCTGGCGGTCAAGGGCTACGACCCCACCCTCGGTGCTCGTCCGCTGCGTCGGGCGATCCAACGGATGGTCGAAGATCCGCTCTCGGAGAAGATTCTCTACAAGGAGTTCCGAGCCGGCGAGATCATCGTCGTCGACACCGAAGACGATCCCGACCGCCCCGGCGAACTGCGGATTGCGTTCCGCTCGGTCGAAGGCTTCCAGCCGCCGCCCACCCCGGAACTGGCCGGCGCCGGCGACGGTTCGCCCGCTGCTGAATGAGCCAATGACTCACAGACTCCGTTGAACTGAACGATGCCCGGTCCGCACGGACCGGGCATCGTTCGTTCTGAGTTCTGAGTTCTGTGGTTGTGCGTGATCAGCCGCGAACACCGGAGTAGCTGGTCGACAAGGTCGTGAACGGGCAGTCCGCTCCGCCGGAAAAGGTGACGACCCAATCGCTGGTGAACGTGCCGTCACCGAGCGCGATCGTCATCGATCCGGTCCCCACGCCGCACTCGCTGACCGGGAGCGTCACAGTGATGACGTACGCTCCCGGCCCGGCCGCCTCCAACGCCACCGTGCCGCCTTCGGGCAGCGGCGAGGCCCCCACGGTCGACGCAATAGCGGTGCCTTCGTCAGCGATCGTGCACTCTCCGACCCCATCGCATGCTCCGACGAACGTCCAGGTCTGCGCCGGAGCCGTGCCGAACACACCGTTGATCAATGCTCCCGAGATGGTGATCTCACCTCCCGTCACCGCATACGTGCCCGCACCTGACGGCAGTGCTGCAGCCGTGGTGGTCGGCTCGACCGTGGTCGTGGTGACGGCGATCGTGGTGGTCGGCGCGTCGGTCGTGGCGGGTGCTCGCGTCGTCGGCGGGGCGGTGACGACAGGAGCATTGCTGGGGACGACCGGAGCATTGGTGGGGACGACTTCGACCGCGGACGTGATCGGTACCGTCGTCTCGGCCGTGACCGTCAGCGTCTGCGGATCGTTGTCACGAGCAGCGAGGGCGATCCCGGCTGCAGCGATCGCCACTGCAGCGGCGGCGCCCCCCACGAAGCCAAACGAGGCGCGGGGCCGGAGATGGCGGAGATGGCGGAGACGATGACCGGTCGACGGGGTCGGTCCTTGGGTGCGAGCTGCATCGGCCGCACCGTGAGCCGAACTCTGCACGTCGGCCGCGCGATGGGCGCCGTCGCCGGCGGCCCGACCCATCGCTGAACCGCCTTGCGGCCCGACCTGGGCAGCGTGGGATGCAGCAGCACCCGCGTCGCCGGCATGAGCTGTATGGCCTGCAATTTGGCCCGACGCGTCGCCGAGTTGGGGCGCCTGAAACTGAGGGGGCGGGAGGTGTGACGGCAGGTTGGGCGGCGGAAGGGGTGGACGACCGGGATTCGGGCTGTCGCTCATCGCGATGAAATCTCCTCGCTCGTTGGAGGAGGCAGTCTAGGACGACTCGCGCATCCCCTCGGATTCGTGGCCTGCTGCGTCACGAACCGCCGTCAGGCGGGGCAGGCCACCGTGGCCGACATCGCGGGGCAGGCGTTTCGGCTTCGCCAACAGCCAGACCAAGACCAAGCCAATCACCTCGGGCACGTGACGCACTTCGGCAATAACCGGTGTCCGCCCATCGAAGATGTCGATCACGGCCGTGATGGCCAGGCATCCGGCGAGCGCGGCTGCCAGCGGCAACATCCCGCGGGCTTTGGCCGGCCGCAGGGACACGACCAACAACCCGATCGCATACGCGATCGCGAACGAACCGAGATGGCGGGCGTTGTGTTCGTCGCTGCCTGCTGCGTGACCGAGCAGCAGTGCCGGGGTCGACAAGATGATCACCTGGATCGCAACGACGCCGAGGCCGAGCCGCAACACCCACCACACCGATTTGCGGTCCGCCGATCGGGCAGCGCGGATGACGTGACCCGCCAGATCCGGCATCGTCGCTGCCTGCTGCAACGAGGCGACCCGGCCGACGCGATGGATGTCTTCGGCGAATGCCCGGCATCTCGCGCACGAGGCGAGGTGGGCGTCGAGCAACCGATCATCGATCGTGGCCGGCTCTCCGTCGGCGCGCGCCGAGATCGCCTCCATCCACGGCTCACACGACATGATGGTTCTCCACGTCCGAACAGTCGACCAGAACTCGGGACAAGTTCCAGCACACAAGTGTTTTCTTGTCGAACCGGTCGTCGGATGTCCGGTTTGGGCTGGCATCGTGGACACCCACGAGCCGCAACGATGAGTTTGCTCGCCCCGCACCGTCGGTTGGTGCGTCCACAATGTTGCCCACCAGCCCCGCCCCGCCCTTCAGGAGTTCCACATGTCAGCGATCATCGAGGCCACCGGTCTCAGCAAAACTTTTCCGGCCAAGGGCAAGGGCGAACCTGTCCGCGCCCTCGATCGGCTCGATCTGGTCGCCGAGTCCGGTCGGGTCACCGCCTTGCTCGGGCCCAACGGCGCGGGCAAGACCACGTTCATCAGCGCCGTGGCGACGCTGCTCGCTCCCACGTCGGGCGAGCTTCGCGTTGCCGGAATCGACGCCCGCCTGCATCCCAAGCGGGTTCGCCAGATCATTGGACTCGCCGGACAGTACGCCTCGGTCGAGCCGGCGATGACCGGGACCGAGAACCTCGAGATGGTGGCCCGACTGTTCGGGCTCGATCGCAAGGCGGCCCGCCTTGCGGCCGGCCGGGTCCTCGAACGACTCGGGCTCACCGATGCGGGCGATCGACTGGTGCGGACATACTCCGGTGGGATGCGCCGCCGACTTGACCTCGGCGCCAGCCTCGTTGGTCAGCCGCGTCTGCTGCTGCTCGACGAGCCGACGACCGGTCTCGACCCCCGCAGCCGGATGGACCTGTGGGAAGCGATCCGCAATCTCGTTGCTGACGGCACCGACGTGCTGCTCACCACCCAGTACCTCGAAGAGGCCGACCAACTCGCCCGCGACGTGGTCATCATCGACCACGGGCACGTCATCGCTGCGGGCACCCCCGACGACCTCAAGGGCCAAGCCGGACGAGACGTGATCGAGGTTCGCCCTCGCCATGCAACCGACCTCGCCCAGATCGCCGAGATCCTCCAGTCCGTGGCGGCCGAGCCGACCCGCACCGACTCCGACACCCACCGGGCTTCTGCTCCCGTCGATCGCGGCGCCCAAGACCTGGCCGTTGTGGTGCGGGTGCTCGACGAACGTGGCATCCAAGTCGACGACATCGGTCTGCGCCGCCCGACGCTCGACGAGGTTTTCCTCACGCTCACTGGTCAGCCGATCGGTTCCGATTCTTCCGTCGATTCCGACGCTGCCGCCTGAAACGAGATACGACCATGTCCACCACCACCACATCCTCCGAATTCTTCGTCGAGGCCGAGAGTGCACCGACGTTCGGGCCAGACGCTTCGACGCCGCATGCCGCAACCGGCGCCAGCTTCGTGACGACCACCGCCAACACGGCGCGGCGCACGATCCTGCAGTTCTTCCGCACACCGCAATTGCTCGTGATGGGCACTGTCCAGGGAGCGTTGTTCCTGTTCATGTTCCGCTACGTGTTCGGTGGCGCGATCTCGCCCGGTGGGGCCCTCAACTACGTCGACTTCCTCGTCCCCGGCTTCCTCGTCACCACCGTGTTGTGGACCGGGATGAGCGCCGCGGCCGGTGTCGCCGAGGACTCGGCCACTGGCGTCTACGACCGGCTGCGCTCGCTGCCGATCCCGCGTGCCGGCGTCATGCTCGGCCGGGCCCTGGCCGACACCACACTCGTCGGCTGGGGTCTGCTCGTGACGGGAGCTCTCGGCTTCGCGCTCGGCTTCCGGGCCCACGGGTCGGTCGCTGCGATCCTGTTCGCGGTCGTGCTGATGTTCGCCTGCGGTTTCGCATGCACATGGGTCTTCATCTTCCTCGGGCTGGTCTCGGGCAGCGCCCAAGCAGCGCAAGGCATGTCGATGCTGGTCATCCCGTTCTCGTTCGTGTCGAGTGCGAACGTGCCGATCAAGTCGATGCCGGGCTGGATGCAACCGTTCGCCGCCAACCAGCCGATCACGGTGATGATCAACGCAGTCCGCAGCCTGATGCAGGGCGGCACCGACGTCGTCGGCATCGGCCACTCGACAACCTATTGGGTGGCGCTCGCGCTGATCTGGTGCGCCGCCATCACGGCGATCTTCGCCACCCTGTGCGTCGTGCGCTTCTCGCGAACGAAGTGAACGCGAGCGACGGCGACATCACGACGGCAACTCGACGATCCGAGTGATGCCACCGAAACCGGAGGGCAGTGGGACCTCGGCAACGAGGTCCCCACCCTTGGGTCGGATCTGAGCCGCCCGTCCCGACCCCACTGCGATCACATCGCTCGACTCGTTGCCGAGGATGTGAACCGACTCGATCCGCAGATCCCAGTCCAATGATGTCGTCTCGGCGAGCGTGTCCGGATCGATCCATCGCAGGGTGGTGCCCTGACCGATGACGATGCCGGCCGGCGATGTTGCGACCGCCGGCCCGTCGGCGGAAGCGGGAGGTGTCCACACCTTGGCGGTGCGACGGGCAGCCGGCATTGCCGCCACGTCGTCGGTGAATTCGGTGATATCGCCGATCCGGAACTCGGAGACGAATCCGTTGGACGAGACCACCAGCAACGATCGCTCGCCATCGATCAGCCCCAGCGCTCCGGACTCCCACTCCAGCGACAACTCGCGAGGCAGGTCGAGGCACCACACGCCGTTGAAAAACCCGAGCGTGTGCACGAACGCATATTCGGAACTGACGCCATCCGAACTGTCTTCGTAGATCCCTCGATAGAGGGTGAACAGCAAACCGTTGACATCGGACTGCACACGGGTTCGTCCGAAGCCGAGCATCTGCTCGTCGACCTGTTGGCTCTTGTCGCGCAGATTGAACGGCAGGCTGAGCTCTCCGGTCGCCAGGTCGAGCACGCGAACTTGATACCAGCGCGGCGCCTGTCGGTCCGGATCCGGCGGGTCGAGGAACTCTTGGACGAACATCCCGATCGGCAACCCGTTCTCGTCCGTCACCGCCGCAAATCCTTCGGGCAGCAACTCGGTGTCGTACCGCCGCCGGAAAATGACGCCGTCGTGGCCGACGGCGACGATCTCGGTGCCGTTGACGACCTCCGGGTTCGATCCGGTCAAGGCGACGACACCACCCGACCGGTCGGTCGCGATCGCCCGGAGATGGCCGGCGACGGTCGCTGTGGCGACCGTCGCGCTGTCCCCGAGGTCGAGCCAGGTGACCATGGTGGAGGCAGAGGCAATCGTCGTCGCGACGAGGGTGCGGCCGTCGCTGGCAATCAGCCCGTCGGCCGGTTCGCCGAACACCCCGTTGCGAAGCACCGCAACACGGCCGTCGGCGCTGACCAACGCGAGGTCGGCCATCGCAGCGTGGAACGGGGCCACCGTCGGCGGCAATGCTGCGGTTCCAGGCTCGGTCGTCGTCTCTGTGTTCGTGTACGTGGCTGCAGGTTCCGGTGCGGCGGCCCTGGTCGAGGCACAGCCCGCCAGCAGCGCGGCCAGACCGGCGAGTGCGTTCCGGCGGGTGATCGTGGTTTCCATGTGATTGATGACACCACCGACTCCCGTTCGGTTCCGTGGATGGTCCCCTGCGAGGTGACCGAGATACCCTGATGATCATGAGCGGGGCCACCGACAACGACGTCCTGTTGGCGTATGTCGAGGCGGCCCGTCATGGTGACGACCAGGCGCTCGGGCGTCTGGTGCGAGCCACTCAAGCGGTCGTCCACCGGTTCTGCGTCAACTTCTCCAGCATCGACGAAGCCGACGACCTCGCTCAGGAGGTCTTCATCCGGGCCGTTCGCAACCTGCCGCAATACCGCGGTGATGCACCCGTCGTCAGTTGGTTGCTCTCGATCGCGCGTCACGTCTGCGCCGATCAGGTCCGCCGCAACCAGCGCCGTACCCGCCTCGTCAATCGACTCCGCAACGAACGCCCGACAACCACCGTCGGCGTCGGCGAACTGCACCTGACGTCGCTGATCGATGCACTCGATCGCGATCGGCGGATGGCGTTCGTGCTGACCCAGGTCATCGGCCTCAGCTACGACGAAGCCGCCGCGACCTGCAACTGCCCGGTCGGCACGATCCGCTCCCGCGTCGCCCGAGCCCGCGCCGACCTGATGTCGGCGGTACGCGATGCGGAGGCTCAGTAGTCGAATCGGCCGCATTCGTCACCCTGTGCTGACAGTGGCCACGATCGCCATTGCTTGGTCCAAGGTCAACTGCGACTCGAGGCGGTGAACGATGTCGCCGTCGGACCACAGCAGGGTGTTGGTCGCAAGTCGGAGGGTGTCGTAGACGATCTCGCCATTCGACGCCTCGAACACGTACTGATGCGGTTCGCCCGACAGGTAGATCGCATCGGTCGTGACCCCGGAGGCCAACATGATCGTCACGTTGGTGACCGTCGTGCCCGCGGCTGCGACCTTGAGGTACAGCCCGTCGTCCAACCGACCCGCTGCGGCCGAAAGCAGAGCCCCGATTCCCTCGATCGGCGTGGCCGGCAACGCGTCGGATGGCGGATAGACGACCACGATCTGGCCGGAGTTCGGCGGCCGCACGACGAACACTCCCACCGGATCGCCGAGACCGATCGCGACAGGCACAGCCAGACCTGTCGTCCCCTCGGCTTCGGCCCCCGCCACCGGATCGCCGAGATCGAGCGAGGCCGGAAACGACACCGGCGGCGCATCACTCGAACTCGGGGCCGACGGCGTCGGCCGCTGGATCTCGGTGTTGCCGATACCGAACCAGTGGGCCACAGCGTGGCGGGAAGCGGGCACGATCAGCGCTGCGCCGACGAGCACGGCGATGACGATCGCTGCTGCCACGAGTAGCGACCGCTCGGTGCGGCGATGCCACGGAATCGCTGGATTCGACGTGCCGCCAACCCGGCCCATCACTCGCAACAAGAACTCCTCGTCGCCGTCATCGAGCATTCGCGCCAGCGCGACCAGGCGTCGTTCGAGATCGATGTCGAGTTCGGTCATGATCCACCTTCTTCGTCGAGACGGGTGCGCAACCGGCCGAGCGCCCTGGCCGTGCGCGACTTCACGGTGCCCGCAGCGATGCCGAGCGTGGCAGCCGTCTCGGCCTCAGTGAGTCCAGCGAAATATCGGCAGCCGATGATGGTGCGGTCGATCTCAGGCAGCGACGTCACGGCATGGAGCAGCACCCGGGCCTCGATCCCGCCGAGTGCGACCTCGTCCGGACCGGTCGGTTCGGAGATCCGCAGGGCAGCCTGGCGCTGCGTGCGAGCCTCGCGACGCCACCGGCTCCGGCGCGAGTTCTTGGCCTGGTTGGCGACAATTCGCAACAGCCATGGGCGCAGTGCATCGCCGTCGCGCACGGTGTGCAATTGGCCGTAAGCCCTGACGAAGGCTTCCTGGACGATGTCGCCAGCTTCAGTCGCGTCGCCGCCCACGGCGGCGGCCAACCGGAGTGCGGCCGACTGATGGGTGCGCACGATGGCCTCGAATGCCGACCGATCGCCGATTCGGGCGCGCCGAAGCAGGCCGCTGTCGTCATCGGTCGCGACGTCTTTGCCCATTCGGTCTGCGCTTCCGGTCTGCGGATTCGAGCTCGTTGGTTCGATACCTGATTGTGCCTCCACCGCTCGGTCCAGACACCACGATCGCCGGTTCGGTTCCCGATCCTCCCGCAACCCGGCGGAATCAGGCTTGCTGTCGCCGGAGAGGCGGGTGGAGATGCGAGAATGTCGAACGATGTGGCGCCGTCTGAAACGAATCCTGCTCGTGGTTGCCCTGGGCTCGGTTCTGGCCGCGTGCCGGGTCGACGTCGGCGTCGATGTCGCGATGGAAGCCGACGGTTCCGGCACGGTCACGGTGACCGCTGTCGCTGATGCCGATGTGCTCGCCCGCTCGCCGAGCCTGGCGACCGATCTGCGCTTCACCGATCTCCAGACTGCTGGTTGGGTCGTGGAGGGCCCGACCCCAACAACCGCGGGCGGCATCCAGGTCGTGATCACCCATACCTTCCAGAACCCGGCCGATGCCAACGCCCTCGTCGCCCAAATCGGTGGACCGAGCGGTCCGTTCGGTGCAATCACGTTCGGCCGCAAGGTGGTCAACAAGACCACGACGTACACGCTCAACGGACAGTTGCTGGTGACGGGCGGGCTCGAGGCATTCAGTGATCCAGCCCTCACCGCAGCCGTCGGGGCAACGCCTTACGCCAACGAGATCGCAGGTGCCGGACTCGCACCCGGTGACGCCGTCGGCATCACGTTCAGTGCCAGTTTGCCCGGCAAGCTCGACAACACCACTGCAGCGGAGGGCAACGATGGGCTGATGTGGATGGTGCCGTTCGACGGACCAGCAGTCGACGTCTCCACGCTGTCGGAATCGAGGGACACCCGCAATGCGTGGGCCAGCCCGGTCGCGACCGGCGCCAGGATCGCACTCTTCGTGTGGATCGGGATCGCGGTGTGCTTCATCATCTACGTGATGCTGAGGCGCCGCCGCCAGCGGATCGAGAATCAGCCCTGGTATTGACCGGCGCGGGCTCGAGCCTGCTCGAGCGCAACGGTCAACAATCGGAGCACGGTGTCTTTCACGGCGCCGCGCTGACGGGCATCGGTGGCCACCACGGGTACATGCGGCGAGATCGACAACGCGTCTCGCACGTCTTGGGCAGTGTGGAACATCGTTCCGTCGAAGCGGTTGACGGCCACCACGAACGGCATGTCACGAGCTTCGAAATAGTCGAGTGCAGGAAATGAGTCCTCGATCCGTCGGGAGTCCACCAACACCACTGCTCCGAGCGCGCCGCGGACGAGGTCATTCCACATGAACCCGAACCGATCCTGGCCGGGCGTGCCGAAGATGTAGAGCACGATCGATTCATCGACCGTGACCCGACCGAAGTCCATCGCGACCGTGGTGGTCGTCTTGGTCGTCACATGACCGCGGTCGTCGACGCCCTCGCCGACAGTGGTCATCGCGGCTTCGGTGGTCAGCGGAACAATGTCCGAGATTGCACCGACGAAGGTCGTCTTGCCGACTCCGAATCCGCCGGCGACGACGATCTTGACCGGAATCGGCGCTGCCTTGAGCGGTCGATTCGTGCTGGGGGAGAGAACTGGTTCAGAGAGCACGGACACCTTCGATCAACCTCGAGATGAGTGAGACGTCGTCGGCGACGCTCAGGTTGGACATGAATGCTTCGAGCAGACCCTCCGACAACAGATCGGCAGCGACGACGCGCACGACGCCGATCGGCAGGCGCAAGCGTGCCGAGAGTTCGGCGACCGACAGAATTTCGGTCGAGCAGAGTTGCACGATCGCGCCACGTTCGAATGACAGTGAGGCCGCAATCACCTCGCCGCGCGCCGTGGTCTGCAGCATTGATTCGAACTCGAGCGGCACCACCGCGGTCGAGCGGCCACCCGTCATCGCGTACGAGCGCACGCCGGCCGCTTCGGGCACATCGCTCTGCGCTCCCAGATCGGGCGCTGGCGAGAACACCCGCGACAGGAACGGACGGACGAGCGCGGCGTCGGCGTGGCTGCCCTCGTTCGGGTCCGGGGCCTCACTCATGTCAGACGCCGACGAGTGAGTTCTTGAGCTCGGTCACGAGTGACGGGGTGAGCTGCGTACCGACCCGGTCGACGAGCATCGCGATCTCGTAGCCGACCAGGCCGAGATCACATGACTTGCTCGTGACGACGCCGAGCGTCGATCCGTCCGAGATCGAACTGACGAACAAATAGGCGTTCGCCATCTCGACCAGCACCTGCACGACTGGTCCCTTGGCCAACTCGTTGGCGGCGCCGTGCGACAGCGAGCGCATACCGGTGATGATTGCTGCAAGTTTGTCGGCCGACGATCGCTCGATGGTCGCCGACATCGCGATCAACAGTCCATCCGACGACACCGCGATCGCCTGGCTCGCGCCGGGCGTGCGTTCGACGAAGTTGGCCATCAACCAGTTCACGCTGTTGGCTTCGTTGGACAGGCTCATGTCAACTCCTGATCTCGATCGGTTGCATTCACGTGGTCCGGCGTCTGACGCTGGCGGGCCAAGTCGGTACCTCGCTGCAAGCTGCTGAGGCTGTTGCGCACCTCTTCGGCAGGACGTTCCCATCCAGCCGCGGTCGGCGTTGCAGCAGCTCCGAGATCAGGCAGTTGCGCACCCCGGACGCGCTTGGTGAGACCACCGTTGGACCCTGCCGGGACAGCTGCTACCGGTGCCGTGCTCGGGGCAGCGGCTCGGGCGGGGGTGACCCGCGGCGCGGGAGCGACCGCTGCACCGGCGGAGGGGGGCGCCGCCGGGACAGGGTCGACGATGTGTTGCACAGCAGCAGAGTCGGTGATTCGGTCGACGGCCGGGTCGCTCGGTTCCACCATCGCCCACAACTCTGCGTCCGAGATCGATTCGCTCGGGCTCGAGGGTGATTCGACAGTCAGCGTCGAGCCGGGAGCCGGCATCTGGGCATCGCGGCCGGCCGCGCTCGGCGGCGGCAGGATCCGGGCGCCATTGCTCGCCGTGACGGCCGGAGCGATACGGCTGTCGAACAACTCCGGCGGCAGCTTGATGATCGCCGTGATGCCGGTCGCACCGGCGGTATTGGCGAGTACGACCTGGATCCGAAGCCGGGCAGCGATCCGGGCGACCACCTGGAAACCGAGGACCTTGCTCGATTCCGCACCGAAGTCGGACTGGCGTCGCAAACTGTCGTTGGCTGCGTCGAGTTCGTCCTGGCTCATCCCGATCCCGTAGTCGACGATCGCGAGCTGGTGACCGTTGCCGATCGAACGGCCGACCACCATCACCTTCGTCGACGGCGACGAGAAGCTGGTCGCGTTCTCGAGCAGCTCGGCGAGCAGGTGGGCGACATCGGCAGCGAGGGAACCCTGCACCATCACCCGGCCATGATCACCGAGATCGCCGAGATCCACACGGGCGTAGTTCTCGATCTCGGACAGGGCAGCGCGAACGACATCGCCAACCGGAACCGGTGCAGACCACAGACGGTTCTGTTCGGCGTCGGCGAGCACCAGCAACGATTGGGCATTGCGTCGCATACGGGTCGTCAGGTGGTCGAGGCGGAACAACTTGGCAAGCGTCTCCGGATTGCGCTCGGACTCTTCCATGTCGGACAACGAACCGAGCGAACGACCGAGCAGGCTCTGTGTGCGGCGGGCGATGTTGATCAGGTTCTCGGACACGATGCGGCGGGCGATCGCCTGCTCGGACGCGAGGTCGAGCGCCGCGCTCTGGACCGAGTTGAAGCTGGCGCTGAGGTCGGCGAGTTCGTCCTTGCCCTGCCGCCCGTTGGGGTCGCTGGAGGTGTGGAACATCTCGATCGACGGCCTCGGAGCATCGGCCGGCATCGACTGGATCTGGCGCACTGCCTCGGGCAGGTCGGTGGTGGCCGCCTGACGAGCCTGGGCCGAGAGCGCCAAGATGGGGCGAACGATGCTTCGCCGGACGAAGAACGCAATGACCAGCAGTAGCAACATGAGGGCTGCGACCGCAGCGATGATCAACAGCTGCACCGAACCAACGAAGTCGTTGGTCGACTGCTCACGACCAGCGACTTCTTCCTGCACCAGTTCGAGCGACTGCCCGACGTAGATCTGCTGGATGTTGTAGTCGTATTCGATCGCTCGCACAGCGTTGAGGACAATGCTGACGTCGCGGTCACCGCCCATCGACGAGAGCAGCAATGAATCGACCTTGTCGAAAAAGACGCTGCCGGAGGCGGCGCCACCCTCGAACGCGTCACGCTGATCGGCCGGCAGATTCTGAGTGCGCCAGAAATCGACAGCAGCGAAGTAGTCGGCCCGAGCGACGTCCAGCTTTTGGAGCTCGGCCTGGATCTCAGCCGTCGTCCGGCTGGTGGCGGGCGACGCGACGAGCACGCCGATCTTGGACACCGACGACCAGGCTGCGATCAGGTTGGCGCGTGGCGGCACGAGGTCGGTGCGGAGGTCCTGCGCCAACTTGAGGTCCTTGTACTCCTGACCCCGAACGCTGGATCGCTGCAGCGAGACGAAGCTCACTGCAGCAAGCACGATCAGTGCGGCCAGCGGCACGGCGATGAGCACGTTGACCCGGGTTCCGATTTTGAGTTTCCGAAGCATTTGCCCGCCTCTGCTGTCCGATCGGGTAGAGGTTCGTTCGAAGAGGCCAGCCACCCCGAACACCCGATATCTGTGGACTTGTATCGGCAGTGGGCGAAGTGCCTTGAGGCAATCTTTCCGATTTGGCGGGCCGACCCGCAACCAAACCATGATCGGCTCAAGAAACCGTCAGGAACGGCCGATGGAGAGACGTGACCCTCAACGCTGTAGTCGACGACAAGATCGAAGCCCTCGTCGGATTGGTGTTGCATGCAGTCGACCAGCGCTTGACCGCTGTTCGCGAGCAGTTGATCGAGGTCGCCAACACCGTGGCTCGCCACCATGCAGATCTGCAGCAACAGATCGACGAGTGCCGCTCGCTGATCACGGGCAGTCGCCAGGAACCGCTCGCTGCGTCGGACTCCTCGATCGGCGCAGATGCCGCTGCATCGGCTGCCCTGCTCCACGCCGCCAACCTGCTCACCGAGCGGGTCGGATCGATGGAGGCGCGCTTACAGCAGTACACCGACGATCAGGTCAGCCGCCTGGAGTCGATCATCACCGCACCTCCCGCCGTGCAATCCGCTGCAACGGTGTCCGCGCCGGTCACCGCGCCCGCGCCGGTCACCGCGCCCGCTCTCGTCGCAGAGGCTGTGGCGTCGCCGGTCCCCATGTTCGTGCCGGCCGCGATCGCCGTTCGGGTCGCAGAGCCGAGCGCTTCCATTGCCGGCCTCTCACCGGCAATCGCTCAACTCGGCAACCTGTCGACCGCTCCCGCCGCTCCAGCAGCTCCCGCGCGCGTCGACACGTTCGACATCGAGGCCTTCAGCGCCCAACTCAACGCCCGCCTCGGCGCCCTGGTGGAGCAGGCGATCGGCGCGTGATCTGCGCCAGTCGGACCCGTCTCTGATCCCTTCGACGACCATCGCTGCAGGTCAGGCGATTGTCACACCCCGCGCGTAGGGTGCAGGAATGGCCAAACTGCGGCTCGTTCACCGTTGCACCGATTGCGGTGCGTCCCACCCGAAATGGTCCGGGCGTTGTGCCGCGTGCGGGGCCTGGAACACCCTCATCGAAGAGGTCGAGGGTCCCGACGAGATCGCCACACTCGCCGCGGGGATGGCGCTCATCCCGCCCGGCGTCGCCCAGCCGATCGGCGAGATCGACGCCAACTCAGCGGCGCCGCGACTCTCCGGGATCAGCGAACTGGATCGAGTGCTCGGTGGTGGGTTCGTGCCTGGGTCGGTCACCCTTCTCGGCGGCGAGCCCGGCATCGGCAAGAGCACACTGCTGCTGCAACTCCTGGCCAATTGGAAGGGCCGCACGCTGTACGTCTCCGCCGAAGAAAGTGCTCAACAGGTGCGGTTGCGAGCCGAGCGGCTCGATGCCGTGCGCCCCGATCTGTGGCTGCTGCCGGAGACCTCTGTGCCCAACATCGTGGCTGCGATCGACGAACTCAAGCCACAGCTCGTCATCGTCGACAGCATTCAGACCGTCGCCGACCCCGACCTGTCCTCAGCCCCCGGTTCCGTTGTGCAGGTCCGCGGCTGCGCCCACCGGCTGGTCCAAGAAGCCAAACGGCGTGGCATCACGATGGTGCTCGTCGGCCACGTCACCAAAGAGGGCGGGCTCGCCGGGCCCCGCGTGCTCGAACACCTGGTCGACACCGTGCTCTCGTTCGAGGGCGAACGCCACCATGCCCTGCGTCTGCTGCGCGCTTCCAAGCACCGCTTCGGGCCCACCAACGAACTCGGTCTGTTCGAGATGGCCGATGCCGGCTTGGTTCCGGTGCCCGATCCCAGCCAGTTGTTCCTCGCCGATCGCCGTACCGGCGTGCCCGGCTCGGCCGTCGTCCCCACCATCGAGGGCCAGCGGCCGCTCTTGGTCGAGGTCCAAGCCCTCACCAACCAACAGTCCGGCGGCGGCCAACTGCGCCGGTCGGCGCAGGGTATCGATCCCGGTCGATTGGCGATGCTGCTCGCCGTCATCGAGCGTCGGGCCCGGCTGCCGGTCGCCCAGCACGAGGTGTATGTCTCGGTGGTCGGCGGGGTCAAGTTGACCGATCCAGGGGTCGATCTTGCGTTGTGTCTCGCCATCGTTTCGGCGATGCTCGGCCGGCCACTGGCCGCAGACCTCGTCGTGTGCGGCGAGATCGGTTTGGCCGGCGAGCTGCGCCAGGTGGCCCAGACCCAACGAAGGCTCAGCGAGGCTGCCCGGCTCGGATTCGCCCGCGCCATCGTTCCCGCTTCGGCTCCGGATTCGGCCACCGGGATCCGGGTCAGCCGGGTCTCGACCCTGCCCGAGGCACTGCGCGCTGCCGGACTGATCGGTGGCGAAGCATCGACGGGGCTCCACGCCGTCCCCTGACCCCGTCCCCTGACCCCGTCGGTGTCCCCTACTATTGAGACCATGTCGATGGTGCCGCGCGAAGCCGATTTCATGCTGAGTGCGCTCGCCCAGGTCGCCCCTGGCACGCCGCTGCGTGATGGGCTCGAACGAATCGTGCGGGCCAAGATGGGGGCGCTGCTGGTGCTGTCCGATGATCCGGCCGTGCTCGAGATCTGTTCCGGTGGGTTCCTGCTCGATGCCCCGTTCTCGCCCCAGCGGCTCAGCGAGTTGGCCAAGATGGACGGCGCGATCATTCTCAGTGCCGATCTGAGCCGGATTGCCCGGGCCAACGTCCACCTCTTGCCCGACGCCTCGGTGCCAACGGTCGAGACCGGAACTCGTCACCGCACCGCCGAGCGTGTCGCCCGCAGCTTGTCCGCCCCGGTGGTCAGCGTCAGCGAGGAGATGAGTGTCATCAACCTCTACGCCGGCGACCGCAAACACCAACTGCAAGAGGTCGGCTCGCTGCTCGATCGGGCCAACCAAGCGCTGCAGACGCTCGAGCGGTACAAGGTGCGGCTCGACGATGCGATGGCCAATCTGACCGCACTCGAAGTCGAAGACGTGGTCACGCTCCGCGAGGTCGCAACCGTCGTACAGCGCGGCGAGATGGTCCACCGGATCGCCGACGAGATCGAGACCATGATCGTCGAACTCGGCGTCGACGCTCGTCTGTTGCGGTTGCAACTCGACGAGTTGTACGTCGAGATCGATGACGAGATCGACTTCGTGATCAGCGACTACATGCCCGATGGTCACCAGGTCAGCGGCACCCACGCCTTCATGGCGGTTCTCGACGACGAGGGCGTGCTCGATTTGCGCATGACCGCTGCATCGTTGGCGCCAAGCGGCGGCACCGAAGATCTCGACCAATCGCTCGCTCCGCGGGGAATGCGTCTCCTGGCCCGTGTGCCTCGGATGACCGACGAAGCGGCGCTGGCGATCACGAGCCATTTCGGCGAACTCACCAAGCTCCAACGAGCGACGGTCGCCGACCTGATGGTGGTCCCCGGCGTCACCGCCAATCAAGCTCAAGCCATCAAGGACACCCTCGAGCGAGTGGTCGAGGCAACGATCATGGATCAGTACATCTGATCATTCTGCTGACTCTGGCTCACAACATGCGCCCGGGCGGCGTTGACCCGGCGTGACTGTGCAGCCGTTCGAAATGGTGGTGACCGAACACGGCCCGACAGTGATGCGGGTCTGCCGTGCGCTGTTGCGGCCGGCAGACGCCGAAGACGCATGGGCTGAGACATTCATCGCCGCGATGCGGGCCTACCCGACGCTGCGGGCGGACAGCAACATCCGCGCCTGGCTGGTGACGATCGCCCATCGCAAAGCGCTCGATCAGATCCGCTCGAGTTCGCGAGCTGCAACCCCGACGGGTGAGATCGATCGCATGATCGATCGCTCGGCCGACTCCGGCCAGGATGCCTACGCCGCACCGGACTCCGATCTGTGGAACGCGGTGCAGTCACTCACACCCAATCAGCAAGCGGCCGTGGTCTACCACCACGTTGCCGGCGTGCCGTTCGCCGAGATCGGAGAACTGCTCGGTATCAGCGCCGCTGCCGCCCGCCGCAGCAGTGCCGATGGCATCGCCAACCTTCGCCGCCGCTACTCGCCGGCCTCGTCTCCAACCGCCGTTACCGACTCGCAGGAGCTCTCCTCATGAACGTCACCGATCCGCTTGTGTCCGTTCTCTCCAACACCGACATCAGTTCCGCCACAATGGCAGCGCTGCACGCCCGCCTCGCTGCGGCAGCCGAGCGCGACGGTGTGCTCGATGTCGCCTACCGCACCGTCGAGAGTCCTGTCGGCATGCTGCTGCTCGCCGCCACGCCCGAAGGTGTCGTACGAGTCGCATTCGAATCAGAGGGTCTCGATGCGGTCCTCGAACAGCTCGCCGCCGATGTCAGCCCGCGCATCCTCAACTCTGCGAAGCGCCTGGATGACACGGCTCGCGAACTCGACGAATACTTCGCTGGTCGCCGCCGAGAGTTTGACGTGACCATCGATTTCCGGCTCGTCCACGGCTTTCGTCGCGACGTGCTCGACCACCTCCGCGAGATCGCATACGGCACGACCGCCAGCTACGCCGCGCTCGCCGCCGCCGCCGGCCGTCCCGCTGCAGTGCGAGCTGCCGCGAGCGCGTGCTCGCACAACCCGATCCCGTTGATCGTGCCCTGCCACCGCATCATCCGCAGCGATGGATCCATTGGCCAGTACCTCGGCGGCGCGGCGGCCAAGCGCACCCTGCTCGATCTCGAGGCTGCCGCGTGAGAGTCGCTGCCCTCGACTGGGAACAGATCCGGACCGACCTCGACGCCGTCGGGTGCGCCCCGGCTTCACCGCTGTTGAACCCGGCGGAATGTATGGCGCTGGTCGACTCGTTCGATCGCGAGGAGCTTTTTCGATCCACCATCGACATGGCCCGCCACCGGTTCGGGCAGGGCCGATATCGCTACTTCGCCCACCCACTTCCCGACACCATCGATCGTCTGCGCCGCGCATTCTGGCCGCACCTGCTGCCGATCGCTCGCGATTGGGCGGCCAAGCTCGGCCAGCCGACGCCTTGGCCCGACGACTTCGACGGATGGACCCAGATGTGCCACGACGCTGGTCAAACTCGTCCGACCCCGCTGCTGCTGCAGTACGAACCCGGCGGTTGGAACGCACTGCATCGTGACCTCTACGGCGATTTGGTCTTTCCACTGCAGGTGGTGATCGGCCTCGATCGACCGGGCATCGACTACACCGGTGGAGAGTTCGTCGTCGTCGAGCAGCGTCCACGGGCCCAATCGAAGGCCACCGTGACGGTGATCGAACAGGGCCAGCCGATGGTGTTCACCACCCGCGATCGTCCCATCGCCTCGACCCGAGGCTGGACGACCGCCCCGATGCGGCACGGGATCAGCGAACTCCGAACCGGTCGGCGTCACGCGCTCGGCCTCATCTTCCACGACGCCGCCTGAGCAAACGTGGCCGGTCGGCCGAGTGGACGTAACATCCGCACATGATCGGTGGCATGGCGGCGGTGGTTGCTGCCTCTGCGTTACTCGCGGTCGGACTGGCAGGTGGCCCGCTGTACGTGTCGTCGGCGTCGTCGGAGGCGCTCCAGATTGCAATGGCCGGCACCTGTGCCACCGACGTCGGTCTCGACCTCGTCGTGCCCGCCTTCGGCTCCAGTTCGAGCGACGACGCCCCGGCGCTCAGCGCGTGGCTCGACGAACGATCCGTTGAGGTACCGAACGCGAAGGCACCGGTGCTGTCACGGGCGACATGGCCGAACTACACCCTTCGGGGCGGAGACGGGCTCGCCCGCAGAATGGTGCTGCTGTGGCGCGACGGTCAACTCGAACACCTCGACATCGATGCAACGCTGGGCGGCACCATCGGCAACGGCCGGATTCTCGCGGCCGACCAAGCTCGTGACCGGGCTGCGATTGCGACCGGCTCGGTGCTCGACATCTCGATCGCTTCCGCCCTCAGACCGATGCCCGTCGCCAAGACGCTCGAGGTCGCCGGGACGTACCGTGACATTCCGTTCCTGCCCGAGCCGTCGCACTGGTGCGGTTGGCGGGCCAGCGTGCGACCGTCGCCATCGGGTGATCCCCCACCGCTCCTGATGATCGCAGATGAATCGGTGTTCGACGCCCTACCTGGCGAGGTGGTGTACACGACGTGGGAGCTGCGGCCGCGTTCGAATCGCTTGACGGTTGCCGAGGCAGAGTCGCTGTCCGCCGGCTATCACCGCGTGCGGGCAGAATTCGATCAGCATCTCGCCGACGCGATCGCCGAGATGTCCGAGGCCGATCAGGCGTTCTGGGCGGCAAGCCTGCCGCGCCAGGCCGAACCACGAATCGACCTGTTGATCGCGCAGTCCCGGCAAGTCGGCACCGTGGTCGGCCGGACGATGGCACCGGTTCGGCTGGCCGGCGTCGCCGCAGATGTCATGTTGCTGTTCGGCGCGGCCGTCCTGGTCGCTCGTCAGCGCGAACGCGAACTGCGACTGCGACTGCTGCGAGGTGACAGCGCGGTGATGATCGCCGGTCGAGTTGCGATTGGCCAGGCGATCCCGGTCGCACTCGGCACGGCTGTCGGCGCGGCCATGGCGCTGCTGGCGATCGTCACGGTCGGCCCGACGCCTGAACTCGAATCGGGACCGATCGTCACGGCGGGTCTGTCGGCGATCGGCGGGGCCCTGGCCGCGATCGCGCTCGTCGGCGGCGTGGCAGCGGCCGCTACCTGCCGGACTGTCGACCGCCAGATTCGCACCCGACGGCGTCGGATACCGGTTGCCCCGGTGCTCGCGGGGATGGTCGTCGGGCTTGCGGTGCTCTCGTACATCCGACTCGATCGCGTCGGTGGTGTGCGCCTGGTCGGTGCCGAAGCAACCGGCGGTGACCTGCTCGCCCAGTCGTTCCCGTTGCTTGCGCTGGCTGCGCCGCTGACCGTCTTGACGCTGCCGCTGATCCGAATCGCCAGGCGGAGTCGACGTTGGGGCAGCGGGCTGCCGGTGCCGGTCGTGAGCGGACTCCGCCGGGTCGGCGCCGAACCAGCTACCAGCGTCACCATTGCAATGGCATCCGCACTCGCGATCGGTGCGTTTCTCATTTCGACCGCGATGACCAACAGTGCCCGCCAATTGCTGGCCGAGAAGTCGGCCGTCTATCTCGGCAGCGACGAGGTCGTCACGGTCACCGAGTACCGCGACCTTCCCGCCGCGCTGACCGGCACCGTCGTCGGCCGGCTCGACGTTCGCGGTGACGGACCAACGGTGGAGGTGCTCGCTGTCGATCCGGCGACGTTCGCAATCGGCGTGCGCTGGCGAGCTGATGCTTCCGACCGATCGCTGGCCGATCTGCTCAGCGTCATCGCCGATCCATCGCCCGGAGTTCGTCTGCCGGCAATCGTGATCGGCCTGCTCGATATTCCGATCGATGGCTTCATGCACACGCCCAATCGTCGCGAGGTGGCGCTCGATCCCCAGGCGACCGCTCGCTGGTTCCCGGGCCAGCACGCCGGCACAACCCTGGTGATCGTGAATCGAGACGCGCTGCTCGCCACCGATCTGGACGTGGCCGAGCAGGTCTGGCTGAAGGATCCGCCCGTCGACGCGACGACCTTGTTGGCTGATGCCGGGTTCAACATCGGTGCGGTCCGACGTTCTGCCGACGTTTTCGACGTGATCAGCTTTCGCGCCGTTCGTTGGTCGTATTCGGCGCTCACCGCGTTCGGAGTCGTCATTGCGGCTGCGGTGATCCTGGCCCAACTGCTGGTGCTCGACGCTCGCCGCCGGGCACGGCAAGCAAACGGCGTGCTCAGTCGACCGATGGGACTGACCACCGGCGGACTCGCCGTGGCGGTTGGCACCGAGCTCGCGATCCCGCTCGTGGCCGGCCTCGTCGTCGGGATCGCGACCGCGGTCGCCGTCCTGCACGTGGCCGTGCCGCGCCTCGACACACTGCGTCAACTACAACCGCCTGCCCGGGTCGTGATCGACCTCACCACGATGGCGACGGCAACCGGTGCGGCGCTGGTGGTGTTGGTGCTGTTGACGCTGATCGGCGTCGTCGGGATCCGACGGGCACAGCCGATGGAGGTGATGCGCGGTGGCTGAACCAGCCCAGGCCCACGGTCGACCCACCGCTCGCCCGACCGTCGAGACGCGTGCAGTCGACCGTCGCTACGACAGCATCGCCGGCCCGGTCGTCGCATTGTTCGGCATCGACCTGCTCGCCGAGCGAGGGCAGTTGACGGTGATCGCCGGCGAATCGGGTAGTGGTAAATCGACGCTGCTCGCCATCGTGGCCTGTATCGATCGAGCCGACAGCGGCATGGTGCTGATCGGCGATGTCGACGTGCAGCAGTTGTCGCGCCCGAAGCGGCGCAACTTCAGGCGTCGGTCGCTCGGTCTGGTGCTGCCGGCTCCGGCGGACAACCTGCTGCACTCGCTCGACGCGGCCGGCAATCTCGCATGGTCGGCACGTCGCCGCAACGGCACCCACCTCGATGCCGAGGCGCGCGAGACGCAGCTCACGCTCGTCGGGCTCGAAGGTTCGTCGAACAAGCGCACCGGGCAACTGTCGAGCGGCGAGCAGCAGCGCCTGGCGTTGTTGTGTGCGTTGGTCGGCGATCCGTCGTTGGTGCTCGCCGATGAGCCCACCGCATCGCTCGACGCGGCCGCGAGCGATCGGGTCACCGAGGTGCTGCGGGCCGCTGCCGACGCCGGGGCGACCCTGATGGTTTCCACTCACGACGAGCGGGTGATCGAGGCCGCCGACGCCGTGATCCGACTCGACCATGGACGGAGAATCGAATGACCGTGGCCGCCGCCGAGCCGCTGTTGCGAGCGGTCGGTCTCGCCAAACACTGGGATCCGTCATCGGGCCTTTCGCGGTTGTGGCTCGATCTCGTCCCCGGCGAGGTCGTGGTCATCCGTGGGCGGTCCGGCAGCGGCAAGAGCACGCTGCTCGCGCTGCTGGCCGGATGGTGCGATCCGGACGAAGGCACCATCGAACGGATCGGCGGCTGGGCTGGTTGTTGGCGCGAATGGCGCTCGACTTCTGTCGTGCCGCAGGTGCTCGGCCTGGCGAACGAACTGTCGGTCGCCGAGAATCTCGAACACGTCTTGCGACTCGGCGGAGCATCGTTGTCCGATGCCCGCCGATCATCCAACGCGACAATCGACGCGTTGGATCTGACCGAACTGTCAAGGCGTCTGCCACGAGAGATCTCGCTCGGGCAGCAGCAGCGGGTTGCCGTCGGCCGGGCCACGATCATCCAGCCGCGCCTGTTGCTCGCCGACGAACCGACCTCTCACCAGGACCGTTCCCACGCATCCACAATCGTCGAGGCGCTGCGAACCGCGGCGGCCACTGGATCGTCGGTCTTGATCACGAGTCACGATCCGTCGGTCGCCGCCGCAGCCGACCGGGTGGTATCGCTCGACGACTGAATTCGGCCGACCTCCGCCGCTCAACGGTCCCGCTCAGGAACTCTGTCATACCCCTGTCGTACGGTGTGTCGTATGGGAATCCTGATCGACGATCCACGATTGGAAGGCTTCCCCCTCCTCCGCGGCGCCGACCGCGACGACGTCTTGATGTCCGTCGAAGCGGCCCGGCGACAGTCATCGGCAGCGTTGCTGTCGATGATCGACGCCGTCGAACTGACCGGCTCCTACACCGACGACGGACACCGCAACATCGTCTCCTGGGTCACCGCAATCCTGGGCACGTCACGCTCCGAAGCAAACGCACTCGTCAGCGCAGCCCGCCTGATCCGCGAGCACCCACCCGTCGGCGACGCACTCGCCGACGGCCACATCGGACTCCCACACCTCGACGAACTCGCCAGACTCCACCGCAACACCCGGATCCGGGCCGTCCTCGCCGACATGCCCGACCTGATCGACGAACTGATCGAAGACGCCAGCCTGCTCTCCCACAAAGACTTCACGATCATCTGCGAACGCGTCGCCCGCAACGCCGACCCCGACGGCACCGAAGCCGACCACGACGCCGCCCGAACCGAACGCAAACTCACCTCCACCCGCCGCGGCACCGCGCATCGGATCGTCGCTGACGGCGACGCCATCTCCGGCGCCGTATTCGACACCGTCCATGCTCGCTACGTGCAAGCTGCATTCGACACAGACTGGGCAGCCGGCAAGATCACTCACGGTGACCTGATGTGCGCGGGCCTGATGCCGAGAACCGACCGGCAACGCCGCTACGACGCATTCATGATCATGACCCGCGCCGCCGCCGACGCACTCGAACACGGAACCAACGGCAACGGCAACGGCAGCACCAGCCGCACCAGCGGCCGATCGGGAGCACCGCTCGTGGTCATCCACTGCGATCCCGACACCATCACCGACGTCATCCGCAACCACAGCACAACCGGCTACCGATACCAGCCGGAACCAAGCTCCAACGCCATCCACAACCGGCGCGCCGAAACATCCACTGGAGCGCCGGTCAGCGACAACGATCTGTTCATCGCGCTCCTGCTGGGCAACGTCCAACGTGTCATCCACGACCCCGACGACGGACACATCATCGACCTCGGCCGCAAACGACGCCTGTACACCGGATCAGCCCGAACTGCAGCCCTCGCCGAACACCACCAGTGCTGTCACCCCGGATGCGGCATCACCGGACTCGGACTCCAACTCGACCACAACACCCCCTGGGCCGCCCTGATGGGACCCACCGACCAACACAACGTCCGCATTCGATGCCGCCACCACAACCGGCACAAAGAAACCCTCGGCCACCGAACCGAACGACACCCCCACCGCCGCGGTGCCTACCAGACCTTCCGAGCAGACAACACCGAGATCGCACCACGAACCTCACCCGCCACCACCCGCAGACGCAAACACCCACCCGACCCCACCGGCTGACCGGCTGACCGGCTGACCGACGGTAGGCCGATCTTGAGTGCCGGCCACAGTGCGCCGATCACGAGATCAGCATCGACCCTGCGAGCAGTTCGCGGCGAAGTGATGCGATTTTGGGACTCGGCTCGGCGTCGCTGAAGGTGTCCGAGATCAGCGATCGCTCGTACGATTCCCACTCCAGCCGGACGCCGGCGAGGTCCCCGTTACGGGCATGAGCCCGCATTCGCAGCCCGATCAATTCTTCGTGGCCGGCGAGTACGTGCAACCCGCGCCCCGTCGCCCAGAACACGCCATCGATATCGCCGATGGCGAGATAGTGGCCAGCGAGCACCGCCGACGCGGACGTGACGAGCAGCGTCAGTTGCGACGTGATGCCCTCGGTGTCAGGCCAGAGATAGGAGGTGCCGCCGAACGGCAGATCACGAACGAGGTCGAGACCCGGCCGCAAGGTCGCAATGGCGTCGATCGACACCTGCTGGCGAGCATGGGCCAACCGCAGCGCGAGCTGTTCGGCGTCGGTGGTGACATCGTGGTGGAGCGGCAGTTGTTCGGTGAGCGTGCGGCCGATCCATTCCTGATTGTCCACCGTCGGCACGAGGCGAGCCAGTGCCCGCCGGGCATCGCTGACCACGTTGGCGAACGTCGCGTCGCGCACGTTCAGCTCCCACAGCGCCGTGCGGGCCGCAGATCGCACCGAACGTTCTCGATGTTGGCTCAGCCATGCCACCAACTCGAGTGCCTTCGAACGCTCGAACTCGACAGGCCGGCCGTCGCGAGCGACTACTTCGACCTGCCCGAGCAGACGGACCATCAGCGGCCATTCGGTTTCAACCCATCCTCCGTTACCCCAATTGGGGTCGACGTCGGGAGTCGGTTCGCCGGAGGCCATCGCACCAGGATCGGTCTCGATCACCATTTGATCAGCCTCGTCGAGCAGCCGGCGTACCTGTCCGAGCTCGGCGACCGACAGCCCGATCGGCGCCACCTCCAGTCCGAGCGGCTGCAACAGCCACGATGAATCTCCCTGGATCAATCGCCATGGCGCGTTCGCTACCGATCGATCGACCACCACGGCCAGCCCACGACCGCCCGGACTGGTCATACCGATCAGATCAGCGTCGAGTGCTGTGTCCGCCACCGTGTCTGACGCCGTCACGGCGAACACGATCGCGGGTTCCCATGCTTCGCCGCCTTGATGGCGGGCTCGCAATGTGAACGTGCTCAGCGATGCGCTGGTCATCGCCGCCGTGGTACCGATCGCGTTGGCAGCCAAGTCGATCGCCGTGTCGAGCGTTGCCGCCGTCATCGACTGTGGATGGCCGAGCACGACGCCATCGAGACCGGAGGCGATCAGATGAGAGATCTCGGACATCGGTGACAACGCAACACCCGCAGCCATCGCCCGTACGACGTTGGCCGCATCGTCCGGGTGACCATCGACGGACAGCAGGCCCAAGGTCTCGAGGTCGACGAACAGATCTGCGACGCCGTCGTCGACAGCGACGGTGCCGATATGAGCGATCGCTGGACACGGTTGGTTGACGCAGCGAGCAGCGGCCGCGAGACGATGCATCGGGGTGTCGGCCGAGAGCCGCCAACAATGATCGCTGACCGATTGCCACGGCTCGGGCGCGCTGATGACCGCTTCAGTGAGCAACAGGTCGACGGCGCCATCGCGAGAAACGATCGCACCGAGCACGGCGTTGCCCGGTGCGACATCGACCAGGAATCCGGCAGCAGCACGCAGCGCGATGTCGAGCCGGGCGATCCGCTCACCATCTCCGATCGAACGCAGTACCGCCTCGGTCACGGTCGCTTCGGCCGACGGCACCGCCAGCCGGGCATTGACCGAGGCGGATCGGAGTCGGCGCCGACGGCGGCTCGCGACCGCCGCGAGCACGCCACTCGAGAGCAGCAGCCCCGCGCCGAGTCCGATCGGTAGAGCGCGGTTGTTCAGATCCTGGTCTGAATCGTCGTTCGCAACGGCAACCGGGGCGACATCCGGGGCGGCAGCCGGTGCGGCAGCCGGAGCGGCGGCCGGAGCGGCGAACGTAGGCCGCTCCGACACAGTCGGCGTGACCAGCGACGGCGTCACCACTGTCGGCGTGACCAGCGACGGCGTCACCACAGTCGGCGTGACCAGCGACGGCGTGACGGTCAACGTCGGCAGGGCGATGACCGCGCCCGGCGCCCCCGCTCCCGGCGATTCGACCGGCGATTCGACCGGGGCATCATCGAGGCCGGCAATTTCGGGTTGGACCGTGTCGATCGGATTGTCCGGTGTCGTGGTCGGTTCTGGCACCGACGCGACATCCGGCGGGGCGACGACCGGCGATCCTGAATCGATCACCGCAGTGGACGGCGGATCGAACACGGTTGGGACGATCAGTTCCCAGCCGGTGAGGATCAGGTTGGGATCATCGAACGTGCGGCCATCGAACTCGCGGCCTCGGTTGGCTTCGAACAGCGCCGGCCACTGCGATGCATCGCCCAATTGCTCGGCCGCGATCTCACTGAGTGTGTCGCCGCGATCGACCACCACCGTCCGCGGCACGACTGCTTCGTCTGGTTCTGGCACCGTGACCGATTCGGGAACAATGACCGAGTCGGGTGCAACACCGGGGGTGGTCGGAATGCCGGCGTCCGTCGGCGATCCAGGGATCATCAACACCCATCCGGGCAGCAGTCGGCCGGCAGTGCCGTCGAACACGACGCCAGGGGCAACCTCGACCCCGCGATTGAGTTCGACGATCTCGCGCCACCGGGCACCGTCACCGAGTTCGTCGTCGGCGATCGACCAGAACGACTCGTGACGTTCGACCGTGTGGGTCGCCATCATCGGCACCACAGTCGGACGAGTCACGACGGCACCTGATGTCGCGGACTCGAGAGCGAACTCGAACTGAGCAGGAGCGGCCATCACCGGGCGAACCGGATCAGCTTGCAATAACCCAGCCGAGATCGGTCGCGGCCCGACCGTCGCAGCCGCGGCGATGTCGCGAGGCGCGACACCGATCATCAAGGTGACGGCGGCGACCAGGCCGGCAGCCCACTGCTGGGCGGAGCCGAGCCCGATCACGTGTGGCGTCACCGAGCCGCTGAGGCGGGCGCCGATCTCGATCACGATGCTCAGCGCGAGCCGAGCCCAGGCGATCCAGATCAGAATTGCGAGTGCCTTGATCACGGTCTGATCGCTGATGTCGCCGGCCCGGATCGATGCCCAGATCGTGTCGATGGCGGGGAACGGATGCGGCCAGGGGCGACCGACGAAGCGGGCGAGCGCAAACGGCACGCCGCCCAGCAGCGCAACGAGGCACAACAGTGCCGCCAAACCACGGACGAAGCGGTGCATGGTGATGTCTCTCTACTCGGTGACCGGATCGGCGGATCGGGTCGCGCTGACGGAACGGGTGTCGACGCCGACGAGCGACAACAGCGTGGTGTCGACGCTCTCGCTGACGGTGACGGAGATGCCGGCAGGCGTCACCTCGACGGAGCCGTGGGCACCGACGCTGGCGAGATAGGCCGAAGCCCGCTGCCTGGCCTTCGGAACATCGAGTGTGACCACACCGTCGCGGGCAATGATCTCCTGGGCGCCGGCGCGCGCCGCGTTCTCGGCGTGATCGGCTGCCTCGACCTTGGCGCCCACGACCCGCGCTCCATCGATCACCAAACCCGCGCAGGCGAGCACGGCCATCGTGATCACGACCACGAATCCACTGACCGATCCCCGGTCGCATCCGGTGCCGGTGCGACTCATCCGCCACCACGGTGTTCGTCGACCACCTCGGTCGAGCTGGCATGCACCGTCCGCGAGTTGGCGGCGAGCAATGCCGTGCCCTGTCCGTTGATCGTGCATGACACCGTCACCGTCACCGACATCGCGTCTGCGGCACCGTTGACCATCACCGCCACCGAAGTCGCCGAGCAGTTGGCTCCGTTGTTGCTCAGGTCGCGGTTCGCTGCGGCCGCCGCAGCCGACTCCATCGAGCCGCGGCCGACGATCGACGCAGCTCGCGCTCCGGCATCGGCTGCATGGCGAACCTGTTGGATCGCACCGCCGGCGCGGCCAAGGAAGACAATGAACACGGTCAGCAGGATCAGCACCGGTGTGAGCAGGACAAGTTCGACGGCAACGCTGCCGCTGTCGCTGCGTCGAGGCAGGGGGTCGATCATCAGGCGTCACCCTCTCCTGAGTGCTTCGAGATCGGTAAAATGGAAAACAAATCTCATCGATCTGTCTCCGGCACGAATCGCTCCTGCGGTTCGAGCGCTGTCCGCGACACCGAATCAGGGAAGAACGGGACGATCCGAGGGACGTCGACTGTGACCGTCACCGTGACGAAACCACCGCCGATGACGACCACGGGAGCGCCCGTCGAATCAGCTCCGAGATCGGCCATCAACTGTTGCGCTGCCGAGACACCATCCCCGGCACCGGCGGTTCGTGGTGACGCTGCTGCAGCACCCTGCGAGGCAGCCGCAGCAGCGACGTTGGCCGCATGGAAGTAGATCGCTGCTTGGACCGCGAGGAAGATCAACAGCACCAGGATCGGTGTGATGATCACCAGTTGCGCGGCTGCCTCGCCACGATCGCGGTCGCGGTCGCGGTCGCGTCTGGTCATCCGAGATTGATCGTGTTGGCCTTGTCGGACACCCGTTGGGTGATGATCACGCCGACCGCGATCGCGAGCGCGATGAGCGCGGCGGCGAGCACCACCGTCGTCGCGCTGACTTCACCTCGGTCACGATCGGTGTCCACTGAGGCGTTGAACCGGATCACGTAATAGGTCCAGATCGGAAGCAATGCGGTCATCGGTGTCTCCTGGTTTGGTGTATGGGATTGGACGTCAGTGGTGACCTGAGCGGCATCACAACGACTCGACGATCTGCTGCATCGCCGGGTAGCCGAGCAGCACCATGAAGCCGAGGAACAACAGCACGGTCGGCAGGCCCATCCGCTCGGTCGCAGCGTTGGCCTCAGCCTCGATCCGCGCCATCTGGTGGCCGCGCATCGCGGATGCCTTGGCAGCGAGTGAGAGCTTGATCCGGGCGCCCTGCTCGCCGGCCAGACGAACGCTGGCGGCGATCTCGCCGAGTTCACTGACGCCGATCCGGTCACCCAGTTCGGTGAGGCAATCGAATGGCGACTGACGCAGGGTGCGAGCTCGTAACAGCGCGTGGCGGAGCTGGACGAAACCCCATCCGTCGCCGGCATCGGCTGCGGCTTCGAGCGAGGTTTCGATACCGGCACCGCCCGCCAGTAAGACGTTGACGAGATCGAGGTAGCTCGAGAGGGCGTGACGGAATCCAATTCGGCGCTGAGCGGCCTGCGAACGCAGCGCGATATCGGGCGTGACGAATCCGGCTGCCAGGGCGCAGACCGTCATCGCGAACGTGAGCCCGGTGTTGATCGGTGACCCGGCGATCGAGAGGACGAGCCCGAGGCCGATGACAATCCCGGCGAGCGCCAAGGCAGTGGTCAGCTTCTCGATCGCGAACGTGTCCGGCGTGCGCTCCATCGTCGCCAAGTCGGATTGCACCTTGCCGCCGAGACGACCGCTCATCGACGCGCCAACGCGCCGCAACGGATGTCCGGGGCCACTCGCGGCGGCCATCGACGACCGTCGTTCGAACACGGACTGGCCGGTGCGGCCGAGCTGGCGGAACACCGACGACAGCGGTGTCGGTCGCGGCACCAGCCCGCGTACCACGAGGAACAACCCGAGGCCGACGCCGAGGCCCGCGAACAAGACCGGCGTCATGGCCGCGCCACTCCGGCTGCACGCCGACCAACGAAGCGGTCAGGCATCGCAATCCGACCGAGCCGCTCCATTGCGACGAAGGATGCTCCGAACATCACGATGATCACGGCGAGCACGAGCTGTCCACCGGCGCTGTCGTAGGGTTCGAGATAGGCGCGGTTGAACGCGAGCAGCCCGGCCACCATCGACACCACCACCACGACGATGATCCGCACGGCACTGCGGCTGCGGGCCCGACCTACCCAGACCCGGGTCCGCATTCGTGCCTCGTCGCGAGCCGCCTCGGCGAGTTGGCTCAGCAATGCACCAAGATCACGTGCCTGCTTCTCGGCCGCGATCACCAGCGCAGCAACGACAAAATCGGCCATTGGATGATCGACCTCGTCGGCAAATCGGCGCAGCGCATCGGGCAGCGGGTCATAGTCGAACCGGGAGGCAAGGCGTTCGACTGCTCCGGCGATCGGAGCCGGTGCGAGCGACGCTGTCGCCCCGAGCGCGTGCTCGAGACCGTTGGCCGCGGCCAATGTGTCGCGGATCTGTTCGGTCCAAGCAGCGATCGCTTCCACCACCTGCAGTTCGCGCTCGTATGAGCCACGGCTCCGATACCAGGTCGGAGACCACCAACCCCCGGCAGCAGCAACGATCACGGCGACGGTCCAATGGGTTGCGAAGAGCGTCATCAATCCGGCTACGACAGCGATCGATGCTCGGAGAAGGGTGCGGTCGACGTAGCGGCCCAACCGACCGTCACGGATCGCCGCAGCGTTGACGACTTCGACTCCCATGACGCCAGCCGCGACCAGCAACGCCCCGATCCCGATCGCGGCACCGAACAGGGCCAGGACGAGGGCGTTCACCAGCTCCACCACCCATCAGGCTTGTCGAGCAGCGAGCCGTCGAAGCCGTGTGCTTCGAGCATGACCATCGTCTGATCGCGCAGTGGATAGCCCGGCACCGCCCGCCCATCGAGACCTGGCTTGAAGATCTCATTGGAGATGATCTGGGCACCGTCGGCATCGACCACTTCGCGCACACTCACGACCCGCCGGACTCCGTTGATCGCCTCGATGTACACGACGAAATGGAGTGCGGTTGCGATCAGCAGGTTGATCGTGTCCACCGGCAGACCAGTCTCGGCCATCGACACATACGCAGCCAGTTTGGGGAACACGGTGCGAGTCGAATCGGCGTGCATCGTGCACATCGAGCCGTTGTTGCCCTGCGACATGGCCATCAGCATCGGAAACGCCTCCGAGCCCCGCACTTCTCCGATGATCACTCGGTCGGGGTCCATCCGCAGCGCCATCTTGGCGAGATCGACCATCGACACTTCACCACGGCCTTCGATATTCGGCGGTCGTGCCTGCATCATGTCGTAGTCCGGGTGCAGGTCCTCGAACCGATCGATCCCGAGCTCGTAGGCGTCTTCGATCGTGACGATCCGGTCATCGGCCGGCACCTCGTTGAGCAACGCCCGCAGCATCGTGGTCTTACCGCTGCCGGTGCCGCCGGCGATGATGATGTTGCGCTTGGCCCGCACCGCCGAGGACAGGAACGAATACAGCGCCTGATCGATCAAGCCGCGATCCTCCAATTCGAGCAGAGAGCTCAGCTCGAACCGGTGACGACGGATGATGACGCTCGGGCGAGCCGAGACTTCCATCGTCGCGAACAAACGCGAGCCATCCGGCAACTGCACATTGAGCTCCGGGTTGGCTGCGTCGAAGCGGCGCTCGCTGCGCCCCATTCGGGTCGCCACGATGCGAACCAGTTCGACCAGTTCTTCGTCGGAGTCGACCACCGGTGCAGACGCCACACGGCGGCCGTCGATCAACTTGAGACGGGTCGACGCACAACCGCGAATGTGGATGTCGCTGATGTTCGGATCATCGAGCAGCGGCTGGATCCGTCCCAGGCCGAGCACCTTGGCGAGGACAGCGTCGATGAGGGTCGACTCCTGCTCCTCGTCGAGTGGCTCCTGTCCGGTGGCGAGATGCTCCCCAGCCAGCACGTCGAGATGGCGGGCAATCACGCTGCGAGCGAGTTCGCGTTCGTCGTCGAGCGCGAGCGGCAACCGTCCGGCAGCGCTGCGCTGGACCCGGTCGTCCGCAAGCACCTCACCGACCGCTTTCGAGACCCGAACGACCGCAGCCCGGGTCGCCAACGAGGTTTCGACGGTGGTCATGCGGGAACTCCCGTCTCGATCACCGTGCGCGCCGGCGTACACGCCGCGATCAGATCGACGAGCGCCCGGCTGCGACGGCGGATGTTGCGTCGCCCATTCGCCACTGGCATCACACCCCACACCGGTTGACCGGTCACCGAAGCGATCTCGTCGATGCCGTACGGCTTGGCGGCCGAGAGCACGACGAGTGGGTCCGTCAGTCCGTGGAGCAGTTGGGCTCTGTGGGTGATCGCCACCACGGCTTCGGCGCTGTTGTCGCTGGCGACCAGCAATCGATCGGCGAGCGCGGCGAACCCGAGCGCCGGTGAACCCGGTCGAATCCGACCGACGTCGATCACGACGTGCCGACCGAGGCCAGCCAGCGCCGACCCGACATGGTGGACAGCGGCGCGTAGCGCCGCCTGGACAGGTTCGGCCGCCGGGTGGGCGACGATGACCGCAACACCGTGATCGGTCGGCTGGGCGAACCGCCACAGATCTTCGGCGGCAATGCCTGCCCGAGCGGCGCCGGCCAACTCCGTCAAACCCGGTCGGATGGCGAGGTCGAGTCGGGCTGCGAGGCAGCCGCCATCGGGGTCGGCTTCGATCAGGAGAGCGTCGCCGTCCAAGAAGCGGGCGAGATCGAGCGCGAGCAGGGTTGCACCCGGAGATCCGCGCAGGCTGCCGACGGCGATGACCGTCACGTCAGCCGTCCACTCGGGCCAGCCGGACCGCAACAGCGGCGGCAACATCGGTGGACAATGTGAGCGGGCCGCGGACGGTGACGACGGTGGACACGCCGTCCTGCGACAACTCGACCGACCACACGACCGCCTCCGATTCGAGCAGTTGGGTCGAGGCCACGCCGGTCGCTCCGGCCGAGGCGGTGACGATGATCCGAACGTGGTCGTTCGGCGCCAGGTCCGGTGGCATCTGACCGGGTTCGAGCGCCATGCTCGTCAGAGCCTCATCCGCACCGAGCGGCTGCTCGTCGGTGACCAGCGCCATCGACAGGGGCGACCCGACGGGAATGTCGACCACAGCAATCTGGCCGAGCAGGATCGAGGCCTGGTCGCCGGTGATCAGGGCCGAGGTCTCGCCGCCGATCTGAGCGCCGCCGAGATCGGCGGCGGTGACCACGGTGCCGCGAGCGATCGACCGGGCCGCGACCACGACCGTCTCGGTGGTGTTGGTGTGCTGTTGCCAGAGCACCGCAGCCAGTGCGCATCCAGCGACGAGCATCACCCCGATCACGACTTCCGGCAGGCGGAACGACCGCTTCGGTGTCACGGGCTGTGCATCGACATCGCGGCGACCATTGCTGCGACGGCGCGACGGCTCGATCCCACGTTCGGATTCCGATGAGACGCGCTGTGAGGGCGCGACGACAAGACGTTCCGCCATTGATGCCTCCGGATGTTTCCCCGCCAGGGCGTTGGTGTGCTTCATTCCCTGACTGAGTGCTTCGAGATCCGACAAATGGAAAACAAATCTGGGACGCAGACCCTCAGGTCGACATATTTGAACCAGGATTTCATTACCTGTCAAGTGAAACAAGTGACAGACAACGGGCAAAACAACGGGCAACAGCCGCCTGTCAGCGCGCCGATGCTGTCAGCGCGCCGACCAAACCCCGTAACCTTGCGACATGTCGACCGTGTCGCCACCTCAGACGCTCCCCCAGGCCAACGACCAGTGCTGGTGCGGCAGTGGCCGCAAGTACAAGCGTTGCCACAAGCCGCTCGAGGGGCGAATTCTGCCCCACGAAATCAGCCCGTATCGCCCCGTCCCGGACACCATCGAACGACCGCCGTACGCGGACACCGGCGAGGTCGTCCGCTGGGACGAACCGAGGGTCAAGTCACCCGAGATCATCGAGCGGATGCGCAGCGCCGGTCAGATCGCGGCCGAGGTGCTCCGCTTGGCCGGAGAGATCGTGCGTCCCGGGATCACCACCGACGAGATCGACATCTATGTCCACGACCTGTGCATCGAGCGCAATGCCTACCCGAGCCCGCTCAACTACAACGGCTACCGCAAGAGCGTGTGCACCAGCGTCAACGAAGTGATCTGCCACGGCATCCCCGACGCACGAGCACTGCAGGATGGCGACATCATCGATATCGATGTCACGACCTTCATCGGCGGCGTCCACGGCGACACCAATGCAACGTTCCTGGTCGGCAATGTCGATCCGGTGAGTCAGAAGCTGGTCCACGTCACCGAAGAATGCATGTGGAAAGGCATCGAGGCCGTGCGACCTGACCGTCCGGTCAGCGACATCGGCAAAGCGATCGAAGCCCATGCCAAGATCCACCACTACGGCGTGGTCAAGGCATTCATCGGTCACGGCATCGGCCAGCAATTCCACACCGACCTCCAGATCCTGCACTACTACGATCCGCGCAGCACCACGGTCATGCGACCGGGAATGACCTTCACGATCGAGCCGATGATCACCCTCGGAGCCTGGCAGCACCGGATGTGGGACGACGACTGGACCGCCGTCACGGTCGACGGCAAGCGCACGGCACAGTTCGAACACACCCTGCTCGTCACCGATGACGGCGTCGAGGTGCTCACCGGTGGCGAAGGCGCAGCCTCGCCGTTCGCCCCCTGGAACCGCTGACTCACGACGCTGGCTGACTCGAGCTGACGCCGTGCCACCACCACTCGAACAGCGCTTCGTCACCGACACCCTCGACGCCGTACGCGGCGTCGACCAGGTGCCCGCATTCGGCGATGTCTCCGGCTTGCAGAGCGGCGGCCGCAGCTGCGAGTGATCCAGCCGGCCAGGCGAGTGCACCGAGGGTGCGCTGGCTGACTCGCACCGTTGCCGCCGACAGGCCGCTGCCGACGGACTGTTCGGCGATCAGCACCGACGCGACCGGCGACGTCAGCACGGCAGCAATTGTCCAGACGTCGCTGGGCTCGGTCGGCACGACCCGGATGACGGGTACCGCAGGCAGCCACCCTCCGTCGGGATCGGCGACCGCTTCGAGCACTCGGGTCTGGGTCGCGACCAACACTTTCGGCACCAGACATCGGTCGGCCCATCGCTGCATGAACGGGACCAGGCCGGTGCGATCGACGCACGGTCGGGTGAAGGTCTGCTTCGCGAAACGAGTTGGACGGACACCCCAATCGCAGCGGCCGACGTCGATCAGGCCGGTGGTGATCAGCGGCGGCCCCACGGCTGGGTCGTCGCTGTCGACGACAGCCCCGACCAGGCCGTAGTACTGGTCGCGAAAGTTCGCCGTGACGAGTCCGCGTTCGCTCATCGTGCCATTGGTCCGCAACAGCGGCAGCACCGGCAGTCCGAACGCGTCGGCGATCAGCCATGCCCAGTGATGATTGGCCGCTGCGGTGTCCGGCGCGGGGACGGGCGGTCGGGGCTCACACGACAACCCGTGGGTCCTTTCCACCACCGACCGCTGCACACCGCGTTCGAGACTGATCGCGCATGTTCGGACCATCGCGTCGAAGACGGGATCGTCGGACCACCAAAAGGACTGCAGCGCCGCCGAACCCGCGACAGCGCCACGGATCGGGCCGGCATCGCGGGCGGTGAGCAGCGACATCGGCAGCACGAGTCCAACCCGGCCCCCATTGGGGTTGGCCAGTTGCGCTGCGAGCGCGAGGAAGTCGGCCGCGGCGTCGGCGTACGGCCCGCCACCGAATGCGGAGCCCCCTTTGCGGACCGTCGCGGTCGCCATCTGGGACAGGAACGGCGGGTTGCCCACCACGACGTCGAACGCGCGACCACCCCAATCGTGGCTGAGCGAATCGGCGTGGATCCGCTCGATCGGATCGCCCTGCTCGTCCCCGATGACCCTGTCGAGACCGCCCGCGTCGATGTCGGCCCCGGTCAATCGGGGGGTCCCACCCAGTGATCGGATTCGCGCCGCCGCCTCGACGAGAAAGCGACCGTCGCCGCATGCCGGGTCGAGCACGGTCACGACGCCACCCGGCACGACGGCGGTCGGTGGGATGGTCATCGCGACGACGTGGCGGACGAGTTCCGGGGGGGTGTACCAGGCACCGGTGCGCTTGCGGTCGGCGGCGGACAGCGTGGTGTCGTAGCCCCCGTCCGCTGTCACGAGAGAAGTCTACGAACTTGTGAGCCCGCCAGCATTCGGTGCGAACCACCGGCCACATCTAGGGTTTGGGAGTGGCTTTGGGAACCGAATCGGGGCGCTACCTGACCTTTGACCGCGACGAGTGGGCAATGTTGCGGGCAGCGACGCCGATGACGTTGCGACAGGATCACCTCGACGAATTGCGCGGCATCAATGAACGGATCGACCTCGACGAGGTTGCGACGGTCTATCTCTCGCTGACCCGTTTGCTCAACCTGTACGTCAGCGCAACGCAGAACCTGCAGAAGGTGTCGTCGACATTCCTCGGCGCGCTCGCATCGAAGGTGCCGTACATCATCGGTGTCGCCGGCAGCGTCGCTGTCGGCAAGAGCACCTTCGCCCGCATCCTCCAGGCGCTGCTCGCCCGGTGGCCCGATCATCCTCGCGTCGGCTTGATCACCACCGACGGATTTCTGTACCCCAATCGGGTCCTCGAAGAGCGGGACCTGATGAACCGCAAGGGTTTCCCGGAGAGCTACGACACCAAGCGGCTGCTCGAGTTCCTGCGCGCGGTCAAGAGTGGCGCAGCTGAGGTGCAAGCCCCGATCTACAGCCACGTCGTCTACGACATCGTCGAGGGTGAGCAGGCAACGGTCAAACAGCCCGACATCTTGATCGTCGAAGGCCTCAACGTGCTGCAGGTCGGCAGCGAGTCGAACGAGTTCGTCAGTGACTATTTCGACTTCAGCATCTACATCGACGCCGACGAGAACGACATCGAGCGCTGGTACGTCGATCGGTTTCTCGCATTGTGCGAGACGGTATTCCAAGATCCCAACAGCTTCTTCCGCCACTACGCCCATCTCAGCCACGATCAGGCGGTGGAGACAGCCAAGTTCATCTGGCGCGAGATCAACGGTTTGAACCTCCGCGAGAACATTGCGCCGACGCGCGATCGGGCGTCGCTGGTGCTGCGTAAAGGTGCCGACCACCGCGTCACCGACGTTCAACTGCGACGACTCTGACCCTTCGAAGCCGAGTCTGGCGCCTAGATTGGCCATCTATGTCGGCCCGCAAAAAGTTTCTTGGTTGTCCGCTCGTCGCACTGTTGGTGCTGTCCGTCGCCGGCTGCGGGAGTGATTCGTCGACCAGCGGGACCGACCTGTCGACGCTGCCGACCGCAACCACCACGACTGCTGCACCGAGCCCCACCAGCACAATCGCCCTGTCGACGACGGTGGCCGCGACCACGGCACCGACCGACACGGCCGTCGCCCCAACCGGGGCCACCACGCCGCCGACCGAACCTGCGTCAACCGTTGTCGCGACGACCGAGTCCGAATCGACGACGCCCTCGACTACCAGTCGCGAGTACGCCCTCGTTGCGTCACCCGTCGTACCGAGCCAGACCGCACCCATCGATGCGGGCAACAGCCATCCCGATGGCGTGTACTACGCATCGGTCAGTGAGGGTGGCGATCCACCACCAGCAGCCGGCAACGTCGTGTTCGAACTCGTTCAACTGTTCACCGGCCAGGCGTGCATCGATCACTTCGGCGAGGACGAGGACGCCTGCGTCGGCGACTACGGCGTCGAGACCGAACCGACGTCATCGGTCGAAGTCGACCTCGATGGCGTGTTCATCTCGGTCGCCGATGCGTCGACCAAGCTGAACCACCAGATCTCCGGCACCGAGTTGAATGCACTGTTGCTCGGCAACGACCCGTCCGAGGGCGCACCGGCCGACTACCTCTACAGCGGATTCGGCTACCTCGTCACCTACCAGGGCGGCGCAATCACCCGTCTCGAACAGTGGTGGACGCCGTAGCGATCGCTCACGATCGCTCCTCGCTCAACCAGCCGGGCAATTCGGCCAGCGACCCCAATTCGGCGAACGTCGAGCCGTGATCGCTCGGGGCCTGTTCCAGGTCCCAGAGCAAGTGGTAGGGCACATGCACCGCGCTGCCACCGAGGGCGAGCACCGGCAAGATGTCGCTCTTGACCGAATTGCCGACCATCAGGAACCGGTTGGCCGGCACGCCGATCTGGCCGATGATCCGGGAATAGGTCTCGGGGTCCTTCTCCATCACGATCTCGATCTGTTCGAAATGATGGGCAAGGCCACTCGCTTGGACCTTGGCGGTCTGATGGATCAGATCGCCCTTGGTGATCAACACCAGCCGGTGGGTGCGACCAACGGCCTCGAGCACCCTCGGAACATCGGGCAACAACCGCACCGGTTCGGTCAGCAGGGCCCGCACCATCTCGATCAGATGACCGATCACGTCCGGCGGGATCCCACGACCACCGGCCGACGCGAGCGAGGTCGCGCACTCGACCATCGACAGCCCGAACGCCTTGACGCCGTAGCCGAAGACATGCAGGTTCTTACGCTCGACGGCCGTGAGCGCCGCCTTGACGTCGATGCCGATCGGCACGCATGGCGAGACCATCTCGACGAAGGCGTTCTCGGCTGCCCGGAACCCGTCTTCGCTCTGCCAGAGCGTGTCGTCGGCGTCGAACGCGATCACCTCGAATGCGCCATCGGGTCGCTCCCAATCGGTGCGGGTGATCCCGAACAGCACTTCGTCGACGAGTGTTGCATCGGTGAGTCGGAACGAAGAGCGGGTGAGGCCTTCGCGACGGAATCCGACTCGGTCGAAGATTCGCAGGCTGGCGAGGTTGTCGGTCGCAACCACTGCGACGACCTTCAGCACCTCATCGGTGTCGAACAAGGCACCAGTGATCGCCCGGATCACCTCGGTTGCATAACCCCGGTTCTGCCACCGGCTGCCGATCGTGATGCCGAGTTCGACAGCGTGGGCAGCGATGGTGGGCTTCACCATCAAGTCACCGACGAGCGTTCCGTCACCCAACCGAATCGCGAGCTGGGCGCCGGACAAGACGGGATCGTGGCGGCCGAACGCGATCAGTCGGTCGGCTTGCTCGACCGTGTACGGCAGGGTCCAGCCCTGAAACCGGACGACCGCTGGGTCGTTGCGAATGCCGACGACTGCAAGCGCGTCATCATCGCTGAACCGATCGATCTGCAACCGAGCGGTGGTGACCGGCAACCGAACCGTCATCGATGGATCGCGTTGAGATAGTTGTAGACGGTGATCCGCGACACGCCCATCGAGTCGCTGACGTCTTCCACCGCCCGGCGCAATGTGAATGCGCCTCGCTCGTCGAGGATCCGAATCGCACGCTGCTTCTCGGTGCGATCGAGTTCGGCCAGCCGACGCCCGAACTCTCGCTCGACCGACTCGATCAGACGGTCGAGCGCGCCGTGCAGCGGAGCCGGCCTGATGACAGCGATCACCGCGCCCTCCCACATCAACGGGATGTCGCTCGCTTCTCGTTCGTCCACCGGCAACACGGTCGCACCGAGCGCCTCGGCAATCGGGCGGATCGCGAGCACCAGTGGGTGGCGAGGCAGACTCACCGGAATCCAGCATCCGGCCGAGCACCCGCAACGTGGATCGTGACGTGCGAGGCACCGTTCGCGAACGCGGCTCGGACGAGCTCGGCGATCACCGTCGGCATCTCGTCGTCGGACGCGCCGCAGACCGAGCCGAACGGTCCGAACTCGACGGTTCCCCCAGCCCGTTCGGCCGCCGCCACTGCGGCGGTGACGTGCGGGCCGGGATGACCCTCGACAAACGGTTCGACCGTGAACTCCAGCTGCAGCACCCTGACGAATCTAGGCCGGATTGACAACGGTCAGGACAGCGACCAGGTCAGCGATCTCGGTCAGCGTGCGCCCATCACTGTCATCAGGTCGTTCGAGCGGTTGATGCAGTCGAGTCCGGCTGCGTCGAACGCTTCGATGAGCTTGGCCAACGTCGACTTGAACGACGTGTCCCATTGCGCCTGAAACGCGTCGCGCGCTGGGCCGGTCCACTCAGTGCCGCTGAGCGCTCCGGTGACGGTGTCCGTCACCGACTGGATCGGCTCGCGCTGGGCCTTGAGCTTGCTGCCCAGCGCTGCGAGTTGTTCCGGGTTTGCTCCGTACATCGCCATTGTCGTGTTCCTCTCGTCGGAGAGCCACACCCGTGGCTCTCCCTCCTGAGTGCTTCGAGATATCGAAAATGGAAAACAAATCGGACGGATCAGCCGGAAGCAACGATGAGACGATCGAGCAGGAGGGCGACGCTGTCTCTGACCACGTCGTGATCGCGCAGCAGCTCCGCCAGCCCGTCGACGTCGACCCACCTGGCAGCGATCACCTCACCATCGGCGAACGTGAACGGTCCGTCGTGGACCACGTGGTAACAGCGACCGATCAGCTCGTAGTACTGGTCGGCGAACGTGCCGCCGCCGATCGGCACGGGTGTGACACCGACGACGCCGATCTCTTCGGCCAACTCGCGCCCGGCAGCCTCGTCGTAGGACTCGCCCGAGCCGACCACTCCGCCGACCGCGATGTCCCATGCCCCGGGCCGGACATCCTTGGCGAAGCTGCGTTGATGGACGAGCAATCGGCCGTCGGTTCCCTGCACTGCGATGTAGACCGCGCGATGACGCAGCACCTCGGCCCGCATCCGACGCCGGGTGACCACGTCGATCACGTTGTCCTGTTCGTCGACGATGTCGACCAGTTCGTCTCCCGGATCAATGCGGGAATCAGTGACGGGGTCAGCCACAGCACTGACTGTAAGCCGCCACCGTGGACCCGCAACTAACATCGAGCGATGACCAACCAGTTGCTCGCCGAAGCCAAGGACTACCTCAGTGGAGCCGTGGATCTGCGCCGGCGTCTGCATCAGTGGCCGGAAACGGGCAACCACCTCCCGATCACCCGCGATGCAGTGCTCGCTGAGCTGGAGGGCCTGCCGCTCGACATCAGCCTGCACGAGACCACGTCCGGAATCGGGGCGATGCTCACCGGCCACAATCCCGGTCCAACGATCCTGCTGCGCGGCGACATGGATGCGCTACCGATGCCCGAGGACACCGATCTCGACTTCCAGTCCAAGGTCGAGAACACGATGCACGCCTGCGGACACGACACCCACACCGCAATGCTCGTCGGTGCGGCGAAGATGCTGTCGACCCGCGCGGCAGATCTGGCAGGCCGGGTGCTGTTCATGTTCCAGCCTGGCGAAGAGGGCCACCATGGCGCGAAGTACATGCTCGAGGAGGGACTGTTGAACGTGTCTCCGCTCGCCGATGGCACGCCCTCACCGGTCACGGGCGCGTTTGCGTTACACATCACGTCGTCGATGCCGGCCGGAATGGTCAGTACCCGCGGCGGATCGATCATGGCCTCGAGCGATCACCTCCTCATCACCGTGCACGGCCGGGGTGGTCATGCGAGCGAACCGCACCGCGCACTCGACCCGATCCCTGTTGCTTGCGAAATCGTCCAGGCGATGCAGATGATGGTCACCCGCAGCATCGACGTCTTCGATCCCTCGATCATCACCGTCGGCCGGATCTCGGCCGGCACCACCAACAACGTGATTCCCGAGAACGCTCAGATCGAGGGCACGATCCGGGCTGTCAGCGAGCGCACCCGGGCCAAGGTGCACGCCGGCATCCAGCGTGTCGCCGAAGGCATCGCCGCCGCCCACGCAGCCGAGGTGACGATCGAGATCACCCATGGTTATCCGGTCACATCCAACCACCACGGTTTCGCCGCCTTCGCGACCGGTGCGGCCGGCGCTGTTGTCGGCGCAGACAACGTCGTCCAGTTGCCCCATCCGGTGATGGGCGCCGAGGACTTCAGTTACGTGCTCGAAGCAGTGCCCGGATCGATGATGTTCCTGGGCGGCACGCCGCACGGCAAGAATCCGGCAACGGCGGCTCCCAACCACAGCAACCGGGTGACGTTCGACGAGCAAGCGATGGTTGCCGGGATGGCGATCTACACCGGTGTGGCACTCGACCACCTCGCTGGCGTTCACTCCAAACCCTGATCACCGAACGTATTGTCAGTTCAGCTGTCAGAACGATCGAAGATTTCTCAACGATTCCCGTCATCAATCACGCCGTGGCGACTTGTGCTGAGTGTGAATCGTTCCGAAGTGCTCTCCATCGTCCAGACGATCGCAGCCTCCCAGCGGGGACTGTTCACCCGCAAACAGGCCCGCGTGGCCGGTATCCACGACATGTGGTTGGCGCGGATGAAAGACGAAGAAGTCGAGCAGGTCCAGCACGGGGTGTGGTTGTTGACCGGGGCGCCAGCCGACCGCCACCGTCTCGCCCGAGCTGCAATCCTGCTCCTCGATGCCGACGGAACATCGTTCGTCAAGTCACTGCGTCAGCCGAAATGTGTGGTGTCGCACCTGACGGCGGCCGTGACCCACGGGATGTGCGAGCAACTGCCGGCTCGGAACCAGCGTCCGATGGTGACCACCGCGATCAAGATCGCGACCACCCGACGGGTGCAGCCGATCGTCGCACGGCTCGCGCCGTCGGAGATCGTCTGGATCGACGGGATCCCGGTCACCAGCACGGAACGCACAGTCGCCGATCTCTCACCGACGGACTTCGAGCAGATCAGGCTCGGCGCCGCCCGGCACGAGCGGAGCGACAACTGCCGGGTCAGTCGACCGACAGGGACGTGAGCGTCAGTTTCGGTTCGTCGGACAGCAACCGCTGCAAACGGTAGACGTTCTCGAACAGCGCCACCATGGTGCCGTCGGCTCGGTTGAGGATCCGGATCCCGCCGATCTGGCGCAACCGCTCGGCACTGGCCTCGTCGGTGCCACGAATGGCCTGATATGGCGAGCCGGTCAGTTCGACCGGCGCGTTGAACTCGGCCTCGAGTCGGTGGGCGAACACTTCGAACTGCAATTGCCCAACGGCAGCGAGCACGAGGGCCGCATCGCCCATCGTCGGGTCGCGGAGCACCTGGACGACACCCTCTTCCTCGAGCACCTCGATCCCCTTGCGGAACTGCTTGACCCGGCTGGTGTCGCGCGGGCGAGCGTTGGTGAACAGTTCGGGCGCGAACCGCGGGATACCGGGGAACGTGACCGGCATGTCCTCATAGAGCGTGTCGCCGAGGTTGAGACCGTTGGCGTTGACGAGACCGACGACATCTCCGGGGAAGGCTTCGTCGATCGTGCTGCGCTCGGCACCGAACACGGTGGACGCATATTTGGTCGCGAACGGCTTGCCGGTGCGAGCGATGGTCATCGTCATCCCGCGCTCGAACTTGCCGCTGCAGATGCGCACGAACGCGATCCGGTCGCGGTGGGACTTGTCCATGTTGGCCTGGACCTTGAACACGAATGCCGAACACGGCGCACCGAGCGGACGGGGCTGGCCATTGATGTCGGGACGCGGCGGGGGCGGCGGGACGAGGTCGACCACGGCATCGAGCAGCGCTCGCACGCCAAACGCCGACAGTGCCGAACCAACGAACAGTGGGGTCGACTCGCCGGCCAGGAACGACGGCATGTCGAGGTCGGCGCCGACTGCATCGAGTAGGCCACTACTGTCCATCGCCCGCTGCCAAATGGCGCCTTCTTCGGCCTCGGCCTCGGCGTAGGTCATCTCCTGCTCGGGAGCAATCGTGCTGCCGCGAGCGGTACGGGTGAAGCGGATGAAAACCTTGCGACGTCGGTCGATCACGCCCCGGAAGTCCTCGGCATCGCCGACCGGCCAGGTGACCGGTGTGGGACGGAGGTTGATCTTCGATTCGATCTCGTCGAGCAGCTCGAGCGGATCGCGCACCGGTCGGTCGAATTTGTTGAGGAACGTGAGCACTGGCAGGTTGCGAGCTCGGCAGACCTCGAACAGCTTGAGCGTCTGCGGCTCGATGCCCTTGGCCGAGTCGAGCACCATCACGACCGCATCCACCGCGGCAAGCACGCGGTAGGTGTCCTCACTGAAGTCACGGTGACCCGGCGTGTCGAGCAAGTTGATCATGCAGTTGCGATATTCGAACTGCATCACCGCCGACGTGATCGAGATGCCGCGCTTCTGTTCGAGCTCCATCCAGTCGCTGGTGGCCGCGCGTTGGCCACCCTTGCCCTTGACGGAACCGGCCTCCACAACCGCACCGGCGTACAACAGGAACTTCTCGGTCAAGGTGGTCTTGCCCGCGTCGGGGTGGCTGATGATCGCAAAGGTGCGCCGACGCAGGCCCTCGCGTTCGATCTCGGGGCTGATCTTGTGGTTGGTCGTGACGTTCACAGCATCACCTGACCGCAGACGATGTCGAAGATCTCTCGGGGGTGTTCCACGATCCAGCGCGCTCCAGCCTTTTGCAGTTCGTCGGGTGAGGCGGCGTAGCCCCAGCGGACGCCGACACAGTCGATCGTGTGCTCGGCGGCGCCCTCGACGTCGTGATAGCGGTCGCCGATCATCACCGGGCGACACGGGCCGAGTTGTTCGAGTACGTAGCTGAGCACCGCGCTCTTGGTGGCCCGGGTCATGTCGAACGTCGCTCCGCCGATCACGTCGAAGCGTTCGGTGTAGCCGAAGTGTTCGAGGATCCGGCGAGCGGTCGGCTCCGGCTTGGACGTACCGATCGCGATCCGGAATCCTTCCCGACGGAGGTCGTCGAGCAGCTCTTCCATCCCCGGGTAGACGTAGTTCTCGAACGCCCCGATATCCCAGTAGTGGGCCCGGTAGACCGTCATCAAGATCTTGATCTCGTCCGGTGAAAAGCCCTCCGAGCGGAAGGCGGTCTCGAACGGCGGACCGATGAACCGGCGAAGATCGGATGGCGGCGGAAACCCGGTCTCGGTGAACGCATGGTCCAGTGACGCGAGGATGCCCGGAGCGGAGTCGGACACAGTGCCGTCGAGATCGAAGATCACGGTGTCGAAAGGAGAGGTGGTCGGGCGCGTCATTTCAGAAGCAGAAACTGCAGACGGCGCGACACCACCCACAGACCAGCGAACGACATCGTAAGGAGAAATGCGACGTGTCCGACAATTCCCCACGCGATGTCCGACGACATGACGCCGGCGTTCGCGCTGCGGATCAGCGCCACGCCATGGTAGAGCGGTGACAACTGGACCACCCAGCCCCAGTCACCGTAGGAACTGAGCGGATAGAACGTGGCCGAGAACAAGAACATCGGCATTGTCGCAGTGGTGACCCATTCCTGGTCGGACCAACTGCGCATATAGGTGGTGACGGCCATACCGACGGCAGCGAACGCAAACCCGATCAGCAAGCAGATCGGTAACGACAACAGCATCCACCACGAATTGACCAGACCGAACGGAACCATCGTGACGAGGAACGCGGTCGCATAGAGGAACCCGCGCAGCAACGCCCAGGCGATCTCGCCGAGCGCGATGTCACCGATCGACATCGGTGTCGCGAGCACCGCGTCGTAGGTGTGGGCGTGACGCAGCTTGTAGAACACGTTCATCGTCGCGTCGTAGATCGCGCCGTTCATCGCGCTTGCCGCCATCAGCGCCGGAGCGACGAACTCGGCGTAGGTGAGGATCCTGCCACTCACCTCGACATCGCCGACCAGCTTGCCGATCCCGATCTGGATCGACAGCAGATAAAACAGCGGCTCGAAGAAGCCGGACAGCAGGATCGGCCACGTGTTGCGATAACACATCACCGTTCGTTCCACCATCCGCTGCGGACGCCGCGCCTGACGAACGACCGGCGGCATGATCCGCAGCACCAGTGCGCTCATGCGAACAACCGCTTCCGAGCGGCGCGGGTCATCACCAACCCGCCGACGAGACCCCATCCAACGAGATAGCCGGCGTGGCCGAGCCCGGCCAGGACGCTCATCGATGTCCCACTGACGAATGAGCGACAGAGTTCGACGCAGTGCCACAGCGGCGTTGCGTAGCCCAGGTACCGGGCCACCGGCGGAAGCTGCGAGACCGGGAAGAACGCGCCACCGAACAGGAACAGCGGGACGATGACGAACCTCAGGATGACAGGAAAGCTGATCTCCTGCTTGCGGCTGATCGCCCACGCCGCGAACGGCATCCCGAATGCGACACCGCCCAGCATCGCGACGGGGATCGCTGGAATCAGTCCCCACGAGCGGACATCGGGGAACAGGGCCATCACCAACCCGACCGTCGCTGCGGCGACGCCGGTGCGAAACAGCATCCACAACGCATGGGCGGTCGCGATGTCCCGAGGCTCGAGCGGAGTTGCTGCGATCGCTTCGTAGTGGTGACCCCAGGCAACTCCGTCGTAGACCGGCCAGAGACTCTCGAGCGACGACACCATCATCGCTGTCGTGGCGAGCAATCCGGGGGCGACGAATGCGATGTACGGCAACCCGTCGAGCAGTCGGGTGCTGCCGTCGTTGCGGTTGACGAGCGCGCCGACTCCGACGCCCATCGCGAGCAGATACAGCATCGGCTGCAACAACGAGGTCACCACGTTGCTCTTCCACACATGGCGGAACATCGTCAGATTGCGCTCGACGATGCGCACAGCGGCGGGGGTGCTCATCGGCGGCTCATTCGACCTTCATTGGACGGGCTCATTCGACGAGCGTGCGCCCGGTGAGGTGGAGGAAGACGTCCTCGAGTGTGCTTCGACGCACCAGCGAGCTCTCCGGTCGGGCACCGGCGGCGTGCACCTCGGCCAACGCGGCGTCACCGTCGTGGGCGTACACCAGGATCCGGTCGGGCAGGACTTCGTACCGATCGCCCACGCCCTCGGCGTGGTGCGCGTTGTCCGGGTTGGTGCCGGCCGGGAACCGCAGTTCCAGCACCTCACGCGTCGCGTGTCGCTCGATCAACTGCCGTGGCGAACCTTCGGCGACGATCCGGCCACCGTCCATCACGACCAGCCGGTCGCACAGTTGCTCGGCTTCGTCCATGTAATGGGTGGTGAGAACGAGGGTGACACCTTGCTGCTTGAGCCGGTAGAGCCGGTCCCACAGGATGTGCCGGGCCTGCGGATCGAGGCCGGTGGTCGGCTCGTCGAGCAGGAGCAGGTCGGGTTGATTGATCAGCGAACGGGCGATCGTGACCCGGCGCTTCATGCCACCGCTGAGTGGTTCGACACGGCTGTTGGCTCGATCGGACAGTTGTACGAACTCGAGCAACTCGGCCGTGCGGCGCTTGGCTTCGGCTCGGCTGAGATCGAAGTAACGCCCGTAGATGATCAAGTTCTCGGCAACGGTGAGTTCGGCGTCGAGCGAATCCGCCTGCGGAACCACCCCGAGTCGGGCCCGGATCCGCGATCCGTCGGCGGCCGGGTCCATCCCGAGGATGCGCAGGTCGCCACCGGTGCGCGGCGAGGTGCATCCGATCATCCGCATCGTGCTGCTCTTGCCTGCACCGTTCGGACCGAGGAATCCGAACGACTCGCCGCGGTTGACGGTGACGTCGATGCCGGCGACGGCGGTGAAGTCACCGAACCGCTTGGTCAGCCCGCTGGCCTCGATCAACGCTTCAGACACGGCCGGTGAGGCTAGTGGCGGTGGCCCGGTGCGACGGGGGAATTCGTTCGCATCGAGTCCCGTTTGGGAACGACTACTCTCATCGCAGGGTCCGGCACAGGGGGCGGACCCCGGAATGGGAGCAGGGCAATGGCTACGGGCACCGTCAAGTTCTTCAACGCTCAGAAGGGCTACGGCTTCATCTCTCGTGAGGGTGGCGACGACGTGTTCGTCCACTTCTCCAACATCGAGGGCAGCGGCTACCGCTCGCTCGAAGAAGGTCAGGCGGTCGAGTTCGAAGTCGGCCAGGGCCGCAAGGGTGACGAGGCCCTGAAGGTCAAAGCGCTCTGATCTCCGGCGGGTCCCGCCACAGCTCCAGCGGCGTGCGATCGCGCGGTCCGGCGAACGGCAGCGCCACCGGTTCGCCGCGTCCGGCAGACGTGT
>JBDSDH010000121.1:0-24470 GCA_039920665.1 Ilumatobacteraceae bacterium
GGGTGTCGAGCACCCGGATCGGATCGGTCGATACCAGTACCGCAGGCGGCTGGGCTGACGAATCGGTGAGGCTGACCTCGAGCCGGGGCACGTTGCTCGGTCCAGCAGAGACGCCGGTAATCGCGCAGGTCATGAGTCCGATGCCGAGCAGGGCACCGACCGCCGAACGCCGCCGCCGGCTCGTCAATGTGTTGGTTTGCATGTCGCTCCTTCATTCCACGCCGCCGAGGTGACGACTGAAAAGGATGCAAGGTCGATTCGCTGTGTGGAATTCCGCCCCGCACACTCTCAGCGCTCACCTTAACACTTTGTGCGTCAATTGGCCAGCAGAGATTTTCGAGGTCTGAATTGTCGCAGAATGAGACGGGATGATTGCGAACGACTTCCTCGCGGCCGTCTCGTCGGCGCAAACGCCGACCTCCTACGCTCCGGCAATGGCAGACATTTCCGCTGAACAAGTCCGGACCGAAGTCACCGAGTGGGTGACCCAAGCGTGGGATCCCACGATCACTGTTGCCGAGTGGTGGAAGCGACTGGCCGCAAGCGGCTACGCATCTCCCATGCTTCCCGAATCCGCTGGGGGCAAGGGCTACCCGCGACACCTTGCCGTCCTGGCCAGCAACGTGCTCGGCGAGCATGGCGTCGTCGGTCCGCCCGGGGGCCTCGGGTTGATGCTCGCTGCCCCGACCATTGCGGTCCATGGCTCTGCGGAGCAACAGGCCGAGTACATCCCGTCGATTCTCGATGGCACCAACTCGTGGTGTCAGCTGTTCAGCGAGCCCGGTGCCGGCAGCGACCTGGCCGGTCTCGGCACCAAAGCCGAACTCGACGGCGACGAGTACGTCATCACCGGGCAGAAGGTGTGGACCAGCGGTGGCCAGATCGCCAACTGGGGCATGCTCATCGCCCGTACCAACCCCGATGCACCCAAGCACCAGGGAATCTCGTACTTCGCGTTCCAGATGGATCAGCCCGGCGTCGACGTGCGCCCGTTGCGGGAAATGACCGGCAGGGCGATGTTCAACGAGGTGTTCATCGACGAGGCCCGGGTTCCGGCCGCGAATCTGATCGGCGGCCTCAACAATGGGTGGGCAGTCGCCAACACCACGCTGATGGTCGAACGAGCCAGCCTCGGCAGCGGTGGTGGAGGCGGCGGCGGACTCGGCGCAGCGTTGCCCGGCCCGATCGCCAACCAACTCGGCCGACGGGTCGGCGATTTTGTCCAGAGCCGCGCCGGCAACGCTGCTGGGGCCACCGGGGCCGGCGGCTACAAGCAGTTCGCCGCACTCGCCCGCACCGTCGGCATCGAGTCCGAGCCCACCGTCCGCCAGGGATTGGCCGAGCTCTACACCCTGGCCGAAGTCGGCAAGTGGAACCTGATGCGCGCCCGCAGCGGGCAGCGCAGTACCGGCGTCGAGGGCAACCTGGCCAAGCTGCTCGGCACCCACACGTTGCGTCGTTCACGCGAGATCGGCAACCACATCATCGGTGCTCAAGGCATGTTGTGGGGTTCGGACTCGCTGTCGAAGGGCGCAGTCCAAGAGCTCACCGTATTCTCGCCGGGCCCGGCGATCTACGGCGGAACCGATCAGATTCAGAAGAACATCGTCAGCGAGCGTGGCCTCGGGTTGCCCAAGGAGCCGGGTGATTTTCGGACGACGCCGTACCGAGACCTGCCCAAGAACGGCTGACCTGACTCGTTGTTTCGCATTCGGGCTGCTGTGGTCCCGCTCAGGCGTAGGGCTGCAGTAACGCAGCGATGCGATCCTTGGGACGGCCGATGATGGCGGTGTCCGGTGTGACAACCAGTGGACGCTGCAGCAACGCCTTGTGCTTGCCGATCACGGCGATGATCTGCTCCGGCGTCTCGACGTCGGCATCGGTGAGGCCAAGCTTGGCGAAGTTGGCGTCTCGGCGAACCAGATCGGTGATGGGATCCTCGAGTTTGGCAATGATGTCAGCGAGCGTGGCGGCATCTGGCGGTGTCTTCAGGTAGAGGACGGTGTCGAGGTCGACGCCCAGTTCAGAGGCAATGCGCACGGCATTGCTCGACGAGTTTCAATTCGGGTTGTGGTAGATGGTGATCGCAGCCATGTCACGCAGGCTACAAGCGCGGAACTCTGTGAGACCCCTTCTCTAGAGTCACCGCAACGGTCTTCCCCGGCCAACCGACTCGCTCGAAATCTGGGGAACCGTCATGCCCACACCGCACACGTCCGCATCCAACCGCCTGCCACAAGCGGGCCTCGACCCGATCTGTTCCGCCGGCGAAGCGCTCGTCGTTTTCGCCATGCAACTCAGCCAACCGCTGTGTCACGAGACGCTCGTGATGTTGATCGACTCGTCCGGCTGTGGGATCTCGCTGATCACGGTCAGCGGCACCACGATGCCTGATCAGGTCGTCGACGTCGCCGACACGATGGCGGTCATGCTCGCGGATCGTGTCGATGTCAGCGGGATGGTGATCGCGACCGTGCGCCCTCGGGGAGGCGTGGTGGGCGACGACGACACGCTCTGGTTCGAGGCCGATGCAGCCGTCGACAGCCACGGCCTGGTGCTCTACGACTGGCTCGTGATCGGTCGCGGCGGTACCCGGAGCCTGAGTGACGAACTGGGTGTGCCGTCGCGCTGGCCGAGCCGCACGTGAATGCGGGGGTACGCCCGGTCGACGGTCGAGCGACACCCAGCCCGTGGCCACACAGAGTCGGCCACAACGGCCGTGATACGCACCGCCCGAAATTCTCGCACCGGTTGTTTGCAAGCCGCTTGGCCGGTTCAGCCAGATCGGACACGTCGCTGTGCCGGGGTCAACCGCAACCCGGCCGAACGCAACCGACGCAGCAGTTCACGGCTGCCGACCTCGGCAGCACCGGCCGCGACCACCTCTGCCCGGAAGCGTTCGGGGATGTCGTAGTGATCGCCCTGGAAACCTCGGCGAGGAATGCCGACCGACGCCGCGAACGTGTGCAGTTCGTCGAGATTGTCATCGCTGACGAGGTGGCACCACCGCTCCCCTCGCCAATGCCACAGCGGGTCATCGACCAAGATCGTCACGGGTTCCAATGTAGACAGGTCGAGCGAGAGTGCGTCAGCAGCGGATACAGCCCTGGGCGATCGCGGTGCGAGAGACCGCACCAGCGATCACGTCGGCGACGCCAGGATCGAATGCTCCGGGAAGAATCCGGTCGGGCGTCGGCTTCGGGACCATCGCCGCCAACGCCTCGGCGGCGGCAAGCTTCATCTCGTCGGTGCACCGCGTTGCACGCACATCGAGCATGCCGCGGAACACGCCGGGGAATGCCAGCACGTTGTTGATCTGGTTCGGGTAGTCGCTGCGGCCGGTGGCCATCACGGCGACGTTGGCCGGGATCAACTCGGGCATGATCTCCGGTATCGGGTTTGCCATCGCGCACACGATCGCGTCATCGGCCATCAGTTCCAGCCACTCCGGTTCGATGACTCCGGGTCCACTCAGGCCAAGCAACACATCAGCACCTTTCAATGCGTCGGCGATGCTGCCGGTTCGCTGGTCACGATTGCCGTGTTCGGCGAACCACCACTTCGAACACGAAGTGGTCTGGCCCAGCACGCTCTCGTGGAGGATGCCTTCGCGGTCGACGCCGATGATGTCGCCGGTGCCGACCAGATCGAGCAACTTCGCGCACGCCAGACCAGCCGCACCGGCCCCGACGACCACCACCGTCATCTCGGCCAGGTTCTTGCCGACTGCTTTGGCAGCGTTACGGATCGCCGCGAGCACGACGATTGCGGTGCCGTGCTGATCGTCGTGGAAGACCGGGATGTCCAGCTCGGCTTGCAGCCGCGCCTCGACCTCGAAGCAGATCGGAGCGGCGATGTCCTCCAGGTTGATCCCGCCGAAGCTCGGCGCGATCGCTTTGGCGACCGCGACGATCTCGTCAGCTGACGATGCGTTGATACAGATCGGGTATGCATCGACACCGGCGAACTGTTGGAACAGCACCGCCTTGCCCTCCATCACGGGCATCGCCGCCTCCGGACCGATGTTGCCGAGTCCGAGCACCGCGCTGCCGTCGCTGAGGACGGCCACCGAGTTGCTCCGACCGGTGTAGGTCCACGACAGCGACGGGTCGGCAGCTATCGCGGAAGAGACCCGACCAACCCCCGGCGTGTAGGCCATCGCCAGCTCATCGGCATTGCGGACCACCGTCTTGGCGACGATACCGACCTTGCCACCGCGGTGGAGATCGAAGGTCGCGTCGCCGATCGAACGAGCTCTGGTTCCTGGCGCCGTTCCGATCGCGGCCCGCACGCAATCCTGCTGGGCGGTGCTGCTGCACGCGACGTTGAGAACCCGATTGCCATCGTCGGTGGTGTGCATTTCGCGAATGTCCGCGCCACATGCGGTGATCGCCCGCACCACGTCGGCCATGGTCGCCGCGGCTGCTGCCGCGAGCTCGATCCGCAACGAGTAGCCGGCCGACGGCGCGAGAACGCGACCGGTCGAGCGCGACCCGGGTGTGGATCCAATGGTGGAATCAGTTGTGTTGGACATGGCAATCCTCAGGGAAAGCCGGTCACCGCTACGACACCCGCAGCCGTGACCGGCGGGGTGGAGCAGAGAATTCGCTCAGCGTGAGCGATACACCCGTGCACCACGCCCGCTGCGAACTACTGCGGGAATGGCCTTGGGTACGCGTGCTGCCGCTGCGGCAATGGATGCTGCGGCTGCAGCAAGCAAGGCGACGAGGGCGACGATCACGAGGGTGACCCTACGCCTGATCGCCACCGTTGCCAAGCCGAAGCGCCCAGTATCGACGAATTTGTCACAAAGTCATTGATTCACAACATCGTTGGCCGACACGCGAGTGTGCTGGATCAGTGGGCGCAACCACATGCGGAGCCGCAACCGCCACCCGACTTTTGCGCAGCGGCAACCGAAGTCGACGACCCGCCGGCGGAGGCACCGACGCTGGCGAACACCGACAACAGGCGAACTGCGTTGTCATGCCCGCTGGGGCACGAAGCCGGATGGTTGGACTCGGCCATTGAACGGCGCACCTCGAAGGTGTCGTCACAGGTTTTGCAGCGGAACTCGTAGAGCGGCACCCGGTCAGAGTAGCCGGATGTCGTCACGGCGGTCGCAGCATGAGTTGCCATCGGCCATCATGGCGAGATGCAGTTCCTCAAGGCCTCGGTCGCCGGCATCGTCGACGGTTCGATCACGTTGACGTTTCGCGGTTGGACCCGAGCCCAGGCCAAAGTCGGCGGTCGCTACCGCACCTTCGGTCAGTTGATCGAGGTCGACGACATCCGTCTGGTCGATGCGGCCGAGATCACCGACGCCGAGGCAAACCTTGCCGGCGACGCCCACGCTTCGACCATCGTCAAGCGTCTCGGCGACGCGGCGGCGCAGCCGATCTGGCGGATCCAGTTCCACCATGTCGGCGACGACGATCGGATCGAACGGCGCAACGATGCTGCCCTCGACGATGATCGTCGAGCGGCGATTCAGGCTCGGCTCGATCGGTTCGACAAGGCCAGCAAGACCGGCGCCTGGACCACCAAGACACTTCGTCTGATCGCGACCTACCCCGGTGTGGTGTCCACCGCACTCGCCCGTCAACTGAACGCCGATCGACCGGCCTTCAAGATCAACGTCCGCAAGCTCAAAGAACTCGGACTGACCCAGAGCCTCGAGGTCGGCTACCGGTTGTCGCCGCTCGGCGAGGCGTTCACTGGTCTGGCAAACGCATCGGAACCTGCCGTGATCGCCGATGGCGATCACGTCGCAGCCGATGCGCCGACTGTCGCGGAGTGATTGACTGGACAAATGCCTCAGGTCCAGACACTGCCCGCAGAGACGATCCCGAAGCTCGACGAGGAACTGCAAACCGGAGAACCCGCCGTCGCTCACATCGTCAAGACCGAGCCGGGTGAAACAGCAGCGGCGAAGGTGCTCGAAGCTCGTATCTACGGCTCTCCACTCGAAGCGCTGTGCGGTCATGTCTGGGTACCGTCGCGCGACCCGAAGAAACTGCCGCTGTGCGAGAAGTGCAAAAGTGTCTACGAGATGTATAAGGCCTTCAACGACGGGCTCAACGACAAGCCCGATGAATAGATCCGGCGAGGGCAGCGCGCTCGACGGGGAGGTCCTCAAGGAGAAGATCCTCGATGAGGAAGTCCTCCACGGAGGGATCGCCAACGCCGGGGCCGTGGTCCGCCAGGGCGATCACGTGCTGCGTCCGTCGAATCCGAACACGCCGTTCATCCACGCGATGCTCCGCTACGTCGCCGAGCAGGGTTTCACCGGAGCATCGCGCCCGATCGGCGTCGATCCCGACGGTCGCGAGCGATTGGAGTTCATCGTCGGAGACGTCGCGATTCCTCCGTATCCAGCATGGGTCCAGACCAATGATGCTCTGGCGTCGATCGCTGCACTCTTGCGCGAGTTCCACCACGCTGTTCGCGGATTCGTCCCATCGCGAGACGCAACGTGGAGCAACGAGATGCAGGATCCGGGTCCCCTTGCCGATCGGACCAGGCTGATCTGCCACAACGACGTCTGCCTCGAGAACGTCGTGTTCCGCAATGGCGAAGCGGTCGGACTGCTCGACTTCGATTTCGCCGCTCCCGGCAACCCGCTCTACGAACTCGCCCAGTTCGCCCGCATGTGCGTTCCGGTCGACACCGACGAGTTCGCGGCGAGCCTCGGGTGGGAGCCGATCGACGCTGCAACACGGCTGCGGGTAATTGCCGACGCCTATGGCTTGCCGCCGGATCGCAGTGAGTTCCTCGACGTGTTGGCCACAGGTGTCGAGCGCGGCGGGCAATTCGTGATGCGCCGGGTCGAAGCGGGTGACCCGAACTTCATCGAGATGTGGAAGAACATGGGGGGCATGGCTCGCTTCGATCGTCGCCGCGACTGGTTCGCCGTCAACCGGCCCCGGCTGGCCGAGGCGCTGGGCTGAGCATGGCCGACATCGCCGGGCTGCGGATCCGTCAAGCCGTGCGCGCCCTCGTCGTGGACCCGGATCTGCGGGTTCTGCTGGTGCGGTTCGAGTTTCCCGACGGGACGCGATGGGCGCTCCCCGGCGGCGGGCTCGATCCGGGCGAGACAGCTCACGACGGACTCCGTCGCGAGATGCTGGAAGAGATCGGCCTCGCCGACCCGGCGATCGGCCCCCACCTGTGGAATCGGCTGCACGTGATCCCGTTCATCGACATGCCCTTCGACGGTCAGCGCGAGCAGGTGTACGAGGTTCTCGCTCCCGCCGGCTTCGAGCCGAATCCGCAGTTCTCGTGGGAGCAACTGAACGCCGAGCACCTCTACGAGATCCGCTGGTGGACTGTTGCCGAGGTGGCTGGGTCCGATGCCACGTTCGTGCCCCGCAACCTGTGTGCCCATCTCGCCGACTACCTCGCCAACGGGCCCCCGACGACCCCGATCGACGTCGAAGTCTGACCCAGCCACCCGGCGACCCGGCGACCCGGCGACCCGGCGACCCGGCGACCCGGCGACCCGGACAGGAAACACCCCGCACCAACTGTTTCGGATGTTTGCTGCCCGGCCACCCGGGCACGAAACACCCCGACACTGCGGGGCCGGATGTTTGCTGCCCGGCCACCCGGGCACGAAACACCCCGACACTGCGGGGCCGGATGTTTGCTGCCCAGCCACCCGAGCACGAAGCACGAAGCACGAAGCACGAACACTGCGGGGCCGGATGTTTGCTGCCCGGCCACCCGAGCACGAAACACCCCGCACCAACCGTGCCGAATGTTTGCTGCCCAACCACCCGGACACGAAACATCCGCCGCGACAGCCGGCGTCAGCGGAAGTCGCGACTGCTGGTCACGGTGTTGGACGGCAACTGCAGCGGTGTGAGGTGTTCGGCAACGATGTTGATCACGCCTTCGCTGCGTTCGAGGGTGCCCCGGATCAGCAGCGCCGGCGCTTCTCGGGCGACGCGACGGAAACGGTTCCAGCAGCCCTTGGAGACAACGACGTTGATCAACCCGGTCTCGTCCTCGATGTTCATGAACGTGGTGCCCTGGGCGGTCATCGGTCGTTGGCGATGGGTGACGAGCCCGGCGATCACCACCTTCGATCGAGGTTCGCGCTCCCACAGCCCGGTGGCGGTGGTGACGCCCATCTTGGTCAACTCGGAGCGCATGAACTGGGTCGGGTGACCATCGGGAGCGACCCCGGTCGCCCACAGATCGGCGACCGCAATCTCGACCGGATCCATCCCCGGCAGACGGGGCGCGTCGGATCCGGTGACCATCCCCTGCAACCGATCAGGCCGTGATTGAGCCACTGCGCCGACGGTCCACAGCGCCTCGCGTCGCTCCATCCCGAAGCACTCGCTGAAAACGCCGGCCGTCGCCAGCGATTCGAGCTGGGTCAGATCGAGCGATGGAATCCGTCGGGTGAGATCTTCGGTGGAGGAATACGGCCCGTTGGCAACCCGTTCCGCCTCGATCGACTCGGCCAAGGTCGAGCCGATGCCACGCACCGATCCCAAACCGAGCCGTACGGCGTGCCCGGTGAACGACGACGGGTCGGGCTGCAACGTCGCCTTGGCGAGCGAGGCGTTGAGATCGGGGGTGCGTGTCAGCACCCCATGGCGGCGAGCATCTTGCACCAGCGAGTGCGGCGACCAAAACCCCATTGGCTGGGCGTTGAGCAGCGCCGCGCAGAACGCCGCCGGCTCGTAGAGCTTGATCCACGACGATGCGTAGACGAGATAGGCGAATGACACCGAGTGCGATTCGGGGAAGCCGTAGTTGGCGAACGCCGACATCTTGACGAACAGTTCCTCGGCGACGGTGCCGATGATGCCGCGCTCGGCCATCCCTTCGAACAACCGTTCGCGTAGCTTCTCCATCCGCTTCTTCGATCGCTTCGACCCCATGGCCTGACGGAGCTGATCGGCCTCGGATGGAGAGAACCCGGCGACGTCGATCGCCATCTGCATCAGTTGCTCTTGGAACAGCGGCACCCCGAGGGTCTTGCCGAGCGAGTTCTCGAGCAGCGGATGCAGATATGTCACCGGCTCCTGACCGTTGCGGCGGCGGATGTAGGGGTGGACGGATCCGCCCTGGATCGGCCCGGGCCGGATCAGCGCGATCTCGACCACGAGGTCGTAGAACTTGCGCGGCTTGAGCCGCGGCAGCGTGGCCATCTGGGCCCGACTCTCGATCTGGAACACACCCACCGTGTCGGCTCGGCACAACATCGCGTAGACCTGATCGTCCTGTTCGAGCGCGGCGAGATCGATCTCGTATCCCTGATGGTCGCGAACGAGGTCGATCGCATAGTGCAGCGCGCTGAGCATGCCGAGGCCGAGCAGATCGAACTTGACCAGCCCCGCCGCAGCACAGTCGTCTTTGTCCCACTGGAGCACGCTGCGGTTCTCCATCCGCCCCCACTCGACCGGACAGACCTCGATCACGGGCCGGTCGCAGATCACCATCCCACCGGAGTGGATGCCGAGGTGGCGGGGCGCATCCTCGATCTCGGCAGCGAGTTCGAGCACCGCAGCGGGAATGCCGTGGTCGGATTCGCCCGCGGTCGATGCGATCGTGCCCCAGCCGTCGAATCGTTTGCTCCACGCATCCTGCTGACCGGGCTCGTAACCGAGCGCCTTGGCCATGTCGCGCACCGCAGACTTGGCTCGATAGGTGATCACGTTCGCGACCTGGGCCGCGTGGTGACGACCGTGTTTGGCGTAGACGTACTGGATCACCTCCTCACGGCGATCGCTCTCGATGTCGACGTCGATGTCGGGCGGGCCATCGCGCTCGGGCGACAGGAACCGCTCGAACAACAATCCGAGCGACACAGCGTCGGCCTTGGTGATGCCGAGCGCATAACACGCTGCGCTGTTGGCCGCGCTCCCCCGACCCTGACACAAGATGTCGGCTTCCTCGCAGAACCGGACGATGTCCCACACGACCAGGAAGTAGCCGGGGAATCCGAGGCCCTCGATCACTTCCAATTCGTGATCGATCATCTTCCATGCCCGGGCCCGCAGCGACAGGTCTTCACCGGTCGACGGTCGCGGACCGTAGCGACGGATGGCGCCGCGCCCGACGAGTTCGCGCAGGTACTGCATCTCGGTCAATGGCTTGCCGTCGGGACCAGTGGGACAGTCGAACGGTGGCAGGCGGGGGGCGACGAGCGACAGGTCGAATGCAGCGGCTCGACCGAGTTCGACGGCGACCTCGATCACGCCGGGATAGCGGTTGAACCGGCGTGCCTGTTCGGTGCCGCTGCGCAGGTGGGCCGTTGCACCTGCGGGCAGCCACGGATCCATGTCGTTGAGGCTGCGCCGAGCTCGCACCGCCGACAGCGCCGTGGCGAGTCGCCGTTGCTGCGGGGTCGCGTAGTGGACATCGTTGGTGACGACGCAGCGCAGGTCGTGACGGCCCGCGAGTTCGGCGAGCGCATCGTTACGGGCGGTGTCGAGCGGATCGCCGTGATCCCACAACTCGACCACCACCCGGTCACGCCCGAACAACCCGACCAGACGCTGCAGTTCGCGGGCAGCGGCCGCCGGACCGTTGCGTACCAGCGCGGCCGGTACCACGCCGTTGCGGCAACCGGTGAGCACCCACCACGCCTGTTGCTGGTCGGCCGGACCGTCACCGGCGGCGACTTCGCTGAGGTGTTCGAGCGCGAACCGTGGCGCGCTCTTCTCCCCCGCCAGTTGACCCAGGCTGAGCGCTCGGGCCAGGCGTGCGTAACCGTGGGGACCATCGGCCAGGATCACCACATGATCGCCGGGTGGGTCGGCCAGACCGGGTTCGTAGCGGGTGATGTCGAGGGTGAGCTCGGCTCCGAACACCGTCGGTAACCCCACTGCCTTGGCCGCCTCGGCGAAGCGGACCACGCCGTAGAGCCCGTTCTGATCGGTGAGGGCGAGTGCCTCCAGACCGAGTCGAGCCGCCTCCTCGGCCAGTGCTTCTGGATGCGATGCGCCGTTCAGGAACGAGAAGTTGGACTGACAGTGCAGCTCCGCGTACGGAGTGATCGGCCGCAGCGTCGGCTGGGTGATGTCGCCGTCTGCATCCCTCGCGAGATGACCGGCGACATGACCGGCGAGATGACCGGCGAGATCGGGCGAGGGCTCGAACGGCTGCCGCTTGCGACTCCACGCCGGTCCGTCACCACCGGCATTCCAGCTCGGGCTGCCCGGTGCCCGACCGTCCGCGCCACGCTTGCCCGACAGATGCTGCTCGAGTTCTCGCCATGGCATGGCCGGATTGTTGAACCCCATTCCGTCACCCTAAACGAACACACGTTCGCCACGCCATCGCGACCTCGAACGGCTCTCACAGTGCTGGATTTCGCGCCCATGTTCCCGAGAATCCCATCTCACGGTGATTGTCGGGACCATGGGCGCCCTTTCCGCCACCGCTGCCGGGAACCACCGAACCGTCAGCGCATCGACGCAAAACGATTAGTTTCGGTCACCGCGACGGAAACGGGGGTTGCCGGACGACGGAGGGATCATGGACAGCGAACCGAGCCGCCCGACACACGGCACATGGCAGACGAGGGCGAGCGGGTGAGCACGATCGCAACCGCTTCGCACCCATCTGGCGGTGGCGCCTCCGGGCTGCTGGCGATCTACGACCGGGCACTCCCCCAGGTGTACGGCTACATCGTCCGTCGCTGCGGCACCGCTGCAGTGGCCGAAGATCTCACCTCCGAGGTCTTCATGGCAGCAGCGACCGCCCTGCGCAACGGCACAGCCGACGAGATCGGCGTGGGGTGGCTGATCGGCACGGCTCGTCACAAGTTGATCGACCACTGGCGTCACACCGAACGCCAACGCAAAGCCTTCACGCTGCTCGGCACCGACGAGATCGAGTCGGACCCCAACGACGAACCAATCACCACCACTCACGCTCACGATGTGCTCGAACAGCTCAGCACCGAGCATCGAGCAGCACTCACTCTGCGCTACATCGACGGCCTCCCGGTCGATGACGTCGCGACCATCCTCGACCGCAGCGTGCATGCCACCGAATCCCTGCTGCAACGAGCCAAGACCGCATTCCGTCACGTGTCCGCTGACCAGCATCGACAACGACACGACGGCGAGAGAGGGGATCTCCGATGACCGATGCCTTCGAAGCACTGCGACGCCCAGACGCGCCCATCGCCCCGAGCGATTCGTTCGCCAGACAACTCCGCCGCCAACTCACTGCCGAATTGCAGCTGTTGCTCACTCCGAGCGCCCTCGGCGCACCCTCAGAAAGGAAGGTCACCATGACCATCACGCCCTACCTCAGCGTTCGCAATGCCGGGGCCGCACTCGACTTCTACCGCGACGCGTTCGGAGCCGTGGAAACCCAACGGATGCTCGGTGACGACGGCCGGGTCGGCCACGCCGAGCTCACGATCGGCGACTCGAAGCTGATGCTCGCCGATGAGTATCCGGAGGTCGACGCGCTCGGGCCCGAGAGTCGTGGTGGTCCGACGTGCATGTTCCACCTCGATGTCGCCGACGTCGAGGTGGCGTATGCGACGGCGCTCTCGTTCGGTGCCCGGTCGTTGCGCGAGCCGGCCGACCAGTTCCACGGCAGCCGCAACGCCGTGATCGCCGACCCGTTCGGGCACCGCTGGACGTTGAGCACGCTCGTCGAGAACCTCACCACTGAGCAATACGCAGAACGGGCGGCAAACGTCGACGAAGGTTTCGGCGGCTTCACGGTCGAAACGCCGGGCTCCGACACGACCTCCAACGGACCCGGACATCAGGTCAAGCACCATGAGCAGGGCGATCTCTACTACTTCACGATGCCGGTCGCCGATCTCGCCAAGGCGCAAGCATTCTTCGGTGCTGTCCTCGGCTGGCAGTTCGCCGGTCCCGATCAGGGTCACGTCGAGAACATCAGCGCCCCGCCCGGCGGCGTCAACAACCGAGGCGAGGACACCGGCACCCGACTGTGGTTCGTCGTCGACGAGATCCACACCGCCGTCGAGCGGGTACGGGCCAACGGCGGCACCTCGCAGGAACCCGTCTTCTACGAATCCGGCTGGTCAGCGGACTGTACCGACGATCAAGGAACCACCTTCAGCCTCAGCGTCCCGGTGCCGGAGTACACCGCCTGACTGCTCTCACCGGATCGACACCACCTGATCGACACCGCCTGATCGACACCGCCTGATCGACACCCAGGTCAGCCGAGCGCGATCCGGGTGTCGATCAGGTCGGCGGTCTCGGTCAAGTCGGGATCGCCGAGACGGGCCGCCAGCGAGTGCAGGTTCTGGCTCAGCCCGTCGAGCGAGATCAGCCCGTTCCACCCGCTTGCGCGCAGCGTCTCGGCGAATGCCGCGACATACACGTCCTGCTGCAACCGCAGCGGCGAATCGCCAATGGTGTCGGCCACGTCCGCGGCGAGTAGTGACGTCTCGAGTTCGCTCGCCACCGACGTATCGGGATCGAGCCAGCGGATGACACTGCGGGCGAGCCATGCATCGTCGGCCGATGCACCTTCGTGGACCGTGACCTCGTACAGCGCAGTCACGGTGTGGCCGGATCCGACCTCGCCGCCGTCGACGGTGTCGTTGCGGAAGTCCTCGTCGGCGACGGCCCGGTTCTCGAACCCGATCAAGCGATAGCTCGCGATGGTCGCCGGATTGAACTCGACCTGGACCTTGGCCTCGCGAGCAATGGTCTGCAGCGTGCCCGTCAGGTCCTCACCGAACAGTCGCACCGCTTCGCGCTCGCCGTCGACATAGGCGTAGAAGCCGTCGCCTTGATCAGCGAGCTGCTCCATCAACGTGTCGTTGTAGTCGCCGAGACCGAACCCGACCGTGACGAGATCGATGCCGTCGCGAGCAGCATCGCCGATCACCTCGAGGATTGCATCCGGACCAGTGGCACCGACATTGGCCACACCGTCGGAGAGCAGGATCACCCGGTCGATCCGGTCTGAGGCGAACGATTCGCGGGCCTGCTCGTATCCCAGTTGCAATCCCTGTTCGACATTGGTCGCGCCCTCCGGTTGCAGCTGAGCGATCGCATCGGCAATGGTCTGGCGATCGCTGACCGGCGTCGACGGCAGCAACACACGCGTGTCGTCGGAGTAGACGACGATGCCGACCCGATCGGTCGATCGCAACGACTCGACCAACGCTTGCAACGCTGGTCGCACGGCGTCGAGCTTGCCAGGGTCACTCATCGAACCGCTGATGTCGACCACGAACGTCAGGTTCGCGTCGGCTCGGTTCTCGTCAGCGATCGACTTCCCCTGGATGCCCACCCGCACGACACGAGTGTCGCCAGGCAAAAACGGTGCCGTCGTCGCGTCGATCGTGAGTGCGAATGCGCTGTCAGCGGGGATCGCGTAGTCCTGGTCCCGAGCGTTGACGAACTCCTCGGTGCGCACCGAGTTCGGATCGGGAACGACGCCATTCTGCAGCGAACCGCGGGCGTATGTGTACGAGCCGGTGTCGACGTCCATCGCAAACGTCGACAACGCATCCACCGCTGGATCGGTCACCGGATTCGACATCGGGTCGGCCGTCGGGACACCGGGCTGCTGATCGGGCGGCGCCACGACCGTCGATACCGGCGGAGCCATCGTGTCCTGCCCCGCGATGTCTGCAGCTGCCCCCGTCGTCATCTCGGCCGTCGTCCCAGCCGTCATTCCAGCAGTCGTCGCCGGGGCCACAAAACTGTTTCCATCTGACACTGTCCGGTTGGTGCCCGGAGCAACGGTTCCCGACGATGCCGTGCCGGCACTCTTGGAGTCCGAGCTACATGATGTCGTCATGGTCGCCGTCATCGCCGTGATCGCGAGCGCGGCAAAGAGCGCGAAAGTTCGCTGTTTCATCTGAAGTCTCCCCTGGTTGTCGCTCAGCACCGATGTACCGAACGTGGTGTCGACGGATGTTCACGCCGTTGCAGGTTCGACGGACGGCAGCGCCGGATCGGTTCCCACCGATCCGAAACAGTTGTCGAGCACCGAACCGGAATCAGCCAGGGGAACGCCGGAATCAGCCAGGGGAAAACCGGAATCAGCCGGCGAAGTAGCCGTTCACGTCGAGGATCACGCTCGACTGGGTCAAGGCGAACACGTCGAGCGCACCTGCGGACGACAGCTTGAGCAGCGCACCGTTGGCGACAGGTCGGGCGGGCGAATAATTCAGCGTCGAGGTCGGCGGCCGCCCCCCGCCGGCTGGAAACGCCGTCAGGAAACCCGGTGCTGCTTGGTCCGCTGCAGTGAGGTTGATCGAGATCGCAGCCGCTCCATCGGGCACTGCTGGAGCGGCCAAGCCACTGAGTTGGACCGTCCGGATGGCGCCGGCCGCCACTGGTCCAGCAGCGGTGTTGCGACTGTCGTAGACGCGACCGGTCACGATCGCCACGAACCGACCGGCGGCAACTGTCGGCGCCGTGACATCGGTGATGTACCCGGTGATGTCGACCACGATGTGCGCAGTGGCGTTGGTGAAGACGCTCACGGTTCCGTTCGCCCCGAGCGGGACGATGACCGAGTTGGCAGCCGCAGCGCCCGGCACATAGTTGACAGTCGAGGTGGCCGGCACAGTGCCCGTTGGTTCGGCGCGCAAAAATCCGGCCATGGCTGCATCGGTCGCAGTCACGTTCAACACCAGCGCAGCGACTCCGGACGTCGGAACTCCGGCCGGGATCGGGACGGCCACCGATTCGCCGCTCGGCTGGTGCGCCACCCAGCCCGGCGGCACGAGTTCGGCCGTCCGGGTGTCGAGCGCGCGAATCGGATCGATCGCCACGAAACGGCCAGCAGCGACAGTCGGTGTCGTGGGTGCGAAGTAGCCGAGCACATCGATGATGATGTTGCCGCCGGGCACGCTGAAGATCGAGATCTTGCCCTCGGCCCCGATCGGCACGATCGCAAAATTGGGCTGTACGGCGCCGGAGGTCGCGACGTTGAGCGTCGACGACGAACCGAACGGAACGCGCAGGTACGGAACGGCCTGTACATAGCTACTGGCGACCGCGTCGGTCGAGGTGATGTTGACGGCAACGGCGGTGGCTGCAGCCGGAACCGAGCCGGACCCGGCGATGGGGACATCGATGATCCCGTACGGTCGCAGCGCGCCGATCAGATTTCCGGGACCGACCGGACTGATGATCCGCGTGTCGAGCACCCGCTGCGGACTGATCGGCTGATACGCCGCCGGTGTCACCGGCGCGCCGGGCGTTGGAGGTGCGGGCAGCATGATCTGGCCGACGCCGTACGTGTTGTCGGGGCCATCGGGCGCATCCAGGCTGCCTGTGGCGACGTTGCGGTCGACGGTGAAATGGCGCATCGCGGCAGCAAGCGGCATGCCGGGAAGAGCCACGCCCGCGTCGAGCAGCAGCGCCGCCATCCCGGCCGCTGCGGGTGTAGCAGCCGAGGTTCCGTTGAAACAACGCGGCGAATACAAGGTGCTGGCCACGCACGACGGGGCGGACACATCTGGTTTGACCCGACCGTCGTTGGTGGGACCACGGGACGAATACGCGGCGATCGCTTCCGGTGAACCCGATCCGTTGGCCGGGTCGATCGCTCCAACGGCGATCAGTTGCGGGTTCCGAGAATCGACGACGGGCTTGGCCGCCGAAAAGGGCGCCTGCGATCGACCGAGTTCGAGGAACCCGTCTCCGAGTCCGATCTCGATCACATCAGGATCACCGATCGTCGCCGTGGCGGGTTTGCGGTGGATTCGCAGGTAGCTGATCCCGCCCGCGAAGCCGAACGAGTTCGGCGGGCAGATCGAATCGTCGGCGCCCTCCAGCGCTGGTGCGCCGGCGCCCTGGTTGGCGTCGATGACTCTGAGCAGCACGACGTCGGTCGGGTTGAACGACTCGCCATGGGATGTGTCGGGATTCGACATCGGCGTCCAGACTTCGACCGAATAGTCGGTACGCGCCGCCGGGGGCTTGTCCCAATCGCTCCAGCGAATGCCGTCGAGCAACACACAGTCGCCACTCATCCGGAGCCAGGTGTCGACGCCGGGCCCGTTGTCGAAGTCGATGTAACCACTGGTCGCACTGAGGTCGCCGGCGACGACCCGGGCATAGCCGTCGACGGCGTCGTTGCCTGCCGAGTTGAACCACACCATGCCCCGGCCGGCGGCCGAGTCGACCACGGCCGCGAGCGGTCCCGTTCCATCGCCGGGACCGTCGTAGGCAGCACCGAGCGATCGGGTCACGATTTGCACGCCGTTGGCTGCGAACCAGTTGATCGCGGCTTGCAGGTCACTGACGGTCCCTGCCGAGGCGATGAACAACTCGGCCCCCGGGGCCACATCGCGCACGATCTGGGCGACCGCAACGCCATGCTCGAAACCGTCGCCGTTGTTGATCCCGTTGTTGTTCGCGGGATCGCACAGTTCGGGGTGAGCCGAGGTATCGAGACAGAACCGGTGGCCGACGTCGGGTACCGGACCGTTCTCGATCGGGTTCCACAAGCCGAGATCGAAATAGTCGATGATGCCGATCTTGACCGAGCCATCGATGCCCGCCGCCTGCCACCCTGCGGCATTGATCAGACCGACGTTCTGGCCGACCACAGGCCCGTATCCCGGCCCGATCTCTGGCCCGATCTCTGGCCCGATCTCTGGCCCGATATCTGGCCGGATCTCTGGCCGGACCCGAGTCGGCCTCGGTGCACGTGTGATCGAGCGCGGCGCCTGGACGAAATCGACCGCAGTGTTCAGCGCGATCTCGGTGACCCGATCGGCCGGCACCTCTGCTTGCACCACGTGGCCGACGACGCCGCCGGTGACCGAGCCGCCGAGGTCCGCAACGGTCGCCGTGATCGTCGCCGTATCGGGCGTCAGAATCTCGACGTCAACGGTCGTGCCAGAGGGGTGGGGACTGTCGAACGCAGCGGAGAGTTCGTCGAGCAAATCCGGATCGGTGATCGGTCGACTCGGGTCGACCGCGGGCGGTTCGTTCGCCACACCGACGTTCGCCACACCGACGTTCGGTGCGGCTGGTGCGTCTCGGGCCGCAGTGATACCGGAAAGCGGCGGCAGCATCGCCCACAACAGCACGGCCGGTCCCATCGCGAGCGAGCGTGACCGGGAGCGTGCCCGCATCGGCCGAGTCCGATGTGTTCCATTCACCATGTGACCTCGTGCCCTCATCCACCGCTCATGAATTGCTCACCGTCACTGCTCGAATCTAGTCCGGACCACGGCGAGGGCTCCGGCGAGACCCGGATCCGAGATCGCGATTGCTTCGTCCCAGCCGAACCAGCGCACCTCCTGGCTCTCCCCCGGTGGCGGGGCGGGAAGCGCGTCGGGTGCCATCAGCAGGTAGCGCAGGTCGAGGTGGGTGTGTCCACGAGGGCCGGGATGGACATCGATGTGCACCAATTCCGGCCCGCCATCGGGGTGGGTCGTGGCAAACCCGGTCTCTTCCAGCACTTCGCGCACGGCTGCATCCCACGGCAACTCGCCCGGGTCGATGTGTCCGCCAGGCTGCAACCAGATACCGAGTCGTTTGTGCAGGTGCAACACCACACCCCGGACGCCGACGACGATCGCCGACGAGGTGACGTGGACCTGGTCTGCATCTTCGCTGAACGGCTCATCGAGCTGGTCCATCTGCTCGATGAAGGCGAGGATCGAGATCCGCTCGCGTTCGTCGACCGGGTCACGAGCGAGCACGGCGGAACGGATGACTTCGCGAACGGACATCGGCTCACGGTACTCACCGTGGGCGACCGACCGCTGGTTGCTCGACATCACGTGATGCGGGTGACGTACGCTCGCGCCAGGAATTCGTCAGATCGGACGGGCGGCCACTGCGGACATCGTCAAGAAACTCCTTGAGCTATGGCGCTGCCGCGCCGATAGAAGAGTGTCCAACAGGGCCATGTCGTCATCGACGACCAGGTCCTCTCTGAAACGGCGGAAGACACACCTATGGCCGAGCCCGATGCACAACTTGCACCCAGAGTGTTGATCGCCGTCGGCGACGCACTGCTGCGGCGTGTGGCGTCGACGGGTCTGCGCGATCGCGGGTTTTCCGTGAGCGCCACGAACGAGGAATCGGCAGCACTCGTGCTCGCCCGATCGTTCGCCCCCGATGTCATCCTGGTCGACCTGATGTTGAACGGCCCGTCCGGCGGGACGCTGTTCGATGCCCTCCGGACAACGGCTGATTGCTACCTCGTCGGGCTCGCGCCCGCCGATTCCGAGAGCGACCGGATCCGAGCCCTGCGCGCCGGCGCCGACGATGCCGTCTCGCTGCCGATCTCGGCCGACGAGCTCGCCGCTCGATGCCAGGCACTGTTGCGCCGACCGCGCCAACTCCATGCCCGATGGGATCCCATGGCCGCCTCGATGGTGCGCATCGGACCGCTCCATGTCGATCTCGGTCGCAAGGAACTCCGGGTCCGTGGCCAGGACGTACCGGTCACCCGGATCGAGTTCGCACTGTTCGAACAGCTCTGTCGTAAGCCGGCCGAGGTGTGCTCGCGGGTGCACCTGCTCGAGCAGGTGTGGGGACCGAACTGGGTCGGCGACACCCACGTCGTCGACGTCCATCTCTCCAACCTGCGCCGCAAGCTGCAGCGCCACGCCCCGGAACTGCGGTTCATCCACACGGTGCGCGGGATCGGGTTCCGACTCAGCAATGATCTGTTGCGTGCCGAGCGCGATCGTCGCAGCGACGATGCGATGATTGCCAGTGCGTGATTCGTTCCCGAGTTGTTGGCAATGATGGTCGGATCGCGAGCAACTCGGTGAGCTGACCTCGCCTCAGGCATAGACATCAGGCGTAGATCGCAGTGATCCACCAGCGTTGATGTTCGACCACCGCGAGATAGGCGCCACGATCAGCGGTCGTCAGCTGGAATCTGGCCAACCGGCGGTGATGCTGCGGATCCCACCATCGCTCGTCGATCGGCCACGGACCGGCCCATGCCGTGATCGCCTGCATGGTCCGTCCGTCGATCGACACCGTCACCGGATCGGCGCTGAGTGCACCGCGCCCGTTGACCTGCACGGTCCGTCCAGCAGAGTCGAGCACGTCGGCCGGAACCGCGTCGGTGAGCACTGTCGCCGGCGACGGTGCGGGGAGCTGACCCGGCCATGGCACATCGACCGGCTGGAGTCGGTCGGTCGCATCGTTGACATCGGCCCGATCGACCGACACCCACTGGTAGGTGTCGCCTGGCTGACGACCACCACGCCAGGCCGCGACAAACACCTGCTGCTCGCCGACCAATCCCGCGACGCGGGCCACGGCTCGTGCCGCCCATTCGTCGGCGACGCTGCGACCGCCCCAGAATCCGAGTTGGGTGCCGTCGTCGGAACGCAGTTCGTCGGGGGTGAGGCGCAGGAGCACCACGCCGCCGCTCAACCCGTCGGGTTGGCGGATCCATCCATCGAGCTGCCAACGAACCCGCTCGATGATGGCCGCCGCGCTCAGTCCCCCAGGTCGATACCAGAGATGTTCGCTGCGTTCACCGTGTTCGGTCTCGGCCAACACCGCCAGCCTGGTGCAGACCCGTCCATTGGCAGCCAGCATCTCGTGCAGTTCGGTTGCCAGTTGCTTGGCGGTGAAAACGAGCGGGTCGAGCTGGGTGACCGGATCATCGAACGTGCGCGTCACGAGCAGATCGGGTGGCGGCGAGATCGTGCCCGGCGGCCGGTCGTCGCCGCCTGCTGCGATGCGATGGGCGAATGCCCCCATCGGCCCGAATCGGGCGAGGACGTCGGACGGCGGCAGACCGGCCAGCGCCCCGAGGGTGTGGATCCCGAGCCGGTGGAGCAGATCGACGAACTCGGCATCGACAGCGGCGACATCGCGCAGCAGCGACACCGGCAGTGGCTCGAGGAATGCGGCGGTCGCGGCGACTCCTGCGTCGACGATCACGGCCAGCGTCCTGCCCGCGCGCGCTGCCTCGCGGGCCGAATGCCGAGCCGCGACACCGGCGGTGAATCGTCCATCGCCGATGCCGATCCCGACCCGGATGCCGTGCGGACCGGTGATGTTCGGATCGAGCGAGGGGATCGCATCGGCGATCAGACCGGCAACCCGCTCGCTCATTGCCATCTCACCGCCGAAGTACCGCGCTGGCCCCTTGGCGAGAAACGTGAGCAGCCCTGGCTCGGTGGTCTCCAACCGTGGCACCATCTGGCCCACGCTGCGGACCGCGACCTCGAATTCACGGCCGTCGCGAGCGGGGTCGTGGTCGATGATCCGGATCAGCGGACAGATCCGCTGCGCCTCGCGCCGGCGGTGACCGTAGCGGACACCGAGTGCGGCAGCGGCCGGTGTCCGGGCAACGACCCGGTTGGCGAACAACACCGCTGCTGGTTCGTCGAGCGGAACGCCAGCGGCCACCACGGGCCAATCCGGGCATTGCACGACAACCAGTCGTGGCAGCACGTCGCGGGTGCTCGATTGACGACGGCCCACGATCATCCCGTCCGTGGGTACTCGGTGAGCAACTCATCGACTCCCGCCTCGACCCGGCCCGGCTCGATTCGACTCGGTTCGATCGACTCGACCGGTTCGACTCCGCCGCTCGCACCAGGCAGCCACACCTCGAGCCGCCGCACCTGAGGTGACCGACGGCCGACGCAGGACAAACTGAGTCGACGTTGCGCCAACCGACCCGACCCGTCGCCGAGGCCTTCCCATTGCCCGTGGTCGGCGGTGATCGTGAGATCGCAGATGAATGGTCCAGGATCGCCGACCACGACCAACACGGCCCCGCGAGCGGTGAGTCGGGCCTGCAGTCGGCGAGCGACTGCGGGCCGGATCTCGGCGGCGCCACGCAGCAGGATCAGGTCGAACCCGTCGATCAGTGCCGACATCGTGCTCGCGACGACATCGGCGGACGAGCCGTTGCCGCTGATCGTCGGGCCGGCAGTTCCCGCCATCGGGGCGGCGACCATCACCAACCGTTCGAGCGCGATACCGAGTTCGTCCGCGGCTCGCAGTCCGAGTGCCGGCAGGCCGACACATGCCAGCCATGAGCCAGCAGCAGACGCCGTCGCCACCGATGCCAGTGCCACCGACAGCGCTGCACCACCTTGGCAACCAATGATGCTGCCTCGCACCAATCCAGCCTCGGGCAACAGTGGCTGCATCGCTGGGTCGACCGCCAAGACCCGATCGCGAGCGAACGCGACCGGCCCGACCTTGGGGGCCAGTTGAGTCAGCCGCTCACGCCGGGCCTGCGGCGAACCACGCTCCATCCAGACAGTCTAACGAACACTTGTTCGATCTGTCGAGATCGGTCGATCAGCCCACAGCAACGACACCGAGTTCGATCGAATCCAAGAGTTCGACGAATTGACGAGCATCCGCCACCCAGCGGTCCGCCCCGAGCGCCACTGCATGATCCTGGCTGAGCGTGGCGTCGCCGCCAACCACGACCAGTGCGCTCGACCCGGTCTCGCGAATTCCAGCGATCGCAGCCGCCGTCGAATCAAGCGCGGCCGATGTCGCGGCCGACACCCACAATCCGACCGACACCACGGCATCGATCATGCGAGTCATGGAGGCAAACGCCGACGATGGCACATCTGCCCCGAGATCAGACACATCCCATCCATGGTGACGCAAGATGTCAGCGGTCATCGCGACCGCGATCGCGTGGGTTTCACCCTCGGCAGAACCGACGATCACGGCCCCCCTGTTGCGACCGCGCCTGGTGAACCGTGGGCCGAGACGGCCAACCAGACGAAACGCGATGACCGCCGCCCGGCGTTCGACCGCGACATCGAGTTCGCCGCGCTGCCGACGCCGGCCGATCGACTGCAGCGCGGGTGTCAGCAACGCGAGATACACGTCTTCGAGCGTGGCTCCCGACGCCAACGCAGCCTCGGACACACCCCACGATCCTTGCCCATCACCGGCGACCAGCCGAGATTCGAGCCGCTCGGCCCATGGCGCTCGGCGGCGTCCACCCTGATCGGCGACCAGTTGCAACGATGCTGACTCCCGGAACGCATCGAGGTCGCTGGCCAGCACCCGCCAGGTGCCCTTGACCTTGTCGGCTCGAAGGAGACCCAAGCGAACGTATCGATAGACCGTCATGTAGTGCACACGAAGCTGCTCGGCCGATTCCCGCAGCGTCAGTTCAGCCTCCACGCCAACCCCTCCCGGGCCATCCACGTTCGTGGAAGCATGACAGAGATTGGGGCACCCCCAGGACCGGACCTCAGCCGGCCGAACGCCTGATCAGTGGTTGGCTTTCCATTTGGCGAGCGCCGCCTGACTGCGCTCCCACAGATGAGCAGGAACCCGCGGATCGAGTGCGACGCCGCCACCGCCGGCAGCAGGTGCCGCAGCTACCGCAGCTGGCTCGTCGGCCGGAGCCACGTCCTCGAACACCGCAGGGGTCATCCCCGGCCGCCAATACTGGTACATGTCGCGAACGATCTCGGACAGCCCATCGGATGTGAAGCCCTTGTTGATGTCGACCGTCACGATGTTCATGTAGAGATGAACCCCGGCCACCTGGCCGGTGTCGAACAGCCGCCGAGCGAGTTCGGCCGACGGACGAGGGCCAACAGCTTCGGAGCCGGCAGAGAACCGCTCGTGGCCCGAGCCGGTGAGATTGCGGTTCAACTCGAACCGGACGATTCCCGGGATTGCACTCTTCTTCTCGACGACGCCGACCAATTGACCCATGACCGAGAGGTTAGTTGGCGACCAGGGAGCGGACTCACATCGCTGGCCGAAGCACCAGTGGATGACATGCATCCGCCCCACCGATCCGGATGACGTCGACAAATCGCGTGTGATTTCCCACATCTCGGGATAGGTTCGTTGCCGCTGTTCATCAAAGAGCAGTTCACACGTGAGTAGCTCGGCATCCCATAAATGGGCGCCCATCACGGGCGTGGCCACCAGGACCAGTCAACCACTCGTCCGGCCGCAGCAAAGAACGAGCTGCGAGCGTGTGCCGCCCATAAGGGCCCACACAAGGAGCTACCACAACATGACTGTTTCATTCGCAGACCTTGGCCTGCCCGCGCGCCTCGTCGAGGCCCTCGCAGCCGATGGGATGACCGAGGCCTTTCCGGTCCAGGCCGTCACCCTCCCCGATGCCCTCGCCGGCAAGGACCTGTGCGGGCGCGCCCCCACCGGTTCCGGCAAGACGCTCGGGTTTGGGATTCCGATGATGGTGCGGATCGGTCAAGCTGAGCCCACCAAGCCGACCGGACTCGTGCTGGTACCAACCCGCGAGCTGGCCGAGCAGGTGCAGCGCGCCTTTGTGCCATTGGGTCGCGCCCAATGGCGCTTCATCCAAGCGATCTACGGCGGTGCCTCGTTCGGCCCGCAGATCCATTCGCTCCGCAAGGGCGCGTCCGTCGTCGTGGCGACGCCGGGCCGCCTGCTCGACATCATCGAGAAGGGCTACTGCGATCTGAGTGCCGTCGAGGTGTGCGTGATCGATGAGGCCGACCGGATGGCCGACCACGGGTTCATGCCCGACGTTCGCAAGATCCTCGACATGACGCCGTC
>JBDSDH010000122.1:0-2754 GCA_039920665.1 Ilumatobacteraceae bacterium
CCCCCCATCCGGCAGCGTTTCGAACAGCCGGCCACGAACAGCAATGAGCGCGAGTCCGTCTTCGACACTCAGCACACCGGACAGGCATGCGGCGACGTACTCGCCGGCGCTGTGGCCGATCATCGCCGCAGGGACGATTCCCCATGACTCGAGCAACGTGGCGATCGCGTATTCAGTTGTGAAGATCGCCGGCAACGCCACCGATGGCCGTTCCAGACGTTTGCTGCCCTCGTCGAGGTCGCCGGCAGGAAAGAGCGCAGTATGCAGATCGAGGTCGAACCGCTGTGCGATGAAATCGCAGCACCGATCGACAGCGGCTCGATACACAGGCTCGGATTCGTAGAGATCTGCGCCCATTCCGGCGTACTGTGAGCCGCCCCCAGGCATCATGAACACGACCGAAGGCGGGTCGCTCTCCACCTGGCCGGTGATCATCGATTTGAAGTCGGAGGTGTCCAGCGCATCGGCTGCCCCGATTGCGGACTGGGCGACCACCGCTCGTCGGAACCGGAAGTCCTTCCGGCCCACGAGTCGTGTGTACGCGACGTCGGCGAGATCGACTGTCGGGTGTTCACGGAGGTATTGCGACAGGTCGTCGCCGGCCCGCTGGAGCGCGGTCGACGTGCGAGCCGACAGGGTGATGAGCTGCGTCGACAGTGAGTGGTCACTGGGTTCGGATTCCGGCGCTTCTTCGATCAGAACGTGAGCGTTCGTGCCGCCCGCGCCGAGACCAGTGACGCCGGCGATCCGACTCGACCCCGGCGGAACGCTCCAGTCGGACAGAACACTGTTGACGTAGAACGGGCTGTTGGGAAAGTCGGCCTGCGGGTTTGGCGCGCGGAAATGGAGGCTCGGCGGAATCTGACGATGCTGGAGCGCCAGCACAGTCTTGATCAGGGCAGCGACGCCGGCTGCTTCTCCCGTGTGGCCGATGTCCGACTTCAGCGAACCAATTGCGCAGAACTGCCGGTCCTGTGTGCTTGCCCTAAATGCCTGAGTCAATCCAGCGATCTCGATCGGGTCGCCGATCAAGGTGCCCGTACCGTGGGCCTCGACATACGAGACGTCTCGTGCATCGAGGCCCGCAACGGCAAGGGCCTCGGTGACCACCCGAGCCTGACCGCCCACACTCGGAGCCAGATATCCGACCTTGTCGCGCCCGTCGTTGTTGATGGCGGAGCCTCGGACAACAGCCAGCACGTTGTCTCCGTCGGCCAATGCCTCGGCGAGAGGCTTGAGCAGGACGCAGCCGCACGCGCTCGAGATGATGGTGCCGGCCGACGATTCGTCGAAAGCTCGGCAATGACCGTCGGGGGAAAGGATCTCGCCCTCTTTGTAGAGGTAGCCGCGCCGCTGCACGGGCGCGACGACGGCTCCTCCGGCGAGCGCCATGTCGCACTCGCCGCTGAGAATGCTCTGACATGCGAGATGGAGTGCAACGAGCGAAGAGCTGCACGCCGTCTGGACGTTCAGACTCGGTCCGGTCAGGTTGAGCTCGTAGGACACCCGTGTCGCGAGGAAGTTGGTGTCGTTGCCCGTATGACGCACCAACCACTCACCGACAGATGCCTTCACCTGCTCGTTGGCGAGCACGTTTTTGAACATGTATTCACTGAGGCCGCACGAGGCGAACACACCGACGGCTCCTGTGACCTGGTCGGGCACGTATCCGGCACGCTCGAATGCCTCCCAGGCACATTCGAGGAAGACTCGGTGCTGCGGATCGAACACTGCCGCATCGCGAGGGCTCATCCCGAAGAATGCTGCGTCGAACATGTCGATGTCAGCGAGGGGTGCCGACGCAGGAACGTAAGCCGGGTTGCGGATCAGGTCCAGCGACTCACCGTTCGTGAGCAGTTCCTCCTCGGTGTAAAACTGGACCGCTTCGACGCCGTCGCGCAGGTGCTCCCAGAACGCCTCGACGGTGCTCGATCCTGGGAACCGACCCGACATCCCGATGATCGCGATTCGTCCCTCGAGATCTGCGCCGCTGTCGCTCATGCCCTGGCCCCCTGCGTCCGAATTCAACGTCAAACGAGCATAATCCGCATATCTGGGCAGATGGTACCCTCGCTTTCATGTCCGAACCGGCGATTGTCGACAGTTACCCGCTGACTCCGATGCAACAGGGCATGCTGTTTCACCATCTGCAATCCACCAATCCCGGCGTCGACATCGAGCAAATGGTCGGGGTACTCCGTGAGTCGGTGCTGGCCGGTCGCTTGCGCGATGCCTGGCAGGCGGTTGCAGATCGACATGGGGTGCTACGGACGCAGTATCGATGGTTCGGACTCGATGAGCCCCGTCAGTATGAACTCGAACGAGTCGACGTCACCTTGGTCGAGCACGACTTTCGTGGGATGAGCCTTTCGGATCGACAAGTCAAGTTCGATGCGTTTCTCTTCGAAGACCGGATGCGCGGATTCGATCTCTCGACGGCCCCGTTGTGGCGATTGAACCTCTTTCAGTTCGATGAGAATGATTTTCGTTTTGTGTTTTCATATCATCATTCACTGCTCGATATCAGCGTGGTCTGGGTCGTCGAGGAGGCTTTTGGTGTCTATGACGCCGAGATCGATGGGCGACACGTCGAGTTGATCGAGCGGCAGCCGTTTCGACGTCATGTCGAGTGGTTGCAGCGCCATCTGATTGAAAGTCGTGAATCTGCGAGCAAGTACTACGCATCACTTCTCGATGGTTTCGATGAGCCGACCACCTTTCCCTCACTGGCGAGGTCGAGCGACACCGATGCGA
>JBDSDH010000123.1:0-12500 GCA_039920665.1 Ilumatobacteraceae bacterium
TCCCCAGATGAGATCTCTCGGGCTGGCCTCGACCAGAACGCGCCGCCCGGTGCCGATCAGGTAGGCGCTCATCTCTGGCGTGGACCCGAACTTGGCGATCGACCCAGCACGGACGATGGCGACGCACTCTCCGTCCCAGACATCGGTCACGAAGCCTCGAACTTCGCGCCCGAGTTTCTTTGCTTCGCCTGGGCTCCGGGCGTTCAGGATCGAGGCGAATCGTTCATCGTCTCCGAACAGGCGCGCTTTCGCGGCCATCATGAAATGCTCTGCCGTTGGATAGCGAACGCCATCGGATTCGAACGGGTGCGGAAACCATTGACTGAGGACGTGTGCCCCGATGCTTCCGTCGGCCGGCGGCTCGTGTCCCCAGAACGGTAGGTACTTCACTCGTTCGCCGGCTGCTTCCGACGCCAACAACTGTTCCATCGTCCACGCTTGGTTCGCTGCATTGGGCTGCTCGCTCATCGGCTCTCTGCCTTCTCGCTCCGGGACCGCCGCAAGGGGCCACCCGACTTCCACGCCCGCCCGGCCTTGAACAGCTCGGCCGGCTTGCCGCCCTCGCTACCCGGGCTCGCCCGCTGGCCAGTGGGAACAACCCAGCCGTCGGCGGTCGAAAGTTTGCGGCGAAAGTTGGCGCCATCCAATCGCACCTGCCACACCGCTTCAAACACCTCGCGCAGGTCGGTGAGGGTGAACGTGGGCCCCACGAACGCAGTGGCGAGTCCAGTGGTTTCCATGTCGTGACCGATACGCGCGACCGCGTCATGCACGATTCGGCGATGGTCGAAGGCGAGAGGCATGCGACCTTTCAACACCTTGTGAACCGGATGCAGCGCAGCCTCGGCGGCATCGCTACCAGCCGCGACCCCGACGAGGTCGCGCACCACCGCCAGATACGCAACGGTGACCACGTTCATCCGGGGATCGCGGCCAGGATCGCCGTATGCACCGAACTGACGAAGGAGTGATGCGCCATCGACCGTGGTTTCCTCGCGTAGCTCGCGGAGGGCGGCCTGGTCGAGCGTCTCATCGGGAAGCTTGAAGCCGCCCGGCAGAGCCCAGGAGCCGGCGAACGGCCCACCCGCCCGTCGCACCAGGAGCACGTTCAATTGACCGCTGACCATCGTGAACACGGCGATATCGACTGTCACGGCGAACGCCGGATACTGGCTCGAGTCGTAGGCCATCGACGATGTATCAGTCATAGTGACTGCAGGTGTACCACGTGAGAGTCGACATGACAAGAACCAAGTCGGCGATCGCCGGTGTCGGCTTACAGTTGGTTGGATCCCAACCAACTACCGTTTGATCCATGTGTGAAGCCTGCGGTCCGCTCGCCATCCTTTCGCGCCGATCCTCGACGGCGACCTCGATCCCTCGATCGAGAGCGCACGGCGAGCCACGCCGAAAGCAACGTCGTGCGACGCCGGTGCGGCAGGGCTTCGCCGACCTGGTGATCTCGGGCGGGCCGGTCATCACCATGGATGAGCGGCAGCCTCGTGCCCAGTCGGTCGCGGTGGCCGGCGGGCGGATCATGGCTGTCGGGTCGACGGATGAGGTTTCGGCGTCGATCGGGCCACACACCGAAGTGTTGGACCTCGACGGTCGCACCCTGCTTCCCGGCTTGATCGACCCCCACATGCATTTCGTGATGGTGAAGATGGCCGACTGGGTCGACATCGGCCCGATGGCGACCCCGACCCTGATCGACATTCACGAGGCGCTCCGCTCGGCATCGCCGACGTCGACCGGCTGGGTGCTCGCCAAGAACTTCGATCCGAGTATCACTCCCGGTCACCCGTCGCTCGGCCGTGACGTACTGGACCAGCTCGTTCCCGACCTACCCATGATCGCTCTCGAAAGCAACGGACACGTTGCCTGGGTCAACTCCGAAGCGTTACGACGTGCTGGTGTCGACCGTGGCACACCGGACCCGCCGACGGCGCGCTTTGCCAGAGACGCGAATGGCGAGCTCACTGGTCGTCTGGAGGAGCTGGCCGCTTTGATGGCATTCGCCGAGGGTCTCCCGAACCTCAGCGACGAAGAGATGAAGCGACGCACCAGCGCGTTGTTCTGGCACGCAGCGAGCAAGGGCGTCACCCTGCTCCACGACTGCGGGATCGGAGTGTTCGCCGGCACAAGCGAACTCGACCTGCTCGAAGCGACGATCGGTGCCGACACGCCCATCCGGTATCGCGGAATGTTGGTTTCGACGAACTACCACGAGTGGATGGAACATGGTGTGCGCCCGGGCCACGGCGACGACTTGTTCCGCATCAACGGGATCAAGGCTTGGTCCGACGGCTCCAACCAAGCCCGCACCGGCTACCAGCGCGAGCCCTATCTTGGCACGGACTCCCGCGGGGCTCTCAACTACTCGCCCGAGCAACTCGCCGCCGTCGTTGACGTGGCTCACCGCGACGGCTGGCAGGTCGGCGTCCATGCCAACGGCGACGCAGCCATCGACGTCACGATCGACGCATTCCAGCAGGCATTGGCCGCCAACCCACGCGACGATCATCGACACCGGATCGAGCACTGCAGCGTGCTCCACCCCGATCAGATGGAACGGATGGTTCAACTCGGCCTGTCTCCATCGTTCCTGATCGGTCACGTCCGATGGTGGGGCAAGGCATTCCGAGACCGGGTGCTCGGCCCTGAACGTGCCGACCACTACGACCCCTGCGCCACTGCCCTCGCTGCTGGGCTGCGGATATCGCTGCACAGCGATTGGAGTGTCACCCCGCTCGAACCGCTGCGCTACGTCGAGGATGCGGTCAACCGGATCATGGCCGAAGGCGGCGGCGTACTCAACCCCGCCGAGTGCATTCCCGTCGAGGCTGCGCTGCGGGCCGTGACACTCGACGCTGCTTGGCAGTGTCGAGCCGATGACATCACTGGTTCACTCGAGGTCGGCAAGTACGCCGACTTGGTCCTACTCGAGGACGACCCGACCACTGTCGACCCGACCACGATCGCCAACATCACCGTGTCCGAGACCCGCCTCGCCGGGGAGGTACGCCACTCGCGGTCGTGATGTGATTGGTTGTCTTCGAATCCAGCGTTGCGGCGGCCTCACCCTTGGCCGAGATGCGCCCTCACGTGGGTTCCGTCCACATCGAGCCACCCTTTCGATGTGGCGTAGCCGATCATGGCGTCGAATCCTTCGACGCCCGTCGCCAGGCCGTTCGAGCTGCCACGGGGCATTTCACATGGGGGATGTCGGCTCGCCGTCAGTCGGGCTTGATCGCGACGCCCTCGGTGAGCCAGGTCCAGGGTTTCGGACCAGCGGCGTAGCGCGACTCGACCCGCTCGATCGTGAACCCGGCGTCACGCACCAGATCGGCCGGCTGGCGTGCGAGGTGGCATCCGTCGGCGAGTCGCTTCTGGATCGGCTCGAGACGGTGTTGCCAGCGAGCGACGGACGGGTCAGGCGACAGGCCGTGTTCGAGGAAATGGAATCGACCGCCGGGTCGGAGCACCCGTCGGACCTCGGCCAGTGCTTGGTCGACGCCGGCAATCGTGCACAAGGTGAACGTCGACAGCGCCCCGTCGCAGCTGGCGTCATCGAGCGGGATCGATTCGCCACGCAAGGCGATGTGCTCGACCCGGATGGCGGACTCGGCAATTCGTCTTTCCGCCAGCCGGCGCGCTGTGGCCGCGGGCTCGACGGCGTAGACGAGCGTTACCTCGGACGGGTAGACGGGCATGTTGAGGCCGGATCCGAAGCCGATCTCGACAACGGTGCCGAACATTCCTGTCGTCACTTGCTCGCGCCAAGTCCGCAGGTCGGCGGTGCCACACGCTCGGTCGACCAGACGCGGCAACAGGTGCTCTCGGTAGAGACCTATGACTCGACCTGCTGTCCGTCCTCGACCCGAGTGCGCTTGCAACTGACGAGGAAGAGGGGATAGTCCACCTCGCCGTGGACGATGTGGTGGCAGTCCTGGAAGACCACATCGGTGAAGCCGGCAACGGCGAGATCTGCCGACAATGCCGATCGGTCGAAGCCGCGGTGACCCTCGAAGTCGGCGCCGTGGAACGAGCCGTCTTCTTTGTCGAGGTCGACCACACACAGCGTTCCGTTGTCGTCGAGCAACGTCGCGAACCCTGCCAGCACCGCACCGGTGTTCTCGATGTGATGCATGGTGAGCACCGACACGATCAGATCGAATCGTTCGTCGGGGACCGGATCGGTGGCGAGGTCGAGGTCCCAGACGCGAGCGTCGGTGAGAGCACCAGAGGCGATCTTGGATCGCATCACATCACGCATCCCGGTCGACGTGTCGGCCAGCGTGACAGGACCCACTGCGTCGCGCAGCGCCTGAGTGACCAGCCCGGTGCCGGCCCCGTATTCGAGCAACCGCATCGACCGATCGAGTTGAACGGTGGATCGGATCTTGGTGGCGACTGCAGCGGCCCGCTCGATCTTGGCCGGATCGTCCCACGTCGCGGCGCTCGTATCGAAACGGTTCGTGTCCATACCGCGATTCAATCAGTTCGCGGATCTCGCCGACCATTGCAGTGGCGTGAAGGTTCCGGACAGCCGTCGCCATGACGACGCGATGGAGCGATCAGGCGTCGTGCCAGGTGTTGTATCGTCGATCGCTACGGGCGGGTGTCGTCGACTGGATTCAGAGCCGAAGGGACAGGCGTTATGCCAGAGGAAATCATTGCCACGTCAGGGAGCTTGCTCGGGGAGCGGTTGGAGGCTGCTCCACCACAGCCGGTTCCTGGCGATCTCAACGATGAACTCTTGACCACCGACGTGTGGTCGGACGAGATGATCCATCGATCGGGGATCCCGGTCGTCGATGTTCCGTTCGTGTCGTGTGGCGGCGGGATGGGGTCCTTTGTCCTGACCAACTACCTGAGGATCGCCGGGGTCGATGCATCGCAGATCCGGGTCTTGAGCAACCTCGATCATCCGTGGCAGACGTATGAGTATCTGACCAAAGTCAGTCAGATTCCTCGGATGGAACGATTGCGCAGCGACAGCCAGAGCCGACCGGATTGCCTGTGGGGTTTTCCCAGCTATGCGCTGCTCGAGTCGCGCAAGGAAAAGACGCTCGCTCCGATTTGGAACGTGCTGACCGAGCCCGTGCTGAAGGACTACTGGACGCCGCGAGCCGGCACAGTTTTCACGACGATGGCGAAAGAAGCCGAACGCATTCGCTACAACGAGATGCTGGTCCACGGCCAGGTGCGGATGGTCCGACGCCGTCACGGCGGGGGGTACTTCACGATCTTGACCCCGCCCCCCGGTGCCGCGGCGACACGCCGGGTTGCTTTCCGGAGCCAGCATGTCCACCTTGCGATCGGATACCCGGGCCTCAAGTTCCTGCCCGATCTGCAGGAGTATCGGGCCAAGTATCAAGACCTCGCTCGCACGGTCAATGCCTACGAACCGCACGAACACATCTACGAAGGGCTGAAGGCAAGCCCGGGCAAAGTGTTGGTCCGTGGAGGCGGCGTTGTCGCGTCGCGTGTGTTGCAGCGTCTGATGGACGACCGCGAGTTGCGAGGCGCCCAGACCGAAATCGTGCACCTGTTCCGAACGTACAACGCCGGCCCACACAACAAGTGGGGCCTTGCCAAGCGTCGTGGCGCATACGGTTTCGCATTCCAGGGTTTCAACGCCCCCAAGAGCGCGTGGGGCGGACAGCACATCGAGCAGATGCTGAAGCTGGAGGGCAAAGCCCGCAAGGATCTGTACGAACTCACCGGCGGTGCCCACACGCCGTATCGCAAGTACTGGTTGGACCAGATGAAACGTGGCCGTGATCAGGGGTGGTACACGACCTATCAGGGCGAGGTCACCGATGTGCGGCCCACTCCGAACGGGGTGAGTACGACCGTCCGCCAGGCCAACGGATCGATGGCCACGATCGAGACCCAGATCATCCTCGACTGCACCGGCTTGGAAGCCGACATTCGTGAACACCGAATCTGCGCCGATCTCCTCGATCACTCCGGCGCCGGCCGCAACCCGCTCGGACGGCTCGATGTCGATCCGTCATTCGAAGTGAGGGGCACGCGCAGCGGAACCGGACGTTTGTACGCATCGGGCTCGGCCACCTACGGCGGGTACTTCCAAGGCGTCGATACGTTCCTCGGTCTGCAACTGTCCGCCCAACGCATCACCGACGATCTCGCTGCCAACGGTTTCTGCAAGCGGATCGGCATTGGGCGATCCGTCTCGAGTTGGTGGAAGTGGTTCCGCCACAAGAAGATCTGAATCGATCATGATGTCGACCGACCTGACCGACCTGCTGGACATCCGGCGTCCGATTCTGCTCGCTCCGATGGGCGGTGTCGCGGGCGGAGTGCTCGCTGCCGCAGTTTCCGACGCAGGCGGGCTCGGCCTGATCGGGGGAGGCTATGCGGATCCCGTGGCCTTGGCCCACGAACTCGCAGCTGCTGGCAAAGCTCGGATCGGGGTCGGGTTCATCACGTTTGCGCTCGAGCAGCGCCGTTCGTCGCTCGACATCGCACTCGATCACGGGCTTGTCGCCGTCCAGTTGTCGTTCGGCGATCCGTCCCCGTACGCCGAACAGATCCACGCTGCGGGCGCGCTGTTGATCAGTCAGGTCCAAAGTGTCGGCGAAGCGCGCCGAGCCATGGATGCGGGCGCCGATGTGATCATCGCCCAAGGGCAGGACTCCGGCGGCCACGGACGGTCCGGTCGAGGAACGATCGGCCTCGTGCCGGCGATCGTCGACGCCGTCGGTCCGATTCCGGTTGTCGCAGCGGGTGGGATCGCCGACGGCCGCGGTCTTGCCGCAGCTTTGATGCTCGGTGGTGCCGGTGTCAGCCTCGGGACCCGCTTGTTCGCAAGTGTCGAGGCGATTGCCGACCCTGCGGCACAGCGCCTGATCGCGGCGAGCAGCGGAGACGACACGGTCCGAACCGAGATCTACGACGTCGTTCGTGGGCCGGCATGGCCGGCCGGGCTCGACGGCCGAGTCTTGACGAATGCATTCGTCCAGCGTTGGCGCCGCGATCTCGATGGCGAGTCGCTGCAGGCGCTCGAACTGGACTATCGACGAGCCGACGAGGACGACTACACCGTCAAGGAGTTGTGGGCCGGCGAGGGGATCGACTTGATCGATGGCGTCCAACCGGCGGCGACGATCATTGCCGACATCGTCGCCCAAGCTGCACGGTGTTTGACTGCGGGGCAATCGCTGCTCGACCGCTGACCCGTCGGGACTTCATGGCTGATGAGATGTGGTGTGGCAGCGCAAGACACAGTTGGCGCGGCGGGGATCGTGCGGGCGCAACTCGTCGACCTCGACGCCGTCGAGCATCTCCGCCACGCCGTAGGCGATTCCCAGATGGAGGCCGCAAACTGTTTCCGGATCGGCGAGCGCGGTCGATGCGTACGGGCAGGTGCGCAGGATGATGTTGACCGTGCCAGTTCCGCCGTCGACGGCGCGATCGTTGACAGTGGGATCGAATCCGTAGCGCGCCATCTGATCGACGAGTCCGCCGACTGGGTCGTCGTCGAACAAGGGTCCGAGCTGCCGTCGTCGCCCGGCCCGACGTCCCACTTCGACCGGTGAGTCACCGGTTCGGATGACTTCGGCGAGGAGCAGGGACAGGCGTTCGTACGGGCCGGTGATGTCCCAGCGACTGTCTGCCGTCGCGGCGAGTGTGTAACACAACTTGGGTCGGCCGGGCCCGCCGCTGGCGACGGCTTCTTCGGTCAAGAGTTCGGCCTCGGTCAGCTTGTTGAGATGCTGCCTGATCGCGTTGTGGTTGAGGCCGAAGTGAGCAGTGAGCTCAGCCACATCGACCCGACGACCGGCATCGACGACATAACGAAAGATCTTGTGCCGGGTCGGGTCGCCGAGTGCTCGCGCCTGGAGTTGCAGCTCGACATCCATACTTCTACTGTAACGCGAAGTTATTCACCGGTTGTTCCGGTTCGCCGACGTGAGTCGTGGACCTGGGTATGGATCGTCATGGATCGTCAGTCGGTGACACGGCGATGGTGGAGCGCCCGCTTGGCCTCACGGTTTTCGGTGTCGTCGCGAATCACGGCAGCAATCCCATGTGGGAGCCGGTGCTCCGGGTGGCGCAGCAGCGTCACGGTGAACGCAATCGACATCGTGGTTCCGTCCTTGCGCAGTGCCGGAACCTCGAGCAGCCGGCTGCCGTAGTCGGTGTGACCGGTCGCCATCACGCGTGCGAATCCGGCCGCGTGCCGAGCCCAGAGTCGAGTCGGGACGATCAGCTCGAGCGTCTTGCCGGCCGCTTCGAGCGCCGTCCATCCGAACAGGGCGGTCGCCGCGGAGTTCCAGACGACGATGACGCCATCAGCATCGACAACGACGACAGCGTCGGCAAGTTCGCGAACAACGCGAGCAAGAGCGGCATCGTCGGGCTCGCCGGCACCAGCGAACGTCGATGCCGAACACGCCGCTTCGCCGCCGTCCGAGAAACCATCAGACATGCGCGCCACCGACCGCAGTGGGAGTCGGATCGTGATCGTCGGCACCCGGTGCGACCGATGGCTCGATCGCCCAACCGAAGGCCCCGACCAGCACGACGACCGCACCGACGGCTGCGAGCACACGGCTGAAGATGAGCCCGTAGGTGATGATCGGTAGGCCCGCGGCCAGGAAGATCGGCCAGTACGACGGCGATGGGAGATGGATGACTTCCACGGGCCTCGTCAACTCGGCCGCCAGAATGTCCTCTGCGGTCGCGACCTGGCGAATGCCGTCCGCGCCGTCCACTTCTTCGTACTTGCGATGGAAGAACTCGTCGAGGTCGTGGACGATCGGTATCCGATCGAAGTTGTGTTCGGCGGGCGGATTGGTCGTCATCCACTCGAGACTGCGTGCGTCCCACGGATCGAGGGGCGCGGGTGTCTTGTCGCGATACGAGTTCCAGGCATTGATGAAGAACAGCAGGATTCCGAGCGCCAACAGGAACGAACCAATGCTCGACACCAGGTTCCAAAATCCGAGGTTGAAGAACCCGCTGCCGGCGCGAGCGTCGGTCCACACCACCATCCGTCGCGGCTGGCCTTGCAGCCCGAGGATGTGCATTGGACCGAACGTCAGGTTCATCCCGACGATCATCAGCCAGAAGTTCCAGCGTCCGAGGCGCTCGCTCAACATCCTGCCGAAGAACTTCGGCCACCAGTGGTACATCCCGGCGAAGAAGCCGAGGACGCCCCCACCGAAGATGACGTAGTGGAGGTGGCCGACGATGTAGTAGGTGTCGGTTTGCTGGGTGTCGCTCGGACTGACGGCGTGGGTGACCCCGGACAGTCCGCCGATCGTGAACTCGACGACCAGTCCGACCGCGAACAGCATCGCAACATTGAACCGGAGCTTGCCTCCCCACATGGTCATCACCCAGTTGACGATCTTGATACCGGTCGGGACGGCGATGACCATCGTCGACATCGAGAAGATCGACACGCTGACCGGGCCGAGACCGCTGGCGAACATGTGGTGAGCCCACACACCCCATCCGAGGAACCCGATCGCGATACCCGAGAACACCATGAATTTGTAGCCGGACAGCGGTTTTCGGCTGTTGACGGAGATGACTTCGCTGACGATTCCGAAGGCCGGGATGACGATGATGTACACCTCTGGATGGCCGAACAGCCAGAACAGGTGCTGCCACAGCAGTGGGTCGGCCCCGGACGACACGTCGAAGAACTTGCCGCCGAAGCGGCGCTGGAGGGTGAGCAGGACCAACGCGACCGTGATGACCGGGATCGCGAACAGGAGCAGGAACTGGGTCACCAACATCATCCAGGCGAAGATCGGCATCTTCATCAGCGTCATGCCGGGGGCACGCATGTTGAGCATCGTCACGATCAGGTTGATCGCTCCGGTCAACGACGCGAGACCGGTGATCAGCAGCCCGAGCGCCCAGAAGTCGGCACCGTGGGACGGCGAGAACACGTTGCTCGAGTTCGGCGCGTACATGAACCACCCGCCATCGGGTCCGCCACCGAGGAACCAACTCGAGTTGAGGAACAACCCGCCGAACAGGAAACACCAATAGCCGAACGCATTGATCCGCGGGAATGCAACGTCGCGAGCGCCGACTTGGAGCGGGATCAGGTAGTTCCCGAACGCTGCAGCGAGGGGCATCACGAACAAGAAGATCATCGTCGTCGCGTGCATGGTGAACATCTGGTCGTACGCGTCGGCGCTCAGCACCTTGCCGTTGGCCGTTGCCAGTTGGGCGCGGATCAGCAGCGCCTCGATACCACCGATCGCGAAGAAGAACAGCGACGTTGCGCCGTACATGATGCCGAGTTTCTTGTGGTCGACCGTGAAAATCCAACTGCGCCATCCGGATGACGCGTCGGGCCGTCGGAACGCGCCCATCGCCGTTGCGTCCGACACCACACTGGGTGCCTCGGCAACATCGTCTGACACCGTCCCCAACCGCAACTGCTGCGTCATCGAAACCTCCTCCTCGATTGTTCTAGTCCAAGTTAGAACTTTGACGCTTGCCAAGACAAAGAAATGTCAGGCGCCTCGAGAATGAGATGGTCGAGTGTGTGGGCGCGGCTCGCAGGGTCAGGTGGTCCGATGGGTGTTCATCGCCTCGGTGATGAACTCGACGAACGAGGAGCGTTCGTACCGTGAATGTCGCCCGCCGCTCCCCACAACGATGCGCTGGAGGATTCCCCGGTCCGTCGAGCGAGCCGACCGGCTGTGCTCAGCGCCGCACGCACGCGGATCGCGAAGCCAGCGCGATCCTGGGTGATCGCACGCTCGGTCAACAGTTCGCACGACATGAAACGCACAAGTCTGTGTCGGGGATCGCGGCGAGCCGTTCGGCGCCGATCGGGAGTGAACACTTCGAGCACAGCCCGTACGAACCGGTCCGGAACCGATCCAGCGCCTGATGTGCCGTGTCGACGTTCTTTCTCGCCCGTTCGAGAGCAGTGCGCGCGGCGTCTCGATCCTCTTGGATCGCGTCGTCATTGCTCAGCATTTTGGCGACTTCGGGTTCGAGTTGGTCGAGTTGGGCCGAAGCCCGTTGCAGTTCTTCGATCAAGCGGCCTTCGACCTCGGTCGCGATCGGCTGTCCTGGGGCATGGGAAATTTCGAGGTCCGTGTCGGTCGGCATCTTGTCGCTCCTTGGCTCAGCACGCGCGACTCGCTTGACGAGTCGTCCGAACGACCATAAAGACCACGAACCGGTGAGGGAACACCTGTCAGCGTCGCTGTAGTGCGTCACCACACCAGGGGGTCAGTCGCGCAGGATCCAATAAAACGCGGCAGTGTCCGGGCGAAGGTTGCGCCAACTTCGTATCGACACGGTGTCCGCGAGCAGGGAATCGCCAGCGCGCAGCACCGGGGTGTCGTCGCCGGCTTCGACTTGGACCAGACCCTTCACGACGGCGACGACCTCGACGCCTTTGTGCACATGGGGTGGAACTCCTCGCTCGCCGCCGCCGAGCGAAACGAGGTAGGTCCGCAGCCCGATCGACGAGTCATCGGCGAGTGGAATCACGCCTCCCGCCAGAACAGCACGACTGCGATCATGGCGCGCCAACTGATAACCGGCCGACGGTTGCGAACTCACCAACCGGTCCAACGTCACACCCAGCCGATCGCTCAATGCGATCAAGGTGTCGACCGACAGCCCGCGGGTTCCGGCCTCTGCCTGGGACACGGCGCTCGGCGTGATGCCGGCGATAGCCGCCAGTTGAGATTGAGTGAGACCGAGATCCTTACGAACCGCGAGCACTCCGCGCGCCAGTCGACCCGCCGCTGGGCTCGCCGAGAACTTGACCGTGTCGCCGACTGCGACCGAGTACGTGGAGCCCGGCACCGAGCCGGGTCGACTCTCGGCTTTGAGCACCAGCAGACGGTCGCCTCGGAGTTCGAGCAGACACTGGGTGACCTGGCGCAGTTGCTCGACGAACGTTGCGCCCACGCTGCGCGGTATGCGCCAGTACGTGACCGCGCCCCACTGCAGCATTGCCGGGCAAACTCTCGAAAAGAATCGAACCGCTTCGTCGGCACCCCACCGATGAGCGCAGATGTCGAGACCGTCGAACACGAGACACTGGGTTCCACCGACGGCGAGCCGACGCTCGATTTCATCTGCCAAGGGGAGCGGATTGCCAAGCATGGATGCCGCCGTTGCATCGATTCGCTCGACGCCATCTGGTAGGTCGCGCGCCATCTCTGCCTGGCTGACCGCCACGAACGTCGTGGGGTGCGAACGCGCGGATGCGACCATGAAGGCCTGCTCCAAGAACGAATACTGGGCGTCACGCTCGGACACCCACACCACGTTGTCACCAGGTATCAGGCCGCTGAGTACGTCATCCAGCGACTCGCAACCGGACTCGATCAAGATTCCGGGCATACTCAGAGATATTAGCACGGCTCATTGAATATGCAGTGTTGAACAGTATATGCGAACTCGGTCAGCTCGCCGTATCCGTCTCTGTCGGCGTGAGATCTGGGTCGAGCGATGAGCCGGCAGGCTGGGGCTGG
>JBDSDH010000124.1:0-3053 GCA_039920665.1 Ilumatobacteraceae bacterium
CGCACGACCCTCGAACGAGCCGACGTCTTCGACGTGGTCGCCGCAGGGGGTTACCCGGCAGCCCTCCGGCGTACCACAGCGGCACAACGAACCCGCTGGTTCGCGAGCTACCTCGCGACCGTGACCGATCGCGACCTCCCCGACCTCATCGACGTCCGCCATTCGGGAGCGCTGTCACGGCTCTACCGACTGATCGCCCAACGGACCTCATCGACCGCGGTCAACACCGAACTGTCACAAGCCCTGGACGTCACCCAGCCGACAGCGTCCTCGTACCGACGGCTGCTGGAGCGCCTCTACCTGACGACCGAGCTACCCGGCTGGACGGTCGGCGTCTCCGCCAAGGCCGGACACCGAGCGAAGGTCCACGCCACCGACACCGGACTCGCCGCCGGCGTCCTGTCGCTCTCGGCGCAACGCCTAGCAACCGCCGCGATGGGAGGTGCGTTCCTCGAATCATTCGTCGTCGCCGAACTGACACGGCAGGCGACCACCATCGACGAGGCGCTCACGTTTGCCCACTTTCGCGATCGCTCGGGGGTCGAGGTCGACGTGATCATCGAACGCCCCGACGGCAGCGTCGTGGCCATCGAGGTGAAGTCCGCCCGATCAGTGAATCAACGCGACACCAGTGGCCTGACGTTCCTACGGGATCGCCTCGGTGACCGGTTCAAGTGCGGCATCCTGTTCTACACGGGTCCGCTCACCGCACGCCTCGGCGAGCGGGTATGGGCAGTTCCGGTCGCAGCGCTGTGGGGCGGGACCTCCGGGTCCAAGGATTCGATGGAGGATGCCAGGTCATGAGATCTCCGAAGGGGCGGCTGGAGCTCACGTGGATGGGCAAGGACATCACGCTCATCTCTTCCGAGGACAGCAAGTACGACTACGAGTGTGTGGACCCTCGCGCCTGGGAGGTCAAGTGCACCGATCTCGTGAGGACCATCGGCGAAGCGACCAGCGCAACTGGCGCCAACAAGAACCTCCCCATCGTCGGCGACTCGGGAGACGCACTGCACCCGCGGACAGAGAGGTCCGTCCGCAGTAGTCGTTGAACGATCGCCCGTGACGCCCTCGCTCGGAACCCACCGGAAATCCGTGAAGGAGCGGGAACCAAACAGGCCTCGGCGGGTTCAACGATGTGTGCGTGATGAGAGGGAGAGCCAGTGGTAGGCCACCAGGACTCAATGATGGACGTCGCATCTGCGGAGGGCTTCGATGCGTTCTATCGGTCGGAGTAAGCGAGAACCGTCCGACTCGCACGGTTGCTGACTGGTTCGATGGCAGCGTCGGAGGACCTCGCTCAGGAAGCCTTCGTGACCGTCTACCGCAAGGGCGCCAAGCTCGACGTGCCAGCGGCGTTCTTGCGTACGGCGACAGTGAACCTCTGTCGGAACTGGCACCGCAGCAGTTCCCGCGAGGCGCTCCGGCTGGCACGTGTCGGACTGCCCCAGGATTTGTTGTCACTTGGCGCGCACGAGATGGATGAAGTCGTGGCGGCCCTGCCTTACCGGCAACGTGCCGTGCTCGTGCTGCGGTACTGGCTCGATCTCTCCGAAGCCGATATCGCAACCGCGCTCGGGTGCCGCGCCGGCACCGTCAAGTCCCTGCACTCGCGAGCGCTCGCTCAACTCAGAAAGGAACTCCCACGATGACTATCGATCTCGAACAACAGCTGCGTGCGTACTTTGGAGAACTCGCGGACTCGACGCCGATCGAGCCGCCACAGAGTTTTGATCCCAGCGTCACACACGTCGAGGTGTCGTCACCGCACGCGACACGACCGCGGCAACTTGCGTTGGTCAGCTCGATCGCGCTCGTCGTTCTTGCGGTAGCTGCATTTGCGGTCCTTCAGAATCGGGATCAAAAGCCGTCTGGTATCGGCTCAACGACGCCAGCGCCGGTTGACTCGTCGACACCCTCGACATCGCGAGAGCCGGTCGGAGTCGATGGGGTGGTCCTGTGGGCTCCACGGCCTCGGCGTCGGTACAGATCACGGGCTATACGTCGTGGGAGCCTGCAGCGGACACCACCGGTGCGGTAGTAGCGCCGAATGGACGCGTCTTCGGAATCAGCCTCAACGCGTACTACCCCGACACAACGGCCGATGGGGAGTTCCGCCGCATCGGCGGTTACGACGTCCGTGCCACCACCGACGGGACCGCCCCCGCAGAGGTGTATCGGCTCATCCACGAAGGCTGCCTCAGCTTCAATATCATCACCGCCGGCGAGGACTCGTGGAGTGATAACACAACCGCTCTGATCAACGGTCTCACGCTCGACCCCACCCGTGCAGAGCTGAAGCTCCCCCCAGGGTGGACTTCGCTGGGCAGCTCTGCGCTGAAGGCGCAGTACGGCCTCGACATCGAAGTCACCGCGGGCGGCGCTACGACCCCGATCTCGCTGTTCCAAATGCCCGGTGCCCCCATCGGGACATACCTCCAAGGGATGGAGAGTCCACCGCAACCCGTCGCACTCGGCGATGGCACCGCTTGGGTCATCCACGGCGTGACGACGGCCGACTTCACCCAGATCGTCGGGGAGCGCAACGGCACCGCCTTCCGGCTGTCGGGCCTCGCGACATCGGCACAACTCCTCGATCTCGCCATGAGCATGATTCAGGCTCCGGTGTCCGACTGGAAGACCCACAGCGACAGCAACGTCGCTCTCGGCACCGCGCAGCCACCGCCGACTGGTTGCGTCGTCCCCAGCCTGAATCTCGTCCCGTAGGACCGGCCGTCCACTCGCCAGCCGTTGTGCACCGACGGCTGAGGCACGAGATGCATTTCAACCCCCGCCGAGGCGTTTGCGTCCGGTTCTGATCATGTCTGTTGCGCCTCGGCCATTTCTCCCTCTGTAAGTCCGTGTCGGCGTAATGCGTCCCAGCCGGATCGCCGACCCATCCCGCTCAACGAGCGAGGGCGGCGAGAGCGAGGGAGAACCGCATGAGTGCAATCACCGACAATGGACCGTTCCTCTGTGCCGAGGAGGTCACCCGTCTCTTCAAGATCAGCCGCACGAAGGCGTACAAGGACGCTCAGCTGTACATCGAGACT
>JBDSDH010000125.1:0-21089 GCA_039920665.1 Ilumatobacteraceae bacterium
GGAAAGGTTCCGCGACCTACTGGTCGGTCATTGCCGGCGACACTGTCGTGGTCGACGCGGCGTGGAGCTACGAGGATCCGACAGCACGATTCGTTGCGATCCAAGGTCACATTGCGTTCTACGCCAGATTGCTCGATGAATGCTGGGTCGGCGAGGAACGCGTCGTCGCCAATCCAGGCTCGTTCTACGGCGGCTGGATCACATCGCGGGTGGTCGGACCGTTCAAGGGTGACCCTGGCACCCAGTACTGGTGAGCTGATTCGGTGGTACGCATCCGACTTCGATCAGCGGCACAGGGCCGATGCGAAGTTCTGCTGTCCCCGATTCAGCGCGCACTGCTGGGCAATGGTTCCACTGACGAATCGCAACAGACCGTCCGGTCCGCGCTCGGTCTGGATCCGGAACTGTACGGCGACGACCGAGTCGTCGAGCAACCCAGATCTCGTGATCGAGATCACCTGCGTTTCCTGGTCGAAGTCGACCAGAACCGTCTCGTTCGCGCCGACGGAAGGCATCAGTTGAAGGCCGAACAGCGATGCCACCGCTGCCCACGCCGGCTGGTTGGCGGCGACGTAGTCGTTGAGCCCGGGAGCTGAAACGGTCCATGATGCGAAGTCGACCGTCGGGGCGTCCGGCCACCCGGCCGTGCCGATTGCTTCGAGCGGATACCGAACAAACCGGTCGCCTTCGTCGATCACGACCGTGCCGGTCGGCTCGAGCAACAACGACCCGAACGTGTACTGCTCATCGAGAATGAACACATCGGCATTGTCGATTCCGTTGTCCGGCCAATCGGTGTCGAACCGCACGACCGCTCGATAGCCGCCCTCGGACAGTTGGACCAGATCTGCGGCCAGTGCGCCACCATCGGCAGTTGCGGTGACCTGGGGAAAGTCACGTGGATATTGGAACACCGTCGGCAGTGCGAACGAGTGCTCCGATTGGTCACCTTCGATTCTCGTCATCGAGCTTCCCGTGTCGCCGAGCGACAGTCGAAACACCGGCGCTCCGGATCGGACAGGTACCCCGTTTCGGTCGACAAAGCGATACGTCGTGGCTGCAGGGTCCGGGCGCGGAATGGCGAATCCGCAACAGTCGACCACCGCGAGTCCATCGGCTGTGGGCACGAGCGCACTGTCACCCGAGCCGTCCAATCCGGTGTATCGCTGAACGATCGTCCCTGCCCGATCGCCCATCAGCGGGATCGCGATCAGGTCATTGCTCGGGTCGTCGTTGTTCGGCGTGTCGACGAGGAAGTAGACGACGTCGTCCGGCCCGAGGTGGATCAGGTACGGCAACGACGCGACCAACGGCTCGGCGAGGGCGACGCTGAACTGCAACTGGACACCGGTCGAGTCGTACACGTTCAGTGTCTCGTCGACCGGCTCGTATGCGACGAGGCGTCCGTCCTGCGCGTGATCGAGCTGCGTGCACGGCTCCGGATCGACGCATCGCTTGGGGATCGCCAGCACTTCGCCGACAGCCGGCGGCTCGACGGTGGTCGGCGGCCCGGTCGATCCCACCGTCGTCGACGACACGGGCTCGGTCGTCGTCACCGCATCGGTCGTCGCTGTCGTCGGCGTCGGCAATTCGGTCGGAGGCACCGCCGTTGGGTCCGGGGCCGCGGTGGACGGTGGTGTCGTCGGTGCCGACAGGGTCGTCGGGGTCGTGCCCGGCACGAGCTTGTCCGGGCTGTCGTCGCGGACGATGATCACCCCGAGCACGACCGCTGCGGCTGCAGTCAGGGCGCCGATGGCAACCCACCCGACCCGGCGGCGGCTGGCCGATGGGATCGGCGAGACGACCGCGGACCGGCTGCCGCCATGGTCACCGGCAGCGATGCGGGCTCTCACCAGGCCCAAAGCGTTCGTCGTCTCCGTCGCCGACACCGATCCTTCGTGTTCGTCAAACGCAGCGGTCGCCATCGAGCGCAGTTCGCTATCGATCTGGTCAGGATGATCCGTCTGGTCGCTCATGACCTCTCCTCGTTGTCGATCGTGCCGTGCAGGAAGCCAAGGCGCCGGCGAACATTCGCTCGGGCCTTGGCCAGTGTCGACTTGACGGTGCCGTGGGAAATCTTCAGCTCGTCAGCAATCGCAGTCACCGACTGGTCCTGCGCGTAGTACAACGTTGCGATGAGACGCTGTTGCGGGGTCAACAATTCGACCAATTCGGACCACGGCGTCGACACCAACGCCGCAGCGGGGTCGGACGCGGACGAAGAAATGGATGTCGCGGCGCGGGCGCTGACCTTGTCGACCGCTGCCCGCTCTGCGGTCAGCGATCGGTGGTGGTCGATCAACAGGTTGCCCATCACCCGCCGACACCATCCGAGCGGGGCATCGTAGGCGGCCAATCGATCGCGATGGCGGTAGGCCCGGAACATGGTTTCCTGGGCCAGATCTTGGACCACGTGCCGTTCTGTCGAGGTCGACAGGCCCATCGCGACGAGCCTGGGGTAGCTCGTGCGGAACAGTTCGTCGTATTCGTCGTCGGTCATCTCGTTCGCCTCACACCGTCTACACGGAGGAGCGCCGCCAACGGTTGCCGATCACGCCTCGAAAGCGTGAACGGCAGCGGGCGTCAGCCGGCCGTCGCTGCGGCAGCCACCACAGTCTCGGCTTCGGCGACGATCTCGCTGACCGAACGGCCCGGTGTACGCCCGGAGGCAATGTCGTCGGTGATCATCGAGGACGAGACCGTGAAGAGTTCGACCGATCCCTTTTTCTGCAGTGCACCGACGCTGGTCAGTGCCGCAGCCACGCGTTCAGCCTGCGATGCCTTGCCGTGATTGGAGACGAGACTGCCTGCGATCTGGAGTTCGCGATCGAGGTCACCCACCAGTTCACTGAGCTTGCGACGACCGAGCGGGGTCAAACCTTCGATGGGGATCATTCGCCACTCTCCCACACTTCACCCGTCCATTTCCACCGCTCAGGCGAGGTTGGTGGCCGCGAGGAACCGCCTGGCGACGCTCGAGTCACCAACGACGTCGATCACATCGACCCCGACACGCCGCCACAACGCAAGCAACAGATTGCTTGCGTCACCCCGTAATGCGCAATCTCCCTTCGCGTGTTCGCGGGTGACGTCGTAGCCATCTGCGGACGGCCGGATGGTCCACTCCCCCGGTGTGTCGCCACAGTGGATGTGGACCGAACCGTCGATCGAGGCAGAGCCGTCGGCGACATCGGGCAAGAAGTGCTCGAGAAATTCGTCGATCCCGTCACTCGCGACCGCGGCGTCGATCGCGACCGGTTGTCCAGCGGCCTGCTCGGCATCCCATCGATGGATTGCGGTCTCCTGGGCCATCCGGCGGATGACGAAGGCGCCGTCGTGCTGATTGCTCCACGTCCACACCCTCGTCGACGGATCCGTGGTGGACAGGGTCGAGACCACGCGTGCGAACATCTCGTCGTAACGCTCCAACAGGTCTGGGTCGAGAGCGCGTTCGAGGCGTGCGACCTGGTCCCAACCCGTGACCCGGTCAGCGACAACGGTGGCCCAGAAGTAATGGACCTCGGTGAGGTGGGCAATCAGGTCGGCGTTGGTCCAGCCTGGGCAGGCGGGAACCGGAGCGGTCAGCGGAACCGATGCGGTGGCGTCACGGAACGCGGCACCTTCGCGGGCGAGCGCGGCGAGCAAGTCAGGAGCATCCATCCACTCATCTGACCACACCGGTCTGCATCTGGACTCACACGCTCCCGGATCGGATGAGGTCGGAAGCGATCGGACAGGAGCAATTCACAGCGATGGAATGGCTGCAGCGAGCGACCGCCACGCATCCATCGGCAAGCCGGTCGGCGTCACCGGCAGCACCTGAACGCAGACATGATCAGCGCCTCGAGCGAGGTGGTCCTTGACCCGTTCCACCACCGCATCGACATCGCCCCACACCACGATCGCGTCGACGAGTTTGTCGCTGCCGCCGTTGAGCAAGTCGTCATCGCCCCAGCCCAACCGACGCAGGTTGTTGGTGTAGTTGGGGAGGCCGAGATAGGTGCTCATTGCTGTACGGGCGATTCCGCGAGCGATTTCGGGATCGGTCTCGAAGACGGCCATCTGCTCCGGAGCCAGCACTGCATCCGGACCGAGCGCCGCGCGGGCGATCGACGTGTGCTCGACAGGGACGAAATAGGGGTGCGCGCCCAGGCCACGTTCAGCGGCCAACTTCAGCATCTTCGGGCCGAGCGCGGCGAGCACCCGTTGCGGAGGCGTGGTTGACGGGGCGCCAAAGTACATGCCGCCATCCATCTGGTCGAGATACGTCACCATCGTGCTGTAGGGCTTGTCGTAGCCGAGGCCGTGGACGCCTTCGACCATTGGCTGATGGCTGACGCCGAGACCCAGCAGGAATCGATCCGGGAATGCCTCGGTCAGCGCCTTCCAACCGGCCTGCATCGTCATCGCCGTGCGGGCGTGAATGCTGGCGATACCGGTCGCGATGTTGAGTGACTCGGTCGCAGCCAGCAGCATCGTCGCGTTGACGAAGGGTTCGCGCCCGAACGCTTCCGGCACCCACACCGTCTTGAAGCCGAGTTCTTCGAGTTCGACGACCGCGTCGCGTGCTTGCGCGGCGGGCTGTACGTCGAGTTGGAACGTCCACAGGCCAAGCTTTCCGAGATCCATGCCTGGCAACGTATTGCGGGGTGCGACGTCCCGACGAGGCGTGACAGCGCGTGTACCGTCGGGTCAATGAGTGAACCCGCAACCAGCAAGCACGCCGAGATCGCCGAACACATCATCGGCGGTGTCGTCGCCGCCGCAAGCCCAGCGGTGTCGCCCGACGGCACCCAGATCGCGTTTGTGGTCACTAAGGTCGACTTCGTCAAGAACAAGAGCCGAGCGCAGTTGTGGTTGGCAATGGCCGACAACAGCAAGCCGCCACGCCCTCTCACCAACGGCGACAAGCACGAGTCGCAACCAACGTGGTCGCCGGACGGCAGCAGCCTCGCTTTCGTGTCGGCGCGCAGCGAGAAGAAGGGCGAAGCGACACTGCACATCCTGCCGATGGGTGGCCCCGGCGAAGTGCACACGATCGCAACGATGAAAGACGGGCTCAGCGACGTGTCGTTCAGTCCGGACGGCTCGATGGTCGCGTTCGTCAGCCGGACTCAGGACGCTCGATACGAAGCCGAGGACGAGAGTTGGCAATCGCCTCGCAAGATCGAGCGCTTCTTCGCCAAGCTCAACGGCGAAGGCTGGATCTTCGACCGACCGTCACACATCTACGTGGTCCCGGCAGATGGAACCGCAGCACCACGCAATCTCACTCCCGGACCGTTCCAACACGACGGCACGTCCTGGCTCGCCGACGGCAGCGGCGTGCTCACCGCCGCCCAGCGCCACGACACGTGGGACCTCGACCTCGCCACCGACCTGTACATCGTGCCGCTGGACGGCGAGATCGTCGAGATCACCCACCAGACCGGCAACTACTTCCTGCCGTCGGTGTCCCACGATGGAGCGCGCGTCGCGTTCATCGGCAACGACGATCCCAACACCGACCCGCAGAACGCTCATGTCGGCGTCATCACACTGGCAACCGGCGAGTTGCGATGGGTCAGCAAGGATCTGGACCGCACGTTCGTCACCACCAGCGGGCCGATCGCTCCGGTGTGGGTCGGCGACGACTCGCTGCTGGCGAGCGCGGAGGATCGCGGTCGCTGCCACGTGTACACCATCAGCCACACCGCCGCCCACCCACCGTCTCCGCTCACCGAGGGCGCCCGCTGGGTGCGCTCGTGGGACTACGCAAACGGGACGCTCGCATTCGTGGTCAGCGATGTCGACACTCCGCCCGAATTGTACGTGTCCCTCGGTGGCGTCGAGACCCGACTCACCCACCTCAGCGATCGATACACGTCGGCAGTGAAGCCGCTGCCGTGGGAGCACTTCACCGTCCCAACCACCGACGCCACGCTCGAAATCGACGCCTGGATCATGCGTCCGGTCGATTTCGATCCGGCCAAGTCCTATCCCGTCATCCTCAATGTCCACGGTGGACCGCACACCCAGTACGGCGAGACGTTCTTCGACGAGGCCCAGTTCCAGGCCGCAGCCGGGTTTGTCGTCGTGATGAGCAACCCTCGCGGGGCGAGCGGCCGCGAGCAGTCGTGGGGCCAAGCGATCCTCGGGCCGAAACACCCGGTTGCACCCGGAACCGGTTGGGGATCTGTCGACGTCGACGACATACTCGCCGTGCTCGACGCCGCGCTCGACAACTACTCGTTCTGCGACCGCAATCGGGTCGGGATGCAGGGTGGCAGTTACGGCGGCTACATGGCGACGATGCTGGCCGGACTGCACGGGGACCGGTTCAAGGGGATCTGCAGCGAGCGAGCAGTCAACAACATGCTCAGCGAAGAATGGAGCAGCGACATCGGCAGCGTGTTCCGCGTCGAGCACGGGCCGAGCCACATCGAGGCCCCCGACGAGTACGAGCGGATGTCACCGATTCGCCACGTCCGCAACATCACCGTGCCGATGCTCATCATCCACAGCGAAGATGATCTGCGCTGCCCGATCTCGCAGGCCGAAGAGCTGTTCATGGCGCTGCGGATGCTGCACCGCGACGTCACCTTCTACCGCTTCCCCGGCGAGACCCACGAGCTGTCGCGAGCCGGCTCGCCGGTGCATCGATGCCAGCGAGCCGAGATCATCCTGGATTGGTTCGCCGACAAGCTGGCGTAGTCATCCTGTCAGCCGCGAACCGTCCCCCGACTGTTTCCCGAAGAGATCGGCCCCCAAGGTGGTCGTTTCACGACATTGAAAATCGAGTAAGCGTTGCGCTTGCAGTTGTTTGCGCGAGTTGTGACCCTCCAGGGGTCACCACTCCTCGCGAAACGAGGGGGCAGGTCAGACGCTGCCTTCGAGCCAGGCGTCGATCAGCTTGCGGGCAATGCTGATCCGGGGCGGGATGTTGGGCAGGTTGTCGCGGCGGTACCAGTTGGCATCGAGAATCTCGCTCGGATCACACTCGATTTCGCCGCTCTGCCATTCGGCGTGGAAGCCGAGCATCAGGCTGTGCGGGAACGGCCACGGCTGACTGCCCCAGTAGCGAACGTTGCCAACCTCGATGCCCACCTCTTCACGCACCTCGCGCACCACCGCTCCCTCGAGCGATTCTCCGGGCTCGACAAAGCCGGCGAGGCAGCTGTACATCGGGCCTCGGAACTGCACGCCTTGGGCAAGCAGTGCTTCTTGGTCATCGCCCTCGCCACGGGTGATCAGGGTGATCATCGCTGGGGCCAGTCGCGGGAACGCCATCAGCTTGCACGCCGGACATTGCATCGCCCGTTCGTTGTCGCGCAGTTCGTTCGGTGTTCCGCAACGACCGCAGAAGCGGTGGGTGCGGGCCCACTCGACGATCTGAACGGCACGGCCGGCCAGCATCCACTCGATCTCCGAGGCGCGACCGAAATAGCTGAAGAGATCGGTCGCTGCGCCATCGGCCGGATCCTCGCCGAAGGGAACATCGACACCCCACATTGCTGCGCCATCGAGCACGCCGAGGAAGTGACGGCCCCACGAGTCGTCGGCCGGTTGGTCGTGGATCCACACACTCGTGCCAACGACATGGACGTAGTGGTGAATCGCCAACGACTGGACCGGCGGGATGACAAGGGACACGAACGTCTGGGGTTGCTCTGGCACGTCCTCAGCATGACACGCCCGGGTAGCTTGCGGTCATGACGAGCCACCCCACGAATACCCCCAAGAGCAATGTTGTCATTGTCGATGCCGTCCGCACACCGATCGGCAAGCGCAACGGCGGATTGTCCACCGTGCATCCGGCGGAGTTGCTCGGCCTGGTCCAGAAGGCGCTGATCGACCGCACGGGCATCGACCCGGCGCTCGTCGGCCAGGTCGTCACGGGCAACGTCAGCCAGGTCGGCGAGCAGGCATTCAACATCGGGCGTACCGCCTGGCTCGCAGCCGGGCTGCCTGCGTCGGTGCCGAACACCACGGTCGACACCCAGTGCGGTTCCAGCCAGCAGGCCACCGGCCTCGCCGCCGCGCTCGTCGGCGCGGGCGTGGTCGACATCGCGATCGCCTGTGGCGTCGAGTCGATGAGCCGTGTGCCAATTGGTGCGGCCGGCAACAAGGCACTCGGGCTCGGCGTCCCGATCCCGAAGCCGTATTTCGCGCAGTACGAGATGACGTCGCAGTTCGAGGGCGCCGAGCGGATCGCCGACAAGTGGGGCATCACCCGCGAGGACACCGATGCCTTCGGCCTCGCCAGCCAGCAGCGCGCGATCAAGGCCTGGGAAGAGGACCGGTTCTCGGGCCAGATCATCCCCGTGATCGCCCGCGACCGAGGTGACGACGGCAAGCTCGCTGACACCACCCACACCGTCACCAAGGACGAAGGCCTCCGCGAGACCACGATCGAGAAGCTCGCCTCGCTCAAGCCCGTTGCCCGCGAGAACGGGGTGCACACGGCCGGCAACGCATCGCAGATCAGCGACGGCGCTGCCGCCGTGTTGATCATGACCGAGGAGAGAGCCGCCGAGCTCGGCCTCACGCCTCGGGCCCGCATCGTCGACACGTGCCTGGTCGGCACCGATCCCGTACTGATGCTCACCGGACCGATCGATGCGACCCAGAAGCTGCTCGCCCGCACCGGCATCTCGATCGACGAAATCGACGTGTTCGAGATCAACGAGGCCTTCGCCTCGGTCGTGCTCGCATGGGCCAAAGAAGTCGGAGCCGATCTCGACAAGACCAACCCGAACGGCGGCGCGATCGCACTTGGTCACCCGCTCGGCGGCACCGGCGCGTTCCTGATCACCAAGGCGCTCTACGAACTCGAGCGCACCGACGGCAAATACGGATTGATCAGCATGTGCTGTGGTGGCGGACTCGGCACCGGCACCATCATCGAACGCATCTGACCACCCTCACGCAGGGTGGAAAGGGCGCCCATGTACCCGACTTTCCCCGTGGCACGGTGGTTTCCGGGACCATGGGCGCCCTTTCCGCCAACTGCGTGCCGCTCACGTGCCGCAAGTCTTCGCGCCCAGCGATGCGTCCGTGGGCGGTTTGATCAGGTTGACTCAGGGACGAAGGCCAGACCTTCGACGACTTCGACATTGGGCTGTGTGGTCAGCAGTTCCGGCGGACCGACCACCTTGCAGCTCCGGCTGCCACCACCGAACAGCAAACGCTGGCGCTCGATGACGCGAGAGTCGACCCAGATCGGCAGGTCGGCCGGCAACGCGAACGGAGTGACCCCGCCGATCATCATCCCGGTGATCTCTTGGGTCTGCTCGCCTGCCGCGAACGATGCCTTCTTGGTGCCGAACCGGTGGCGAACGACTCGGTTCACGTCGAGCCGAGTGGTGGCCAGCACCACACACGCGGCGTATTTCGGCGGATCAGATTTACCGATCACGATGATCGTGTTGGCCGAATCATCGGGCAGGTAACCGTACGCCGCGCAGAATGCGGCGGTGTCGGCCAGAGCTGGATCGCAATCGACGATCTCGTGATCCACACCGAGTGCCGTCAACGCGACGCGGACTTCGGTTTCTCCCACCGGTGCTGCAGCCATTTCGCTGAATCTAGCGACACCAGCCGATCCGAGCGATAGAACTGCAGGCAATGAAGCTGTGGCCTGGCTGGCTCGTGGTGTTGGCCGCCGCATGTGGAGGCAACTCACAAGCTGCCTCCATAACCACCACCGCCAACTCGAACCCTCCGGCACTCCAACCCAACGGAACGGTCGACCGCGTCATCGACGGCGACACGATCGACATCAGCTTTCGTGGCGACGTCGAGCGCGTCCGGCTGATCGGGATCGACACCCCAGAGACCAAGAAACCCAACACGCCGATCCAGTGCTTCGGCCCGGAAGCCAGCGACTTCACCCACGGCCTGTTGCCCGAAGGCACGTTGGTGCAGGTGGTCCGTGATGTCGAGGCGCGCGACGTCTACGGGCGATTGCTCGGGTACGTCTATCGCAGCAACGACGGCTTGTTCGTCAACCTTGCGATCGTTGCCGGCGGTTACGCCAAGCCGCTGACCATCCCCCCGAACGTCACGTTCGCAACCGACTTCGTGCAGGCCGCACGCGATGCCGAAGCCGCTGATCAGGGTCTCTGGGGCGGCTGTTCCGGATAGCGTCGCCACCGATGCAAACTCTCGCTGAGCGTCTTGGATACACCGCCGACGACCGTCTGGTCATCATTTCCTGCGACGACCTCGGCTTGTGTCATGCCGCCAACGAGGGCGTCTACGCTGCGCTCCACGGTGGCATCGCCTCGTGCGCATCGCTGATGGTGCCGGCGCCGTGGGCACGCGATGCTGCCGTGCGCTACTCGCCCACCGACGACATCGGCGTCCACCTCACGCTCAACTGCGAACACCCCACCTATCGCTGGGGTCCCATCACCCACGCCCCGTCGTTGCACAGTGGCGAGGCGGGGTTTCCGCGCAGCGTCGACGATCTCTGGGAGCACGCTGATCCGGAAGAGGTGCTGCGCGAGTGTCGGGCCCAGATCGAACGGGCTCTGGCGTGGGACATCGATGTCACTCACCTCGCCCCGCACCTCACCGCGATCACACTGCGGCCCGAGTTCTTCGACGTCTATCTCGAACTCGCGGTCGAATTTCGGCTCCCGATTCGTCTGCCCTCGACGATCACCAAGGATCAGGCCGGGTTTCCGTTCCGCGATCTCGCCGCGGGGGAGGGTGTCGTGTTCCCCGATCACTTCGATCACGACTGGCGGGCGGGCAGCCGCGACCGCGTCTACGAAGCCGTCCGACATCTGCCTGCCGGAGTCACCGAGATCCATGTCCAGCCGGCGATCGACACCCCCGAGGTCCGCGCGATCAGCTCGTCGGCCCAAGGTTGGATCGACGACCTCGATCTGGTCACCAACGATCGCCACCTTCGCGATCTGCTCGCTGCCAGCGGCGCCACGGTCATCGGCTACCGAGCCCTGCGCGATGTCATGCGCGCTCAGACGACCGCGTAGCGCCCGACAGCGGACGGTCAGCGCGTCCCGAGGCGTTGCAGGATCGCGGAGACCTCACCGGACTTGAGCAACTCGAACAACGCTCCGGTGGAGCCGACCGACTTCAGCTTGCCGCGCATGAACGCAACGGTGGGATCGAGGCCGACATCCGCGGCGGCGACGGAGATCACCAGTTCGGCGCCGTCGGAACCCTCGACGGCCTCGTCCTTCTTGCCGAACGCCACCCGATACTGCACGGTGGTCATGACGCCACAGCGATGTCGGCGTCCACGTCACCCACGTCGATCCGCTCGAACAGATCGGTCTCGATCTCGCCGTCTGGCACCAGTCCGACCGTCGAACGGGCAAGCACCCAGTCTTCGTACGGGTACACATCGGCGAGTTCGTCGTCGCCCAGTCCGAACCAGAACGCCTGAGTTGGATCGACCTGTGTTGCATGCGCGCGCAGCGCACCGGATCGAGCCCAGAGGTACTGGCCGACGTCGAGCTTAGTGGTGATCCGCTCGTCGTCGTTGCCTGACCGCTTGGCGAACCATTCCTCGTCGTACGGGGACTCACCTCGCAGACGAATCAGCGCATCGTGCACGGCCACCATCCGAGCCCGCGACCAGACCGTGTAATACAACTTGGAAGGCTGCCATGGCTCGCCGAGTTCCGGATACCACGTCGGGTCGCCGGCGCGTTCGAAAGCCGGCACAGAGATGTCGTGGACCTTCAGATGATCGGGGTGTGGGTAGCCCTTCTGATCGTCGTTGTAGGTGATGATGACCTGCGGCTTGGTGCGGCGGATGATCTCGACGAACCGCCCGATCGCTTCGTCCATCGGAGCCATGTGGAACGACGTCGAATTGTTGTTCGGTTCGGTATCGACCATGCCGGAGTCTCGGTAGCCGAGCATCACGACTTCGTCGAAACCGATGATGCGGGCCGATTCGGCGAGTTCAGCCGGCCGCAGTTCGGCCAACCTCTCCTTTTCCTGCTCGGGAGTCAGGTCGTGGAACGGCTGGCCCGGCTCGCGCAGTGCGGGGTTCTGGAGGTCGCCCTCTTCGCCACCGGTGGCGCACACGAGCACCGTGTGATCACCACGATCGTGGTACATCGCAATCGTGGGCGCACCCTTGGATGCTTCGTCGTCGGGGTGGGCGTGGATGGTGAGAATGCATCGCCGCTGTTCAGTCACCCGAACAACGCTACCGCCTGCCCTGCCCCTGACCCGAGCGATCTCGTAGGCTCCACGCCGTGCGAAACGCCAGACCTCTCCTCGTCCTCGCTGCTTGCTCGGTCACCATGTTCGTCGCATGCAACGATGACGGACGGACGCTGCGCGAACCAGGTCCCGACCAGACCGCCAGCGTCTACACCACCACCACCACATCGACGGTTCCCGGTGATGTCGTCGCCGATCCCGGATCACTCAGTGGCATCGACCCGGCGCTCGATACTCCCGCCCTCGCGTTCGTGCTCAACCTGCCGTGGCAAGACGGCGGGGCCATCGATCCCCGCTACACCTGCGATGGCGCCGACATCCAACCCGGCGTCAGCTGGCTCGGCGCCCCCGCCGATGCAGTTGAGATGGCCATCGTCGTCACCGACACCGATGCCGACAATTTCGTCCACTGGGTGATCGCCGGGCTCGACCCGACCGATCCGTTCATCGGCGAGAACTCGGTCCCCGTCGGAGCGATCGAAGCCATCAACGATTTCGGTTCGGCGGCTGTGCCCGCCGCGACAACCACCTCGATCGAGAGCGGGACGGCCGCGACGGCGACCACCCTCGTGAATGCCGACGAGGCGAACATTGGTTGGCGCGGACCCTGTCCACCGGCAGGCGCTCCCCACCACTACCTGTTCAGCCTGTATGCGCTCGGCGAACACCTCCAGTTGCCCACTGGATCCTCGGCGGCAGATCTCCAGGCGGCGATTGACGCGGTGGCACTTTCGGTGACGCACCGAACTGGTGTGTACCCCGGAAATTGACCAGAACTTGAGCCTGAACAGGGTGCTGTTCGGCTAGACATGGTCCACAACTCGACGGGAAGGGACAGCCCACTGATGACCGCGCTTCCCGTTGGGATGTTCGAGACGGACATGACAGGCCGATTGACATCGGCCGACGACTCCTTCCGTTTGCTGGCGCTCAGCGGAGCCGCGCTGTCGGTCGGTTCTGCACCCTGGGCCAACGCTCATCCGGGTGATCGGGCCGCGGCCGAACTCGCTTGGCGGCGGTTGCGTGAGCTCGGCGAGCCGATCACCATCAGCTTTCGGGTGTGGACCGCCGATGGTCGACTGCTGTGGTTGCGGCTCGACACCAACGCCAAGCGCGACCTGTTCGGCCAACACGTCGGATACCGCGGGTGTGTCACCGATATCACCGAGGAAGTCCATCAGCGTCAACTGAGCCAGCGACTCACCAAGCTGCTCGAAGCCAGCTCCGACGCGGTGCTTGTGATCGATCGTCACGGTTCGCCGACCTTCACCAACCAGGCCGCCCGCGCCCTGTTCGGCGTCCGTGACGCCGTCGATCTCGTCCGCGAGCCGGCCATGCGCTCGCTGCTGCAGACCCTGCGCGATCAGATCCCTCGCGAGGTCGTCGACAATCCCGTCAGCGGCGACTGGACCGGCGAGGCCGTCTACCGAGGGCCGGATGGCCTGAACCGCACCCTCGAATGCACGGTGTACGTCCAGCATGCGGGCGATGGGGCGATCGAATTCTGGGCCGGACAAATCCGCGATGTCACGTCCGCCCGCCAACTGCAAGCAGCGCTCGCCCACCAAGCGAGCCACGATGCGCTCACTGGGCTCCCCAATCGCACGTTGTTGCTCCGCACCCTGGCCGATGCTCTCGAGCGCGGTGTGCACAACCGCCAACAGGTGGGTGTGCTGTTCCTCGATCTCGACCGGCTCAAAGACGTCAATGACGGTTCCGGGCACGATGTCGGCGACCTGCTGCTGGCCAGCGTGGCCGGTCGACTGGCGTCGGCGACGCGTCCTGCCGACGTCATTGCCCGCATTGGCGGCGACGAGTTCGTCGTGATGTGCGAAGGCAACATCGATGAGCAGACGTCTCTCGAACTCGCCGAACGAGTCCGCCAATCGCTCACGGGTCGGGTGATGCTCAATGGCATCGAGGTCGAGATCAGCGTCAGCATCGGTGTCGCCCTGTCCAGTGCGGATCACACCATCGACGTCTCGTTCGCCGAGGACGCAGTGGCACTTGTGCGCAACGCCGACACCGCGATGTACCGGGCCAAGCAACGGGGCCGATCGAGGTCGGAGTTGTTCACCAGCGAGATGATGCGCATCGCTCGCGACCGTAAGCAACTGTCGACCGCACTCGAGCAGGCAATCGCCGCCGACGAGATGCGGCTCGCCTATCAGCCAATCGTCTCCACCCACACCGGTCGGATGATCGGGGCCGAAGCGCTGTTGCGGTGGCACCACCCCGAGCGGGGACTGCTGCTGCCGCGCGAGTTCATCCACCTCGCCGAAGAGAGCGGCGTGATCGTGCCGATGGGCGACTGGGTGATCCGACAGGCGTGTGTCGATGCCAGAGCATGGATCGATGCCGAGCTGGTCGAGCGCGCCTTCAGCGTGCATGTCAACGTCAGCGGCCGCCAACTCAGCGATGGATCGTTCGTCGACCGGGTGATCTCGACGATCCGCAGCCTCGACTTGCTCCCCCAGCAACTCACCCTCGATTTCGACGAGACCACGCTCTACGGCAACCAACCAACCACGCTGCGCGCATTGCAAGCGCTACGCCGATTCGGCGTCAGCATTGCCCTCGACAGCTTCGGCACGGGCGTGTCGTCGTTGACGGCGTTGCGCGACTCCAACGCCGACGTGCTCAAGCTCGACGGAACAATTGCGTCCACGCTCGGAATGAGCGACGGCAGCAACAACGATCCGATCATCCGCTCGATCATCCAACTCGCGCATGCGCTCGACATGGAGGTCGTGGCCGAATGGGTCACTGGCCCGGACCAGTTGTACCGGCTCAAGATGCTCGGCTGTGACATGGCTCAGGGATACCTGTTCGGTGAGCCGTGCCCGGCGGCGGCCTTTGCCGAATCAGCGCGAGTCCGACTCACCTGACGGACGTTCCCATCCGCCCGAGCGTCAGGTGTTGATCGCGACCTCGTCGAGGTAGTCGGCGAACTTCTCCAACGCCGCGATTCGGCGGGTCGGAACGTGCTCGATCGACGGGTCGGCGCCGCGGTAACGCTTGAGCACCTGACGGGCGACGGTGACCTTGTGGACCTCGTCCGGGCCGTCGTAGATGCGCGCCGCGCGCGCGTGACGGTACATCGATTCGAGCGGAAGGTCAGTCGTGTAACCGAGGCTGCCGTGGATCTGGATCGCTCGGTCGATCACGTTGTAGAGCACCTTCGCACCCCAGAACTTGATCACGCCGATCTCGACCCGGGCGTCGCTGTGGTGGCGGCCCTGCTCGTGCAGCTGATCCATCTTCCAAGCGGCCTGCAGCGTCAACAGCCGTGCTGCCTGCATCTCGGCGTAACTCTCCGCGATCCAGTCCTGAATCATCTGCTTCTCGGCGAGCAGGCTGCCATGGGTATAGCGGGTGAGCGCCCGTTCGCAGAGCAGATCGAACGCCCGCTGGCTCTGGCCCAACCACCGCATTGCGTGGTGGATCCGACCCGGTCCGAGCCGCTTCTGAGCAAGTGCGAAGCCTTGGCCGATGCCGTCCTCGCCGCCGACGATGTTGTCGAACGGCACGCGCACGTTCTCGTACAGAATCTCCGCGTGGCCTCCGGGCTCACCGGTCTTGTGGTCGGGATCGCCCATCGTCGGCACATCACGCACGATGTTCACGCCCGAGGTGTTGGTGGGGACGATGATCATCGAGAACGCCTTGTAGGCACCGTCGCGCCCAGCCCCTGGTGAGGAGTCACCGGTCTTGCACATCACGATCAGGAAGTCGGCAACCGACGCATTGGAGGAAAACCACTTGTGACCGTTGATCACCCATTCGTCACCATCGCGCATCGCTGTCGTTGTGAGCAGCGTCGGGTCGGCGCCGGCACCGGGCTCGGTCATGCTGAAACAACTGCGGAGCGTGCCGTCGAGCAACGGCGTCATCCACTGATCACGCTGTGCCTGGGTGCCCCCGACGCTCAACAACTCGGCATTCCCGCTGTCGGGTGCGTTGTTGCCGAAGATGCTCGGGCCATAGGCGCACTGCCCGAGGATCTCGTGCATCAGGCCCAGCTTGACCTGTCCGAACCCCATCCCACCCATGTCGGGTGGCAGGTGCGCTGCCCACAGGCCGTGGGCCTTGACCTCGGCTTTCAGGGGGGCCGTGATGCGAGCGAACAACTCGCGTCCACCGGGTGCCCGGAACTCCTCGGTCAGGGTCTCCAGCGGGATGATCTCGTCGCGCAGGAACGTGCGCATCCATGCCAGCTTGGCCTCGAACTCGGGCTCGGTCTCGAAATCCCATGCCATTTGGAAGACTCCTCGTCGTGTGTTGTCTCAGTTGTCGTCGGTTGTTGCCGCTGCTGCCGCAGTCACTGGTGCTGGTGCCGCTGCTACCCGGTCAGTCTGACCGCCTCCGTACACTCGCGGCGTGTCCGACCGCATCACTGATCTCGCCACGGTTGCGGTGCTCGCGTTTGTCGGTGTCCGACTGGCCACCGGGCTCAAGCGATCGCTCGCGGCTGACGGCAGGTCGCTGGTTCGTCGGATCGTCAGCCAGATCGGTTGGCGCCACATCTGGCCGGTGCCGTTGGTGTTGACGGCTGTTGTACTCGCAGCGACGGCGCTGACCCAGATACCCGGTCTCGATTGGGGATGGTGGTCGGCATTCGGCGGCGAAGGCAACCCGGTCTTCGGATCGAGCGAATCCACCGCCGGCACGGTGTGGGAGTGGCTCGTCCCGGCGGTGTTCATGGCGCTGCTGATCCCGGCCCTTCCCCTGTTTGCATACGCCGAGGAGCGGATGTTCCGCACGGGGGCGCAGGGCTGGAGTCGCAACAAGCGAGTCGTCAAGGTGGTCCAGTTCGGCCTGGTCCACGCCCTGATCGGCATTCCGATCGGTACGGCACTGGCGCTCAGTATCGGTGGCGCGTACTTCATGGTGAGCTATCTGGGAGCGTTTCGGGTGAGCCGATCGGGCGAAGCGGCAACCCTCGAATCGGCTCGAGCACATACCGCCTACAACGGCCTGATCGTCGCCGTGGTCCTCGTCGCCGTCGTGCTCGGCGCCATCCTCTGACGCCAACCTCTGACGTCGCCCTTGAAGCCGGGGTGCCGACATCGTGGGACTCCAGGGGCTGTCGACAGCCCCTGGGTGGCCACATGGGACTCCACGGGCTGTCGACAGCCTGTTGGCGCCTCGTACACTGCGCGGGATGACCCACGGCGACGAACATCACGACCAGGCAGACGACGTTGATGTGACCGATGTGGCTGACACGACTGACACGACTGACACGGCTGACACGGTCGACGCAGCTGACGTGGTCGATGTCACGATCGAACGAACCGAGAGTGTCACGATCACGTTCGACGATGGACTGGTCTGCGTCTTCCCGGTTGCCGAACTGCGCGCGTCATGTCCGTGTGCGACGTGTCGCGGACTGCGTGAACGGGGCGAGATCGCGTGGCCACGCCCGGGTCGGCCGGACACGATCCAGATCACCGATGCCAACTTCGCGGGGGCGTGGGGTGTGTCGATCTCGTGGAGCGACGGCCACGACACCGGCATCTACGCATGGGCGCCGCTGCGGCGGTGGTGGCTTGCCGGCCGGGACGACGAGTTGACCCCGGAAGCGCCGAGAGCGCCCGAAACGCCACGCTGACGGCCGATACCCTGGGCGAATGTCGATTCCTCAGCCGCCGACGCTGACTCATTGCTACCGCCATCCCAACCGCGAGACCGGCCGGCACTGCACCCGCTGCGGTAAACCCGCTTGCAGCGAATGTTTGGTGCAGGCCCAGGTCGGATCGCACTGCGTCGACTGCGCCAAGGCCGCCCGCCCGGATGTCAAGACCCGAATCAAGTACGCCAACGCCAAGCAGCCCGCCCTGATCACCAATGCCATCATCGCGATCAATGTTGCCGTGTTCTTGTGGGTGGCCGCGGGTGATTTCAAGACACTCACCAGCGGCTTCGGCGGCGGCGGCGGCGTCAGCAACCGTCAGGTCGATCTGGGTCTCAACCGACAGATCCTGCACTATGGGATCGATGGGGCAGGTCGGTTGGGCAATGGTGACAACGAGTGGTACCGCCTCGTCACCAGCGGGTTCCTCCACTTCGGGATTCTCCACATCGCGCTCAACATGTACCTGCTGTACCTGCTCGGCCAACTGCTCGAGCGAGAGCTCGGCCGGACCCGGTTCGCTCTGCTCTACATGGCCTCGTTGCTCGGTGGGTCCGCTGGAGTGCTGCTGTTCACCGATATCGGCATCTCCGGCGGCGCGTCCGGCGCGGTTTTCGGGCTGATGGGTGCCGCTGCGATCAGCATGCATCGCCAGGGCATCAACATCTTCCAGACCGGCATCGGCCGCACGCTCGTGCTCAACCTCGTGATCACGTTCGTCCTCGGCAGCTCGCTCGGCATCTCGATCGGTGGCCATATCGGCGGGGTGATCGCGGGTGCGGTCTGTGGTGTGGTGATGATGGCCCCGAAATGGAAGCCGTTCCCGAAGTGGGCCACGTATGCAGCCCCCGTCGCCGTATCGGTCCTGGCGGTCGTGATCTCGGTGGTCAGAGTCGGCTGATCGACCCATTTCCGGCGATTGAAACCTTATACAACACCAGGTCAGATGGCTGTCACACCCCTCTGGCACGCTGATGACATGAGCACGACCGGCACCGCCACCGCCACGACAGCCACCATCGACGATTCCACCACCAGCGTCATCCCGGTGCCGGAGCAACTCACGTTGCTCGGCACGACGGAGGTGCCCTTTCAGTTCCGCATCGACGAGCGCACCCGACGGTCGGGACTGGCCCACATCGCAGCCCTCCGGGCCCAGCTCAGCGAGCAGGCTGCGCAACGCAACCTGACGGTCGAGGGCAGGCGCCCGCTGGCCCGCCCGATCAATCGCCAGATCGCCGCCTGAGCCCCACTCAGGTGTGCTCGTCCGGTCAGCTGGCGCTCGGCGCCAGATCCCGGACGGCCTGCCAGTGCTTGAGGTCAGGATCCAGGCCAAGGATCGCCAACGATGTCGTGGTGACGCCGTTGTCGAAGTACCGCTGGATCGTGGCCCGGCACTGGGCCGGCGAGCCGTGGACCAGGATGTCGTCCACGACCTCATCCGGGATCGCCGCCAGCGCCGCCTTGCGGTCACCAGCCTTCCAGGCATCCCACATTGGCTGCAGTAACGGCCCGCGGCCGAGCCATTCGTGGAACGCGGCGTACACGGGCACGTTGAGGTAAGCCGCGATTGCGAATCGTCCGGCGGCGCGCACGACGTCGGCGTTCTCGCTCGGACAGACGAAGATCCGGCAGACGATCTCTTTGGGCACGCCACCCGATGCCTCGTTCACGACGGCCGCGACCTTGGTGACGTCGTCGGCCGAGAGCCAGTTGATGATCGCGCCATCGGCTTCGCGGGCTGCGAGCCTCAGCATGCCCTCGCGCAACCCAGCGACCAGGATCTGAGGTTGCTGCTCCGGGCGCACACCGAGTCGGAATCCATTGACCTCGAACGTGTCGTATTTCTTGGCGACCTTCTCGCCGCTCAGGGCATCTTTGAGGAACCGCACCACGTCGCGAACCTTCTTGTACGGCTCGACGAACGGGATGCCATTCCACCGCTCGACGATCACGTTGCTGCTGGACCCGATACCGATCGCGAATCGACCAGGCGCGGCATCAGCCATACTGGCGACGCTCTGCGCGAAACAGGCCGGAGAGCGGGTGTAGGCCGGCACGATGGCCGTGCCGAGTCGCAGCCGCGGCTCCCACGCCGCCGCCATCGCGAGCGGCGTGAACGCATCGGCACCATCGCTCTCTGCGGACCAGATGTCGGTGTAGCCGAGATCGGCCAACTCGCCGAGCTTGTCGCGGTGGCTGTGCAGGGGCCCCGGCAGCGGCACGGTCATGCCGGGGCGTTGGGGAGGGACGGGAGCAGTGGCGTCGGTCATGGCAAGTTCCTTCGATGTCGGGCGACGATGGCTGGGCGTGAGTCAGGATCCAGTCGCGTTCTCCTTGGACGCTGCGTTCGCAGCGCCGATTCGACGGCCCAATTCCTGTTCCACGTCACCCTTCCAGAAACGGACGATGCAACTCTGACTGGCGGTTGCGAGCAACGTGCCGTCCTCGGCGAACATCTGCACCAGCCCGTGGCCGAAGCCCCTCCCGACAGCGTGCACCTGGATGTCGAGCAGCACCCATTCGGTCGGCACCAGCTTGGCCACCCGCAACGTGTTGTCGAGACTGTTACCGCCGCCGCGAACGCCGAGTGCCTGGCCGACCGCCATTGGAACGAAGTCACCGAGGATCGCAAGCGTCGTTGCGTCGACACCGTCGATGACACCGGGGATCCGGGCCCACAACTGGGTCCGCCCATCCCCGAGGCTGCCATCGAGGCTCTCGAGCGATCGGCCCTTCACCATCCGCTGTTCAAGCCGTTCGTTGATTGTTCCCTCGAACGGGGCGCGGTATTCACGGACCTCGCACTGGTCCGGTGGGGCGACGTCGGGCATCTGCTCCCACTGACCGGCCAGTTCGATCTCGCGGAAGCCGAGCGCTGCGTTCACCGTCAGGATTTCGCGGTTGCCGACGTGGCACACCGCCCGAGCCTGGGTGATCTGATGGCCCTCGACAGCGATTGTCACGTCGATGTCCATCACTTCGCCTGGGCGGGCGTAGGAGAGGTATTGGCCCGTCGCCCAGACACACTCGCGACCTGACGTCTGTTCCATCGCTGAAATCGCTGCACCGAGGCCACAGCCCCCGAACAGGAACCCGCCCCACGTCGACAGCGTCTGGGTCACCGGCAGGCTCCATCGGTAGGGATTGTGGCTGGGGTGAAGATCGAGAAATGTGCGGCTGTCCATGTCGGGTCCGCACTCTAGGAGACGCGATCAGTAGCGTCGCAGAGATGACCGATACTCCCTGGTTGGGCGATGCCTGT